>CAJXPD010000010.1 GCA_913057785.1 uncultured Lewinella sp. | reverse complement strand
CCACTGGCCTGGTACCTAATGCGACGTTGGCTCGAGGATTATGCCTATCCAACACCCATCAGTTGGACAGACTTTATATTCTCAGGTTTGATTACTCTAGTTATTGCGTTATTCACTGTCGGGTTTCAAGCCGTTCGGGCAGCCTTGAGCAACCCGGTTGAAGCTATTCGGAGTGAATAAAAGCTTTACTCATTGTCGTTTTCGACTCTAAAAGAAGCTGGTATTAACCTGACCTTCTGCACCAATGGTCATATTGACCCCTAGCATAATGGAGAAGGAGTGCTGGCTTCTTTTATTTTCTCGATCTTTCTTCCCTGCCGTAAGGTCCATCATATCATAGAAGCCTAGTCCGCTAACGAAGGCTTGGAAATTGCTGCCCAGTTTCTTGGACACCCTGGCTCCTGCAATCGGGCCAATGTGGAAAGCGCCTCCTCCCACATCTTCGGGTAGCAGTACCTTGCTAGTTTCTGCAAGATCTTCAAGCTTGATCAATTGGGCAGCTGTGAATTCGTTCTCAAAGGCAATGCGTTCGATTTCATTATTGAGGTGATTAAAAAAACCTGCCTCGCTTTCCGATCGACTGAAACTCCAATCGAAACCTGTACGAGCCCCAACAAAGACTTCGTAATCGAAGGCTCTACCAATGCTATTGCCTCCGGCTCCATAAGGGGTCTTAAGGATGTTGGCTCGGTAATCAAAGTGTAAATTCATACCCTTTTTACCTTGCTTGAAGTAGCCAGGGCTAGCCGCTAACTCAAAAAAGTGGGTGGGGATTTTCACATCAGAAGATTCTCCGAAACCATAACTGATAAAGATGGTCACTACAGTCTTGTTGTAGCCATTCTGCCCAAACTCTTCGCCCAGATCAATATCATTAAGGGGATCCTCATTTCCTTGCAATAGCGATTCCAATTGGGCGCCCAACTTAACCAGATTCCACATGGCCTGGAAGTGGGGATTAGAGGAGAGTTTGGCCCGGTCATCCAAGGCGATGACACTAGTGAATTTGACTCCAAAATCTAGTCGGGCGTCATCCAAGGCCACGAAATAATTCTTCTTCGATTTATCCTTATAGGTATAGGAGGGTTTGGCTTCTTGTGCCAAGGCAAGTTGCGCTACAAGGGAGGTAATGGCAAGTAGTAAAATTCTTCTCATAATATATAGGTTATATAGATAAGCCACTTATTGCGGAGGTATCGTATCTCGGTCAGTACAAGTAGTGTTGTTCTATGATGCCAGTATCAGGGGTAGTTCTTTCATTAAAATCCATCTAAAGCCCAGCGCATCCCTAGGAAACCATAGGCGGAAAACATGGGCTGTGTCCCTTTTATCGTCAAATGGTTTTGCAGGCTAAGTTCAGTGCCAGCAACTACCGAAATACCTCCTCCAAAGTTGATGGGCAACTCTGCCCGGGTAAACCAGCCAAGGGAAGGCACGATCCTGGGGTCACGGAACTTGCCGAAGACCACATTTTGGACGGCTTCCGCAATTTGATCAGTAACTCCTTCCACAGAGTTGAGTATGCCACCTTCCATGAGCTCATCCAGTCGTTCTCGTACGAAGAGGATATTTCCGAGGTCAAGTACGGGCGAGGGATCCGCGGTTAGCCGCACGCCAGCGGTCAATTCGAAATCGATCGTTCTCGTGCGTTTATTTCCCCATTCCAAGAGTACCTGATCCCCCATAAAGGCTTGTTTCAAATGCGCATATACTTCCAGGTCGTATCGCTTATTGAAGAAGGGAGGTATTCGATTGACATCAGCCAAGGCCATATTGGCTAAATGCTCACTAAGTTCTTCCGCTTGTCCGGATATAGAGAGGCGAACGGCCTTGATCTGATTCTTTAGTTTTCTAGATTCCTGCGGTACGGTTAGGCGAGGGGTGGAGATGGCAAAACTCCCACCAATCCAGCGATAACGAGCAAAGAAGCGGACCATGGACACGCCACGGCTTAAGTTTTTCTTTACCTCTTGGTCAGCAATGTCAATGCGTAAGCCTGGGAATAATTCCTTTAGCCAGCGCGGAGCATCAATGTCATAGCGTGCAAAAGCGGTATCAATCTCCGCTTCGCTGATCTCTAGCTCAGAGAAGCCTACCATTTTGGATAGATCGCCTTTGAAGGTGGTATAGGCACCACCAATGACAGATTCCATGCCAAATTCGAAGCCCTGCCCGGATAATTGTACCCAGGTAAAGAGACTTAAGTATAACAGGCAAATCTTTTTCATAAGTAGATATTCAGATAGAAACAGGAGAAAACTGCGGACCTGCTTCTTTGATTTAATTCTCTTTATTGCATCAGAAGTAAATCTCCTTCGTAGGCCTTGATGGCCCCGTTACTAAACCGTACTAATCCGTAGTAAGTGTAGATTCCAGTATTTAACAGGCGGCCTCTACTGTAACCGTTCCAACCTAGCTGAGGAACATTCAAGTCAAAATCTTCTCGCTCAAAGACGAGATTCCCCTGTCGATCAAAGATCAAGAGAGAGGCTATCTGTTCGCCTGAGGTATTGTCACTGAAAAAAGTGAAGTAATCATTCAGCCCATCATCATTCGGGGAGAAGACATTGGGTACATAGATATCCCCCAGTACAATGGTGAGTGGAAACCCGGCAGATGCCCGGCAGCCTCTCGCATCTTCCACAATAATTCGAACATCAAGGTCTTTATCGGCTACAAAAGAAGTCGTGCGTTCACCCGTATTAATCTCCTCTGGAACCCATTGGATTGCCACGGGATTACCTATGATCTGTGCTTGAAGATCTACGGGGGTAAGTGGGCGAATATTTAATGCTTCTACATCAAGGGACACGCCCAAAGTATCTGGAGCTACGATGCTTACTTCTCTTTCTTGAATGCAGCCTAGATCATCTTGAATGGTGATCAGGTAGGTCCCGGGGAGCAGATCCTTGAATTCTCCGTTAAGTACATAAGTGTTTCCTCCATCAATGGAGAAGATCATGGGTCGATTGAGGTCTTCGGGAATGATGTTAATTGTTCCCGGTTCATTTGGGCAAAAGGGATCTTCTACTTGTATGTCAAAATCTGGTCCATCTGGGCGCGGGACGTCTATTAAGGTCGTAGTACTGCATCCAGTCGCGTCGGTAATTGTTAATTCATATTGCCCGCCATCCGTAGTCGAAATGCTAGCAGTGGTATCTCCGGTTTCCCATTGATATTGGAGATTGTCCGGGAGAATGTAGACTAAGGTGCTATCGCATTTATCCTCAAACCAGGCTTCAAAGGCTGGCGGGTCGCTTCCGGACAATTCGAAGGAGCTGGATATTGAACATCCGAATGGATCGATTGCCGTCACACTATAGGTGCCGAAATAGGCTGGTTGCAAATCTACAACCCGCCCTTCCATCATCATGGCTCCCGTCGGATCAAACCACTCGATGTTGACAAAGGCAGTATCATTGAGCAAGGAAAAGTCTACGGTTTCGCCAAGGCAAGTAGATGGAATATCCAATTCAGGGATAGGTGGGCGCTGGACCGTTAATCGTAGTGTATCTGTATCTTCACAATTCTCTTCATTAAAGGCGTGTAGTACCCAAATTCCATCTTCGGATTCCGATACGGAAGGGATATTGATCAGAGAATCTTGGACTACACCTGCTGGACTTTCCCAGTAATGCCCGGCACCTCCACTCCCCGCAAAACTGACCGCATCTCCGAGGCAAATCGTCTGATCTACTCCGGCTTGAGCAAAGGGTGGATTTTCTATAAAAATGGAATCTCTTATGATACAACAGTCTTCCTCTACTTCGAAGTAGTACCAGCCTAAGTTGCCACTTAAAGGTAAAGTAGTTTGCAAATTAGTATCGTTGAAGCCAATGCCATCAGACCATCGAATGCGAGCAGCTGAGCTGTAGCAGTTTGGCGGCAGCTCAGCGGTCAATCGCAGCTCATCGTTTTGGCAATCGATCTCATAATTTAGATTTACAGCACAGGGCGTGATGGCTTCTGGACAAACGATGTGGGCAGAGAAAGAGGTACTCGTATTGGCCGGGTTGCTATATACACTGAAGGCAATTCTGAGACCAATAGCGCAAATTGGAATTCGACCACTCAGTCGGCCAACGCCGCTCAGCGTTTGTAAATTTCCCGTTAAAGTAAATGGGGGTTGACTAAAAGATTGAAGCCAAAGATCGAGCGTGGATTTTTCCAAAACGTTGCTGACCATCAAGGAATCATCCAAAACCAAGGCAAAGCCTTCTACACAATCGGTACAGTTGCCAAAGGCGATTTGTCCTAGCGCTTTTCTGCTACTGTCCGGCATGATGGCATAAGCTTCAGCCCGATCTATCTGTTGCCCACCAAAGGCATTTATATCGATGTAAAAGGCGCGGAGTTGCTTGTCTGCTTCAAAGAAAGTTTGATAGATGAGCGTGTCTCTGGTTTGCACTCCATTGTCATTTTCCGCTTGTGGATCAATATAAGAAGTGCCACAATCATCCAGTGTAATGATGGACTGTGCAGGCAAGTTTTGAATTAAACTAAAGCTTAAGACCAGTAGAAAAAGGCGTAATATCAAACCTATCATAAATCAATGTCGTCCTTGTCACCAGTGCATATCAAAAACCGTTCCGGCAATCGATATTTGAACGATTTGTATGAAAAAAAATGCAATGTGAATTCGCAAATCGGGGTTTTCCTGGGTTCTCTGATGGCTGTTTGTCGTGCTAAAAGCAATGCATTTTGGATAAGATCATGGAGGTTCCCAATGCTGGGATAGCAATGCTCATGCCCTGTAGGGATTACAGTAATGTCGTCAGAAAACCCCTGCTAGGAAACTTCGGGCAGGGTGTTTAGTGCAGGTATGATGATTACTTTTCTACCCAAAGGGTAATGGTCAAACATGCACTTAGGCGCAATGATCAGTAGATAGTTCTTGATCACTACTTAAGATTGGAGATTTATGATTTGGCGAGTGAACAATATTAGTTGAGGCCGTTAATATGGGTGTCGAATACTGCCTCGTTTTTTAATTTTGACTTACTCGCTAGGCCGCGTAAAAGTAACACTTTTTAATTTTTTCCATACATCTACTTCCTATTAATTTTGGTTAAAGTTCTTCATTCGAAGGCCAAAAGGCCGACCTTTCCCTGATCTTTCCTTACTTTAGCGGAAGCTAAACTGACGTGAAGAAGTTCCTAAGGTGATTCTTATTAGATAAGACGACATTGCACCAATACGACTTTGCGCCAAGCCTTATAAGTGAGTCTGTCCAGGGGATGGCATTCAAAATCATAACTCACCTGAGGGAGTGAATTACTGTAAAGTGGATAATAGTACACCTAGTTACTGATAAAGGATTCAAAAGATTACAGTTCACCTAAGACCTCTTTCTCTACCATCACTAAGAGATATAACTACATCTAAATTTGTCGATGCTGACCAAGTAGTTTGCTATCTGCGAACGGGGTCAGGAGTGTTAAATTAATACAGGGACATTGAACTGGATACAAGCCTTACTGGCGAATATTAGGGAAATGGCCACAGGTTTTTTTGTAGGCTTATTTCTTTTGGCGGGATTGTTTGCGACCTTATTCCTTTATCAAAGGCACTGGGATGATCTATCTCAGCTACCTGTGATTAAAGGATTGACAGAGGTATACCAAGAGGGTGTACTTACTTTGAAAGAAATAGGGACCGAAACGATTGACGAATTCTACAATGACCGATTTGGGGTGGCAGAGCAAGTGTCAGTAGCCAGCTTGGAATCCGGAATTGCTAAACAGAGTAGGAGAGGGGATTTCGAAAGCGGAGATCAATTGGTCGTTTATACGAGTTGGGATGCAGATCGGATCTTAGGCAAATTGAAAGGAAAGGGATTCTCCGGGAAAAAACTGAAGAATGCCAAACGCTTTATCGACTATATTGAACAGCATCAAGGGGTGGCCCTGAGAGATATGCAACAGCACAAAGTATTGGCGAGTATCAAGCTGGCTCAAGCGCTCTTAGAGTCAAATGCTGGAGCTAGTAGTTTAGCCACCGCCTCCAACAATCAATTTGGTATTAAGGCTTTGCCTTCTGCCGCTGCTCGAAGAAAGATTAAAAGGAAAGATTTTGATCAGCTGGATGATGCTGATTTTATTTTCAAATATCCCGCTGTGGGCGTCCATAATATGCATGATGATCATCATTATGACCGCTTTGAAAAGTATCAGACAGTTGGAGATAGCTATGCCAGACACACACAACTATTGACTCGATCTTGCAATACTGGAAGCAAAGGTTGCTATAGCTGGATCTGGTCAACTTACCGCGTTGGAGAAGACCTGGTGGACTTAAGCCGCATGGCGAAACTTTACCAGAAAAAATCAGGTTATAAACCACGCGATTTCTTTAATGGACAAACCAAGGTTCCCTACTATGCAGCTGCCGCAGCTGGCCTAAAAATGGCGGGCTATGCTACTAGTAGGAGATACCACCAGAAGATTGCATTCCTAATTGAGACCTATGAACTTTGGCGGTTGGACGTGGATTTGCTGGCAGCCCTTAAACAAGCCACCATATCCTCAACCAATCCCTCCGCCAATACGTCCAAATAGGCCAATGGGTAATTGAAACAGATAGTAAGGCATCAAAAGCTGGGCTTTGAAGCGTCTTGTAATCAGGGAAGGTGTATTAGATTGTGTGTTTCCCATTCCGGGAAATTAGATCAGAATATGGAAGAACTACTTTCCCATCTATGACCGTCGTGGTCAATTTTTAAAAAGAATTATAGCCCTTCTACCCATCTTTTGTCGGAAAAATGCTGGCTTCCCCCCAAGAAGTAGCCATGATGCTTTTTCCGGTTTTTCTATTTACCCCAAGTTGCGATTAATGAGTGCAGAAAAGGAAGATTTTGCAAAAAAAATACAGACTAGAAGTAGGTTTTGCTGCAAATACTTGACGCATTTGGGCTCCTTTGAATGAATCGCAACTTGAATTATTTAATGCATTCATGGTGCTGCCCTAGCTGGTGGATAGACCGATTGCCTGCTGCCTTCTGCACAAGTCCATTGGAGATGTGTTAGTAATGAAGCCGATTGGTAGCGCCCAAATTTTTAAGTACGAATCAACAATTTATTCAAAACTATAAATCTCAAGATGATGAAGAACATCGACAATTCGCCAAGAAGAAATGGAGGAAGCCTTTTACTCAGAAGCCTAGGATTTTTATTTGCCGTAATCCTTTTTGTAGGAATGATGGATAAGGCAGGGGTAAATATCTCTTTAGATGACCAAGGGACGAGCAGTGCACAGGTGGCGCATATGGGCGTAGGTGAAAGTACTTCAATGGAAGCCCCGGCCCCTTCCACACCGCGAAATCGAATTATCGTGGCAGATGAACCAGAAGTCCGGCCTACTCGTTCCTATAGCACGCCTAAAGCATATGATATCACTAGTAAGGCTAGCAAACGCAAGGGATTAGATCGAAGCATTACTGTAGAAGATTGGATCGAAGGATTCTCTGACCTAGCTGTCGAACAGGCCATGGACCGCGGTATTCCTGCTGGTGTAGCCTTAGCTGTTGGTGTATCTAAAATCAATGATGGCGTTAATATTAGTAATTGGAACAGCTTTATGGAGGAAGTGATCGAACCGCTTGCTGCGGCTAAGTTCCAGGCTTCTCGTAAGCAGATAAAAGCCTACTTTAAGTATTCTGCCAACAGCGAAAAGTGGGCAGAAGGCCTAGGAAATACCGGAGATTTTTCTGCTTCGACCTTAAAGAAGGTGATGAAAAAATACGCATTGCGTGACTATGACTATGAGGTGCGTAACAAATTGTCAACCGATCCTGAAGTAGAGAAAAGAGCCAGAGAGGTAGCGGAAGAAGTTACCTATGCCATGAAAGAATCTCGATGGGAAGCTAGAAAAAAAGCAGTTGCAGATCAGTCAAGATCGCGTGAAATGAAGAGTACAGAGATCTGGGAAGCAGAATATGACGATATGGTCGGGCGGGAAGTAGCTAAAGAAATTGCCAAGAAAAAGTTAAAAAGCAATTCCTATATCTCTGAAGAAGATATGGCTCGTTTGGTAGAGGAAACCAATGTGGAAACCTCTAAAGTATTGGACAGTAAACTTTCATTTCCAGGCCGTAAAGTCAATAAAGATCACCCTGATGCAGCCAAAATGAAAGACATCACGAATCCTAAAAATAGCCAGGCAAGAGAGGAGTTATATCAGAAAAAATTGAAGGCGAGAAAGGCGTCTAGAAAAAAAGAAAGGAGCTAAACGGCTGAAAAGGCACGTTTTTTGTATTATAAATCGTTACACTACCTGATTACCTACAATTGTACGGTGATGAAGTGGTAGTGCTTTATCATCTTGGGATTATTAATAATAAGCAACTAAGCGTTTACACCCATTTTATCTTCTCTTACGAAAATGGTAAGAGAACTCTAATTCAATGGAATAGTAGGACAGACCTTAAGAAAATTGGGGTACAGTGCCCTTACTCCAGCTGGTTAAGGATTGGCAAAGGTTAATCCAAGACCGCTATTGACTGTACTTACATTATTAAAAACTTAGCTTGAGGTGAAGTTGGAATTATGGCAACACTTCTAATCCACTTTAGCTTGACCTCAGTTGTAAAAGAACCTTCTTTGAAGATCTTTTGTGGTCTACATTTTAGGTGGAAGAATTGCGCCCAAAGGAAGCAATACTTTCGACTAAAAAGCAGACTTCAAAACACAAAGATTTCAGAGAATCAAAAGAATTTACATGAAAAGATTGTTGACTACTGTCCTTCCTTTAGTATTCGCTCTGCTGACTTTTGTAGACGGTAATGCACAAAAAGACCTGTTTAAGGGGATTTTTGAAAGGGAGGATGCAAAGTTTCACCCCACTTTAGAAAATACACCAATGAAAGGGGTGGCCAACCTCAATCTCTATTTCACCCATAGTAAGGTGAATACATTAGAGTACTCCGTGTGGATTAAAGATTTAGGAACGAGTATGATTGGCGATGGACCCAAGAAAATGGTCAAAGATCTGGGTTCAATCGGCAATCGTGAAAAGCAAACCATTAAGATTGACGGATTGGTAGAAGGCCACTTCTACACCATCGGTTTGGATTACCGTAGACCGCAAAGTCTCAATCGAAAATTCATCTCGAAAGTATTGCAGGAGGGATATATCTATCGCTTCCAAGCACAAGGTGCATTGGCGAAAAAAGATCCCAATAGCCCGCCAACAGCAGCCCCCTCCAATCCAACACCTCCTAGTCAAAACTTGCCCTGCTATAATCCGAATATCTCGGTGCAGGTAGAAGCATCTGGTTACTGTGGAACAGCTAATCGACCCGCTATCCTGGTTCAATGCAAAGACTGTCAAGGTAAAAACTGGCGATTCTCCGTAGAGGTCAAGACCAAGTACGGCCAATGGCAATCGCTACGTGCTGATGGGGAACCTCAAAATGCCTTGGGCGTTGCGGTTAGAACTGAGCCTTTGTGCCTACTGCGTCCCGGCATGTACGATGTGCAAGTGCTAGCTTGGGGGCAGAATTGCGCCACTCCAGTGGTCAAGTCTATACAAACGGCAGTCATCATTCCTGATGATCGTATGATCAATAATCCACCCGTGGTTTCTGCTCCAAGTACACAGGTTCCTGTGCAAGAAGAGTATCGAAAATTGCCGGACACCTGTGAAGTAAGTGCTAGCGCGACGGTGCAGGGGAGTATAATCAGGGGTACGGTAGAATTAAATAGAACTTCTCCCTGCGGCGATATGATGCCCTATGCAGTGGTTAAATATGTACATCCAGGATATAGAGATATAACTTTAGATAAAGTGATGCTCATTCCTGGCTCTATTGTACCTTTTGAGGTGCCTCTAGATGCAAGGGATATGCAACGTGGAATTCATACGATCCAGGTCCAAACTTATGTGAAGTCTGATGTGACCGAAGAGGAGGTGCCGATGAGTTCCTTCTGGGTCAAGGCCGAGTTGCCAGGACAAAGAGATAGAGACTATCTGGCCGCTAGAAATGGAGCGACCATGCCTCAACCAGCAGAAACGAGTCCAAAATCTCCACGGTATACCGATGCAGAACTGCAAGCCGGAGAAAGAGATCCGTATGGCTCTAGTGTTGACCCCACCTTAATGGAAGAAACATTCAATACGGTAAATGTGACTGCTTCGGATCCCAATTGTACCCCCATCCAGGATCTAAATCTTGTCTTTGATGGACCTAGGTCCACAATCCCATTATATATTGCTTGGTTGAATCCACGTTGTTGCCAGGAAGAAGGCTGTGATTACACAGTTTGGGCAGGGGCAGGTCCCAAGCAACTGCGTCTATTGGTGAGTGGAAGAAAGAAAGGGGCTATGATCCGCGAATTGTTAACGCAACTACATCCGGATGATCAATACTATGAAGTGGTAGTGAAAACCGGGAATGGACAAAGAAAAGCCGCCTATGTATCGGGTACAGGCCCATTGTATGGCGTAGAAGATATCATTGCCTATCACGATGAGGTTAACCCTACTACAATAGAACAGCCTGATGACGGCTTTACCTCTGTGCAAATTGTTCCAGAAGGAGCGGTCGGAGGACCATTGGCTTCTCGGGCTCCTGGGGCTACACCCAAAACAGGTGGTAAGCCGCTATTCGATACGCCTTCCATGCCCATCACCAAATTTGAAGCTTGTAAGTACAAGCGTGACCTTGTGGTGCGGGCTGAGCAACCCATTCAGGTAGGTGATATCGTCGATATATCATATGGATTCAAGGCCAAAGGGTATCAATATACCTTGTACTTTCAACCAAAAGGCTCCGCTCAGTGGGTCCTTGCCCCAGGGACGAAAGAAGGCCAGTCCAGTCCTGATTTTGAACTTGAAATGACAAAATATCATACAGGTAAGTATCTTTTACTTTCCCAGAAAGAGTCCAGTAATTGGGGATGTCTATCCTCCTCACAGCAAGAAGCTGTTGAACTTAATGTAATTGAATAAAGCCTGGATGGCTTTTCAAAAACCAGGAGACCTTGGATCTACATGAATGAGAATGATCCAAGGTCTTCTTTACCTCCCACCCTGAGAAAAGCACTTAGAAAAGGACGTCGTTCCGCTTATGGTCAGTTAATATCTCCAACCGAGCTTCGTGCATTTGCATGCGGAGTGCCGCTAGTGATGCCAAAAGCTACTTTCATCCCTATTGCCCTATACAGTTAGCGCGTGATTTTGATCGCTCGACAATAACCCGTAGTCTCTAAACCTAAATTATGAAACGAACCGTACACAGTGTACTATGCTTATTGCTCTGCTGTTTGGGATCGGTCTTGATGGGACAAGATATTACCGTCCGGGGGCTGATTTCTTCTGCCGAGACGGGAGATCCACTCCCAAATGTGCAAATTGAATTGCAAGGTACCCCCCGGAAAACATCCTCAGACACGCAAGGCTTTTTTGAAATTAATGTCCCACCACCCAACATCTTTTATGCTCGTCGGAACGCTATCCTAATCTTTTCTCTGGTTGGACATGAAACCATTGAGGTAGATGTGGGGCGTAGGAAGGAGTTCAATCTTTCTATGAAGCGCAAGGCTGATAACCAAGAGATTCAAGTGGCAGAAATTATCTTGACGGGAACGGCCGATGGGCAAACACCGAAGGGACTCTGCTTTAGTGTGGACTGTTTGCATGATGATGCCTTCCATCCGGTACCGCCTTCCTACCTAGGGCAAGGCTTACAGGGTAAAGTGGCGGGTTTGCGAGTTAGCCAACTAGGGCGACAACCTGGACAAGGTGCCTATTTGCAACTGCGTTCCGCCAACTCCATTGCCAATGGACAGCAACCATTAATCTTATTGGACGGAATTTATCTGAATGGCTCCAGCCTCGCCGATATCAATCCAGAGGATATCGAAAAAGTGGAAGTGTTGAAAGGGGCTGCCGGCGCCTCTCTCTTTGGCTCACAAGCTGCCAATGGAGTGGTCCAATTCTTTACCAAAAGAGGAAAAACCAGTGAAATTGGCCGCTCCAAAGTATCTTATCGCACGGAGTGGGGATTTTCGGAAGAAGCTAAACGCTTTGATCTGAATACGGCCACGAACCGTGAGATACTGAACCCAGAAGGACCACAACCGGTCTTAGGAGATTTTACCGAAAGTCAGGTACACGATACCCCCCTACCTAACTTACAGGACTACCAAGAGGATATTCTGTTTCAAAGTGGTCAATTCTCTTCTCATAATCTATCCATTAGTGGAAGAACCAAGGCTTCCAACTATTTTTTCTCGGGACAACGACTCAGAGACGAAGGGGTAATCCAATCGGCAGATGGTTTTACCCGTAATTCTTTTCGGCTGAACTTCGATCAAAGGTTGAGTGAAAAGATAGACTTTGGGATTAGTACCGCTTACTCCAATTCCACTCAAGATCTAGTAGCAGGAGGGAATAATAATACGGCGGACTATTTGGCCACCACCTTATTCCTTACTCCAATTTTCGACCTAAATGTACCCAATGAGGAAGATGGAAGTGCTTTTGACTGGGACATAGACAATACCGGGAGAGGGATTACAAATCCACTATATCAAGACGCCAATATTGAGCAATCGGTAGGGCGAAGCCGATTCCTAGCCAACGCAAAAGCCGGATATTACTTCCGTGATTGGTTGCAATTGCGATATGCGGCGACAGTCGATCGTTCCACCAATCAATTTGAGCATTTCATTGAAAAGGGATTTTTGAGCACTGCTGTTCCTGGCTTTTTCGGCTCTTTAGCCACTGCCGATCAGCAATTGATCAATGGGGGAGCTATCCACCGTAGCCAGGCAGTCAATCAATACTTCACTTCAAGAGCAGATCTAATAGCTCGGAGAACTTTTAGTGGGTTCAATGGAGCCTTTCGCGCAAGCTTTTTGTACGAGGATATCACCGCCAGCTATAACGAGGCTCGAGGAGAAAACCTAGCAGTCGCTGGCGTGCGCTCATTGGATAATGCCCAAAGTAATGTCCAGATTGCTTCCAATGCGCAGGATATTGTTGCCTATAGCGGCTTCCTCGTGGCGGATATCGATTATAAAGAGAAGTTTTTGTTTAGCGGCTTGTTTAGACAAGAGCGTAGCTCCCTGTTCGGTCCGGAGGAACGCAATGCCAATTATTATCGAGTGAGTGGCGCTTATCGACTTTCTCGAGATGCGCGCATAAAGGGAGTACAAGAGTTGAAACTCCGGGCATCCCTAGGGACGGCAGGTATTCGTCCTGCCTTTGAACAGCGATTTGAAACCTTTGCGCTGCAAAATGGCTCTGCCACCAAGAATACCTTAGGGAATGAGGCGTTGCGTCCTGCCATTTCTACGGAGAATGAAGTCGGAATTACAGCTACGCTGTGGAAGGCTTTTGATTTGGATTTTACGTACAGCCAAATTAAGACGGAAGATCAATTATTACTGGTTCCACTTACTGGAGCTGCTGGATTTACGGGGCAGTGGCAGAATGCCGGAAGCATCGACGCGACCATCTATGAGGCTCGCCTCAACACCAATCTGGCTAGATTATTTAAGATTGATACCAAAGCCTTCCAATGGGATGTGACCGTGACCTTTGACCGGGTTCGACAGACCATTGATCGTCTAGATATTCCCTCTTATATCACGGGCCCAGGTTTACAACAAACCTCACTGTTTTTAGTGGAGGAAGGCCAGGCCTTCGGTACGATGGTAGGAGAAGTATTTGCTAGGGATGCTGCTCAACTCGAAGATCAAGTAGGAATCAATCCAGCCGACTTTGTACAAAACGAGGCTGGATATTTAGTGCTACAAGAGACACTTGGTACTCCTGCTGAAAGACCCTATAAATTGAGGGATGAAAATGGCAACCCGCTAGTTCAGACCATTGGAAATAGTAATCCCGATTTCAGAATGGGCTTTCTGCAAACTTTTAGCTATCGAGGCTTGCAATTGTATGCCTTATTTGATTGGAAGAAAGGCGGTGATATTTATAACTTAAGTAAGCAATGGCTATATCGGGATCAACAGCATGCGGATGTAAGTCGCTATAATAGCATCGCAGGAGGGTTCTACAGCGGTGATGGTTTGTATAATAATCAAGTCGCTAATAATCACTTTGTAGAAGATGGTAGTTTTTGGATGTTGAGAGAGGCCTCGCTTTCCTACACCTTGGGCAAAGGAATGCTTGGCAGTTGGTTAGGTAAAAGCATTGATCGGATTAAACTGAGTTTGATCGGAAGAAACCTGATGACCTGGACCCAATACAGTGGCGTACACCCCGATGTCAGCACCTTGCCTACTGGCGAAAATACCTTGGCTAATCGAGTACCTGGTGCACCGGGAAGTGATCGGACAACGCCCAATGGAGACCCTAGTCTGTTTGCCGTAGATGCGTTCAATTATCCACTGCGCAAAACCTATTCCTTTAGCCTACAAATTACCTTCTAGCTATGAAATTTACCATAAAGCAAACTATAATGGTCTTGACTTGCTGCCTGCTTTTTGTGGGTTGTAAGGAATTGGATACGACCAACAATAATAATCCCGATCGGGATGGAGTGCTAAGTAGTGGAGCAGATTTGAAAACGGTCTTGAATGGAGCTTACCTTTCCTGGTGGCGTGCTATCCATGGCGAGTATCCCGTGATTGCGCTAGGCGTGACGGCCGATGCCTATGGCTTGGCTTGGGAAGACTTTGGTGCTCAACGCATGGGCAAGGAGCCTCGTACGGCCTATAATAATCGCTCTACAGAGTCGAATGAGTACCAACAGATTGCAGAAGTGCCTTGGTATGGCTGTTTGAGTGCCGTTTCTACCGCTAATGACGTTCTTAGTGCGTTGGACAATGGTGTATCTATTGATAAAGATGGGCCTTTGGATGAGTCTATCCGGGCAGCGGCTTACTTATTGCGTGGCTTGAGTTGGGGATACTTGGGATTGATCTTCGATCAGGGATTGATTGCGGATGAAAACACAGATTTAAATGCCAAGATTTCCTTTGTAGATTATAAAGAAATGATTGCCGCGGCAGTCACAGAATTGGAGCGCGCCATTCGATCGGCCGGTATCGCGGGGATAGACTTCAATCACACCTACTTCAATGGTGTGACTATGGATTCCAAGCAGTTCTCAGATCTTTGTCATTCCTATGCTGCTCGGTTTTTGGCGCAATGGCCTAGAACGGAAGCGGAGTATCAGACGGTGGACTGGGCAAAGGTGTTGGAGCATGCTGAGCAAGGCATTCGAGAAGATTTTGGTCCCATGGCAGACGGTAATTTTTGGGCCAGTTATCATCGATACACCTTCGATCAAACAGGTGAGGGCCCGTTCTGGGCTAGAGTTGATCAACGTTTAGTGGCGGCTATGGATCCTAGCCAACCCACGCGCTACCCAGAAGTAGTCGCCAATGGTGAGACGCCCCTTAGCAGCACAATGGCCAGCAGTGCGGACGAGCGCTTAAGTACCGACTTTGTATTTGTACAAATCCAACATTTCCCAGCTGACTTGGGAGAATGGCATTATTCGCATTACAAACACAATCGCAACCGCACGGATCCAGGTTTTGCTGGAGACGGGGCCACCATGGGCGCCATGCCCGCTTTCTTGCAGGCGGATAATGAGCTACTGGAAGCGGAAGCCTTATTAAACCTCAATAGATTGACTGAAGCTGTCGGATTGATCAATGCTGGGACGCGCATCATTAGAGGTCAACTCCCAGCAATAGACAATAGGGCCTTAGCGCCAGAAGTGATGTTGGCGATTCAGTACGAGCGAGCTATCGAATTATTCAATGCTGCTCCTATGGGACAATGGTTCGATCGTCGTCGTTTTGGTCCAAGATTGGGATCACAATCGGTGGATGCTTTAGGTGGTTTGCAGATGGGTACGCCTGCTCATTTGCCGGTTCCAGCAGATGAGTTGAAGGTGCAAGGAGAATTGCCGTATAATTTTGGAGGAAGCTTGGACCCAGAAGGAATTGAAAGGGTATTCTAGATCTATCTAGTACTCTGCGGACAAATACTGGTAAATAGTTGAGTATTTGATGGAATAGCTACCTGCCTTTGTATTTTAGAAAGACAATGTGTTCATAGGATGAAGCAGTGTCTATTCTATTGTCTAACTTTTCTATTATTTGGGCTGCCCTTTGCCAATGGGCAGGGCCAAGACTTTCGTTTTGAACAACTTTCCGATGAACAAGGATGGCAAGGGAACGCAGTGAACTCGATCCTACAAGACCATCGAGGATTTCTGTGGATCGCCACCTGGTCTGGCCTTTTTCGCTACGATGGATATGAGCTAAAAGCCTATCGGCAAGATCCTGCGGATGAAAATGGCTTGCAGAGTAATTACGTAATCAGCCTTTATGAGGATAGCCAGAATCGGCTATGGATAGGGACTTCCTACACGGGACTTTATCAATATGATGAAGCACAAGACAGCTTCATTAATTATGCTCAAGATGCCGATGACATGAATAGCCTCAGTAACAATAATGTCTGGGCTATTGTGGAAGACCCGTCGGGTTTTCTGTGGATTGGTACTGAAAACGGCTTGAACCGCTTTGATCCGAACACGGGTAAGTTCTTACACTTTTTTCATTCAGAAAAAGACGAACGGAGTATAAGCCACAATTTCGTTTACTCCTTGGCACTGGCAGGTGAGAATGATCTGTTTGTCGGTACCGAAAGGGGGCTCAATCGCTTGGTCTATAATGGGGGGAAGCCTTACTTTATTCGCTATGAACTAGCACCAGAAGACTTGAATCACGATGACTATCTAAGGCATAACTTCATCTACCGGATTTGTCCTTCTCAGTTGGAGCCTAATCGCCTATGGCTGGGTACCAGTATCGGCATGATTGAGGTTAAGTATTTCGAGGAGGAACTCACAAAATTGGAAAAGCAGTTTTACTATCATGCCACAAATGATCCAGGGAAATTGAGCCACCATTTTGTCTCCTCGATTTTAGAAGAACCAGAAACTAATCGAGTATGGGTCGGGACGTACAAAGGACTGAATGTATTGGATTTGTCTACAGGGCAATTTCAGCAATTTCTTGTAGATCCAGGGCAAGTAGAGGGCATTGGTAATAATGTGGTACGTGCACTCTGGAAGGATGAGAATGGGCTTTTATGGATTGGCACCAACCAAGGCCCCGAGTATATTAATTTATTGTCGAACCCTTTTAAGCGGATCCCTTTTTCAGGAGGGCAAGCACGCAATAAGACCATTTTGGGCAAGATCATTGGCGCTAAGGGGCGTTCCGGAGTATGGGTGGCCACAGATGGGGCAGGATTACACCATGTAGATGTTGAATCTGGCACAAATAGAAAGACTTCATATCAGCTACTACCTGCCCGGGTTCCGGAATTGGCCGGTTTTATTTCCAATCTATTACTTGATGAGGAGGCAAATCTGTGGATAGCTACTAAAGGCGCTGGACTCCTCAAAGTCCCGGAATCTGCCATTCCCTCAAAGGGTCGTGCAGTGACAGATATTCAACAGTTCACGAAGGAAGGTCAACTCCAAGATGACTACATAATGTCTTTAGCAACATCTTCAAGCAAAGACATCTGGTTGGGCTATTGGGACAGTGGGCTAAGCCGATATGATCGAGAGCAAGCTCGCTTTCACCATTATCAAACCACCAAGGGTCTCGAGCTGGATCTAAGGACTTTTCCCATTGTTAACATTTTGGAGACGAGTACTCCCAATCATTCCCTGTTATGGCTCGCAGCTAGAGGTAATGGCTTGTATAAACTTCGTTTTGATCGAGATAGAGATGAATTGGTTCTTTTACACCACTATCAATTTGAGCAGGGCAAGACGGGTGGTCTTAGCAACAACTTTCTTAGTGATTTATACACGCAAGGCGATGGTCATTTATGGATTGGGACAGAAAATGGGGTCAACCGCTTACATATTGAAACAGGAGAGTTTACTTATTTCCGAGAGCGGGATGGCCTGGCCAACGGCGCTATCCAAACCATTCTTGGAAGTAGAGAACGGGACTATTGGATAAGTACGCAAGAAGGTTTATCTCATCTACAACTATTAGAAGAAGGCTTCCAGATCAAAAACTATGACCATTATGATGGCTTGGGAAATAGCCACTTTTGCGGTAGTTCCGGGATGGTCACCCCTGCGGGAGATTTAATATTTGGGGGAATGAACGGGTTGAGTTTCTTTCAGCCAAACACATTGACGATAGATACGGTCCCGCCAAAGATGGTTATCACCGATTTTAAATTATTTAACCAATCAGTTGACATTGGTGAGAGGGAGGGGCGCAGAGCCATACTAGAGAAAAGCATTACCGTCACTACTCAACTTCAACTCAATCATAAAGAGAATGTATTGGCTTTCGAGTTCGTCGGGCTACAATTTACTGCGCCGAAAAAGATAAAATATGCATATCAACTTGAAGGATTCAATGAGCAATGGTTTTACACTGATGCAGCTAATCGGGTAGCTAATTATACGAACCTCCCCTATGATGATTTTGTGTTTCGAGTAAAAGCTGCTAATAGTGATGGCTATTGGAGTGAGCCTGCAGAAATTCATTTGACGGTTTTGCCCCCCTTTTGGTTGACGAACTGGGCATTCGCCCTGTATGGAGTTTTGGCTATGATTCTCCTTTACGGCGTTTGGAAAGTAACGCGTATGCAAGCAGATTTCAGGCATAGCCTTCAATTAGAGAAATTAGAACGAGAAAAGCTTGAAGCTGTGAATCAGATGAAGCTGCGCTTCTTCACCAATATCAGCCATGAACTACGAACACCCTTGACCTTGATTCTCACTCCTCTGGAGCAGTTCATCAAGGAACAAAGTGTAAATAAGCGGATGCATCAGGCCTTATCGGTCATGCACCAGAATGCTAATCGCCTGCTCCGAATGATCAATCAACTATTAGACATTCGAAAGAGTGAAGCAGGTTTATTGAAGTTACAGGTAGCGGAAGGGGATTTTGTGAAATTCACTTATGAGATTGTTGCCGCTTTCAAGGGCGTAGCCCAACATCGAGGGATCGACTTGTCTTTCCGAACGCATCAACCTCAAATCCTAGCATGGTATGACCGCAATGAGATGGAGAAAGTCTTGTACAACTTGCTCTCCAATGCGCTGAAGTTTACGCCAGAAGAAGGGAAGATTCAAGTGGAGACCTGGGTAGACAAGGTAGAAAAAAAGGTGGTGGTAGTTGTTAAAGATACTGGACCTGGTGTTCCTCAAGAACAGCTGCCACATATCTTCGATCGATTCTTTAGTTTGGAAAATCGAATCCGAAAGATAGAGGGTACTGGTGTTGGATTAGCGTTAAGTAAGAATATCATTGAGGCGCACCATGGAGAAATTCTCGTTGAGAGTACGGCAGGAGAGGGGGCCACTTTTCTGCTACGGCTGCCCCTAGAAGATCGACATTTCACGGCGGAGCAAAAGATTCAAGATTTTGAGGATAGTGAGCAGCTAGGATTGTATCAGGAACAAAGTGAAATGCTGAGGAGTCTATCGAATGGTCAGGGACAATCCGACCGAGAAGTAGTAGCTAGTTCAGCTGAGACTGCTACGAACCACCAGGTGCTGATCGTGGAAGATAATCCGGATATTCGAGCCTACCTGAAGGAGCGGCTGGAGCAGGAGTATCAGGTACTAGAGGCAATCGACGGGCAAGATGGATGGGATAAAGCCCATATGCAATCGCCTGATCTAATCATAGCGGATATAGCTATGCCTCGTATGGACGGCATAGAGCTTTGTGCCAAGGTCAAATCCAATATTCATACCAGTCATATTCCGGTTGTACTACTAACGGCCCGAACTTCTTTGATCTATCAATTGGATGGTTTAGAAACAGGGGCTGATGATTACATTACTAAGCCTTTCAATATGCAGCTACTCTTGGCTCGTATAAAGAATCTAATTCATACGCGCAAAGAACTGCAACAGCGGTTTGCTAAAAATTTTGACCTCAGTCCAAATGGAGTGGTCCTGAATAGCTTGGACGAACAATTGCTTTCTCAGGTTAAACTTTTGATCGAACGAAATCTTGATAATGCGGATTTTACAGTGGAGCAAATGGCTGATGCGCTACATATGAGTCGCATGCAATTGTATCGCAAAACCAAAGCCCTTACCGACTTCTCTCCGCAACAGCTTATCCGGCACTTCCGTCTCCAACGTGCCGCTCAGCTACTAGAATCTGGGCAATATAACGTATCGGAGGTGACCTACAGGGTAGGCTACAACGATCTTAAGTCGTTTCGAACTCAGTTTAAGAAAGCGTTTGGAGTTAGCCCTTCTGGTTACGAGACCAAAGCGTGAATAAGGGCGCGAGAATCACTCTTCCCAAGGTGGCTTTGTGCTTTTCTTCACTTTGCGGGATTTCCATCTCGTGCCGCGAACCTTCATTTCCAGCGTATAAACAGATTGCATGGCTGTGATAAAAAGTGTTTTTAGGTTTGGACCTCCGAAGGTGACATTGGCCGTCCAATTTTGCGGGATTTTTATGGTTCCGACCTTCTTACCCTTTTTGTTGAATACAGTGACACCTCTGCCTGTTAGGTAGAGGTTGCCTTTATTGTCCAGGGTCATTCCATCCGATCCCATTTCTGCAAAAAGGGTTCGATCAGTTAAGCTACCATCAGTCTGGATAGTGAATGCGTAAGTTTTACCCCCATTGATATCAGCGACATAAAGCCTTTTCCCGTCTGCGGTTCCGATAATGCCGTTGGGGCGGACAAAGTCAGTAGCAACAACCTTCAAGGTTTTATAGTCTGGAGTGAGGTAGTAGACGTTTTCTTCCTGAATTTCTTTTTCTGACCGTTTCCAATAGGGCCGTTTGTAGAATGGGTCGGTAAAATAAATCCCACCCTTTGGGTCGACCCAAAGATCATTGGGCCCATTGAGTAACTGATCCTCAAATGCTTTCACCAGTACCTCAATCTTTTTGTTTTGGGGGTTAATCTTCCATAGTTGGTTTTTTTCATCTGCGCAAGCCAGAAGATTTCCTTCATTATCAATATACAAACCATTGGCGCGTCCGGCATTCTCCATGAAGACCTCGATCTTACCGGTAGTGGTCCATCTCAGGATTTGATTATTGGGTTGATCTGTGAAGTAGACATTACCATCGAAATCGACCGCCGGCCCTTCCGTAAAGGAATAGCCAATGGCAATCTGCTTCAGGGTAGCATTCTTTGCAATGAGTTTAGGAAGAGATTGTGCAATGGAAAAAAAAGGGAGCCATAAGGCAACTAGTAATGTTGTGATTCGCATACTCTAGGTGTTCTTAGTGGATATAGGGGACCGTATCATGCCCTCGGCAAGTAGTGCTTGGCAGCAGGCTATTATCATTGAGTCAGCGCTTACTCCCAAACACCACTTATCCGGCATGCTACGGCATTAAACCTTCTTCGGATCCGGATGCTCCCAAGGATCTCGATAAGCCCTCTCCAGGAGTTTGGTGGCTTCTCGATCCTTCACTACCTTCTGTTTAATCGGATCATATATGACTGGACGTCCAAGTTCCATTGAGATATTGGCTAAAATACAACTCGCGGTGGAAATATGCCCATCTTCAATATCTGCCACTGGTCGACTATTGTTCTGAATGGCATGGAGAAAGTCCAGCATATGTAGTCTAGTAGCTGGGGCAGCATTCAATTCGATGTCCTTCTCGGTAAGATCTTCGGGGTATTTTTCTTTCTCGTACAACACATCTTGGTGGATGGGGTCCCCTTCCTCTCGTGGTACAAAATCATAACGCATGGTGCTTCCCGATAGGGTACCCTTTTCTCCGTATAATTTAAAAGACCAAGGGTAGTCCTTGTCGGCGGGAGTGCCCCACGAACGATGCTGCCAGACGCAATTTAACTCATCATATTCAAATATTGCAGATTGTGTATCGGCAATATTTGACTTTCCATCCTTCTGAACATAAATGCCGCCGGTAGAACTAATCCTTTTCGGCCAGCCAAGGTCCAACATCCAACGTACGGTATCCAACATGTGGATACACATATCGCCCATAATACCGTTGCCATATTCCATCATAGTACGCCACCATCTACGGTGAGGAAGGCCATCATAAGGCCGTTTAGGAGCTGGGCCGACCCAAAGATCGTAATCAAAGAATTCCGGGACATCTTGCAAAGGAGGATTGCCATTGGCCCGCATGTGATAATAGCAACACATTTCCACATGAGAAACTTTACCTAACAGACCAGCGTCTACGATTTTCTTTTTGGCATCGATTAGGTGAGGTGTACTTTTCCGCTGGGTACCTACTTGTACCACTTTATTATATTTTCTAGCTGCCGCTACCATGGCTTCTCCTTCGACTACGTCCACACTGATGGGCTTCTGTACATACACATGGGCTCCGGCCTTGATAGCATCGATACATTGTAAGGCATGCCAATGATCAGGGGAGCCGATGAGGACGATGTCTAGCTCGTTTTCTGCCAACATTTTCCGGTAGTCATTGTACTTGCGGGGTTCCTTGCCAGACTTTTGCCTTTGACTGGTTAGCGTGGCAGCTTCGTCTAGGAGATTTCGATCTACGTCACACAAGGCCACCACGTCGATATCAGCTACCTGAATGAGCCGAAAGAGGTCGCTTTTTCCGTACCAACCTGTGCCGATAAGGCCGACACGATACGCTTTGAGTGGGTGAATGATATCTAGTCCGGTAGCGCCTAGAGCGGAGTAAGCTAGGGTAGCTGAGGCCGTCTGGAGAAAACGACGACGGTTGATATTGAATACATCCATTTCTTGCTTGTTTCAAGAGCGATATAAATCCATCATTCTTTCAGAAGGATCTATGGCTCCTTAGTTAAAGAATCCGTTTTGTTCGATTCTAAAGTAACACCTCTGCAAGCAAAAAACAAAGAACTGATTAGGAATCAGGCCTTTCCTCCCCTTTATTCTGCGATCATGATGGGACGAGCTCCCATTTTACCTTCATGTGCTATTCGCAACCAATACATACCCGTCGGAAGACCAGCCGGAAGCTGAACCTCCACTTCCCTCTGTCCTTGCTGATGGTGGAAGTTAGTGATGCCCCTTCCTCCCATATCTAATAGTTGGAATCGTGTTTGGGCAGATGTTTCCTCAGTCAGTGAGACTTTTATCTCTGATCCTGCTTTGGCGGGATTGGGGAATAGCTGGAAGGTCACATGGCGATCCTTGTCTGTAGTTCCGACCGGTTCGCTATCAACAACAAAGGCAATATCCCATAGGATATCCGGAAGAAGGAGAACTAGAGTGTCGGCATTGGCATTGACGTTTTCACTATCAAGAATCTGTCCGTTCATACAATCGTACCAACTCACGAAATAATTTCCGTCCTGAAAACCGGGGAGTGAGAGGGTTGCTCCTTGCACAACGGGAGGCAATCCTTCCCTTTCTACATATTCGTGATTGTATCTGTTATTTAGGACCCAGCCTGCGGCCATGTCTTGGTCTTCAGATCGCAATACATAAGCATCCAGTAAAGAGCCTATCTCTCCAAAAAGGTAAGTGGAAATCGTGATCCAATCGGCCCCCGTATTGTCCACTCCGATAGTGTGCGGGCCTGCTGGAACATCAATCGTATAATCTGTGTTGATTTGACCTCTTTCATCTAATACCTTCTCTCCATCCAAATAGATGACGATTCTTGGTGAATTACCTGCCGTCCCAGCTGTGCGGACAGTGAAAGTACCTGCTTCTGGCATATTAAGCGAGAAGGTTGGTGGACTGCGATATTGGGTGTTCCATGAACTTCCATATAGGTATTGTCCCAGACTTGCAGTCTCAGGCTCTTTCTGGCCATGTTCGTTGATGCTAATTTCCGGCGTTCCGATGCCTCCCCATCCTAGTGTGGGTGTAATCGAGAGATCTCCTGGAGCTCCGGCCAATAAGCTTTTAGAAGCTTGCATGTTCCGCTCTAGGAATGGGATTTCTGCTGCTAAATTAGCAATTGGGCCGAGGTGGTAGTACAAATCGTTAGGAGCTATATAGCTATCCCACCACCAACTCATCCCCGTTCCTAGTCCTCCACTGAATAGTGGAGACCAAAGTCCATTGTGGAAGTGGATTCCATCTGGATCCATATTACGTAATTGTGCGCCATGATTGCCTAGACCAAATTCTCCTGTCAAAGTGGGTTTGCTGTAGGCATCGATGTATTTCTTTACGCCTTGAGAGAGTACTCGTTCTAGGTTAGCGGCATTGAAATAGAAGTGCGTTTGGGTGATGTCCATGTCTGGAAGAGCCCACATCATGGGATCATTATAGTCATGGGCAAAACTAGTTGTAATTAAATGCTCGTAGCTGTCAATGACTTTGATGTACTCAGCAATTTCGGAATGCCAGTCAATTACCTTCTGTTTGTACTGATTAAATTCATCTGTCCATTCTACCTCATTGAACAACTCCCAGGCCATGATACTGCGAGCGTAACCCCAGCGCGCAATGATATATCTGATTCGATTTTTGGTGTGTGCAATGGCTTCTTCATTTTTGAAGAAATCCCAGGTGTTTTGACAAGGGCCACCGTTGGCGGAATTATAGGGACTCTCTTGCCAGTTCGGATTAACTTCTGTTGAAACCTGCCCATGGTGCTGAAGCGCTACCATGACGTAGATGCCATTTTCGCTGCAATAATCAAAAAGCCAATCTTGGTAAATACTGTTAGACTCTTTGTATTGCCGAAGTCCTTGGTATTGGTTCTGTCCAGCTCTCCATTCTAAGCCTAGCCCCCAGTGGGCATGCCAAAGTCGGAAGAAATTCCCGCCTTGTTCTTTCAATTTTCCCAGCCAATTTCGGTAGTCGAGGTAAGGGTTATTGCTCTGCCAGCAGATGTTTTCACCGATGGCTATATATTGCTCTCCGCTATCAAAGCTGAGGAAGTTGGTTTGATTACTTCTAACAAATCCTTTATTCTGAGGGCTGGTATTGGGATTGCACTGAAAGGTCTGCGTGGGAAAGGCGGCACTTCCATTATTATCCTCCAAATAGAGTGCATAGGTCCAAGTGCCAAGTTCATCTGGCGCAAAACGAATACGGAATTGTCCCTCAGTGTTCTCCGTCCTTAGGCTGCCAGTTTGAGGATTAATGGAGAGGTCCCACATGAAGAAGCCATCTATCGATCGCTGTTGTCCGGAAGGGCTAGTAAAAATAGCGCTCAGCCGCACTTGGTCATAGTCATAGGGGTTATCGTATTGGGCGCTGAGGTCTACACTCAATTCTAATTTCTCATACCTTTCCACGGTAGTGGAAGATGGAGCAACACTATTGATTACCGGCTCCATAAACTGCGTAGTGGCGGGCTTGTAGTCAATTGCTTTTGAGCCTAAATTACGCAACTTTTTGCTTTCATTCTCAGCTAGAGGCAATGCCGAACTTGCAGACAGGGATGCTGTCCAGAGCAGACAAGAAAGGAACAACAAAGAGCTGATGGAGAGCTGTAATGTAGATCGATTAAGCATAAGCGATTGAAATTAAAAAGGAAATGCAAGGGGCTTGCTCCTACTTGTAAGACCCCAGCATCGCATCTTGTAAGGTACCAATTTGGTCAATTAAAATTTGACGTGGGCTTTGCATCTATGAAACTCCGTTACGTGTAAACATTGATAATGTCCAATAAAATCTCCAATCTGGTTCAAAGTAGATCCATTTAAAGCAAATGGGTAGTCTTCACCCTGATTGGCTATTGCCCGATTCATCTTTCATTTGTAAGATATTAAGTGCTTTGTTGAAGGGAGCGAGCTGCTTGTTTCATAAGTAGGGGGGCTTTGTAACAATTGAGCGCCCTAAATGTAGATGGCGGCAGAGAATGTGACATTTACACCCGCTATATGTACGATAGTCGTACCAGGTGTGGACTTAAGATGTGGGACCTTTGAACCAACCAAGGCTTTAGATTAAGAGTTAAGGCTCAGGATGCCATAGGACCATTGTACCTTTAGAGGGTTTTCGGGGCATGAACATTCAAATCACTTAATGATGCCTTTTGGCAGGTAACTGAAAGAACAAGACAAGATCGTAAAAACAGTTAGCATGAAACAACTAGATGTAAGATGGGCAGCAGGAATGCTGTTGGCAATTTCCCTTGCGGCCACGATGCCGAATGAAAAACAGATGACGATCGTGCAGGAACCAATAGACAAGGAGGCAACCAAGGCAACAAAAGCGCTTTATTACAACTTGCTGGACCTGTCCGGCAAGCAAGTGCTATTTGGTCAGGAAGATGCCTTGGCTTATGGTGTGGAATGGAAAACTTGGCACAAAAGCCGCTCGGATGTAAAGGACGTTTGTGGGATGCATCCTGCACTAGTCGGTTGGGAAATGAGTAAATTGGGACAAGGGGAATATAATATTGACTCTGTCCATTTCCAGCATATGAAAGGTTGGATGAAGGAAATTTATAAAATGGGTGGAGTTAATACACTGAGCTGGCACATGGATAACTTTGTTACCAAAGGAGACTCTTGGGATGTCGGTGAAAAAGTGGTGAAAACTATTCTTCCAGGAGGGAGGAATCATGAGGTCTATAAAGAGAAACTAGATCTTTTTGCGGAGTATGTGAAATCTTTGAAGGTAGGGTTCCTCTTTAGAAAACAGATTCCCATTATTTTTCGACCTTTTCATGAACATACAGGTAGTTGGTTCTGGTGGGGACGCTCACATTGTACGGCTGAGGAATACAAAACGCTATGGAGGTTTACAGTGGATTATCTTAGGGAGGAAAAACAACTTCATAATATCTTATACTGCTATTCAACAGATGTTTTCCAGGATGAAGCTGATTACCTAGAGTTCTATCCTGGCGATGAATATGTGGATATCTTGGGGATGGACGACTATCATGATCTTTCGATTAAAGGTAAAAGTGAGGACTTGGTGCGGAGGCTTCGGATGTTGGTGCAGATGGCCGAAGCTAAGGGGAAGGTTCCCGCCTTCTCTGAAACAGGACAAGAAGCCATTCCCGAGGAGAATTGGTGGACCGAAAGACTTCTCGAACCCATCAAATCAGATGAGATTGCCTCTCGAATTGCCTATATGATGGTTTGGCGAAATGCTAGGAAAGACCATCATTACGGCCCTTACCCTAATCATCAAAGTGCTACAGATTTCAAAACTTTCAGTCAAGACCAATGGCTAATTCTCGAAGGGCGCATCCCCGATTTATACCGTTTCCCGAAAGGAAAATGACCCAAGAACTCGTTTGGGTAGATAAAGGATGATACCCAGCTACAGAATCCTAATAGTCCTTTGCTCATAATTATTAGGATGTTTAAAAAATGATCAATTTTAGTAAAGTCAAACTGGTCTAACCTTTGGCTTAGTAAATGGATGACAACAACTTATGGAATTACATGCTATCGATATCGCCATTATCATTGCCTACATCCTAGCTACGATTGGGATTGGCTTTTGGATATCAAATCGAGCCTCCAAAAACATGAAGAGTTACTTCTTAGGAGGCAATGAAATTAAATGGTATATGTTGGGCTTATCCAACGCCTCTGGGATGTTTGATATCAGCGGGACGATGTGGATGGTCACACTCTTGTTTATTTATGGATTAAAGAGTGTATGGATACCTTGGTTGTGGCCAGTCTTTAACCAGATATTCTTAATGGTTTTTCTCTCCATTTGGCTGCGGCGCTCCGGGGTGATGACCGGGGCAGAGTGGATTAAATTTCGGTTTGGAGATGGACGGGGGGCAAACCTTTCGCATATGATCGTGGTCATTTTTGCCATTGTAGTTGTGATTACTTACGTAGCCTATGGGTTTATTGGAATTGGCAAATTTGCGGCCGCGTTTTTGCCCTGGCAGTTGGCTACTGATGCTACGCAGAATGAGATTATATATGGCTTGATCTTTACGATTTTGACTACACTCTATGTAGTCAAGGGAGGGATGTTCAGCGTGGTATTTACGGAGGTGTTGCAGTATGTGATCATGACAATTGCCAGTGTTGCTATTGGGATTATCGGGATGCAACAGGTTTCTCCAGAGCTATTGGCCAAGTTTGTACCGGAGGGCTGGGGTGATGTCTTTTTTGGCTGGAAGCTAGATCTAGATTGGTCTAACCTGATGGCTGCTGCGAATGACAAGATCGCCTCAGATGGCTGGGAGTTGTTTGGCATTTTCTTCATGATGGTTTTGCTAAAGGGAATTCTCCAAAGTATGGCTGGCCCCGCTCCCAATTATGACATGCAGCGCGTCCTATCTACACGTACGCCGAAGGAGGCAGCAAAGATGAGTGGATTTGTTAATGTAATTCTACTGTTCCCGCGCTATATGTTGATCACGGGTTTAACTATTCTCGCGCTAGTATTTTTTAGTGATGAGTTGAATGGCATGGGGGCAGATGTAGACTTTGAGCAGATTCTTCCCTTTGCGATTCGCAATTTCGTACCGGTCGGCTTGATGGGGCTATTGATTGCTGGTTTATTGGCTGCCTTTATGTCCTCTTTTGCTGCTACGGTGAATGCCGCACCAGCTTACCTAGTCAATGATATCTATAAGCGGTACATTAATGATAAGGCTTCTGATAAAACCTATATCAATATGAGCTACCTCTGCTCCATAGCGGTGGTGGTGATCGGAACCATTTTCGGTTTTGCTTTAGATTCCTTGAATAACATTATCGATTGGTTAGTAGCTGCTTTGTTTGGTGGATACACTGCAGCTAATCTATTGAAGTGGTATTGGTGGAGGTTTAATAGCTACGGCTACTTCTGGGGAATGATGGCGGGCATTGTGGCCGCTATGGTCTTGCCTGTTTTACTCCCTTCTTATACTGCACTGGAGGCATTTCCGATTAATCTTGGGCTATCAGTGATAGCCTGTATAGTAGGCAGTCTAATGACGGAACCAGACGATGATGAAGTACTCAAGGAATTTTATAAAAAAACAAGGCCTTGGGGTTTCTGGAAGCCCATCTACGATAAGCTACATGCTGAAAACCCCAATGTAGAGCCCAACAAGGATTTTGGTCGAGATATGGTGAATGTGGTGGTTGGGATAGTTTGGCAAACTGCGATCACGGCATCTTCCATATTCTTAGTTATTCAGGATTTCAGGAGCATGTGGATCAGCTTCGTAATCGTGGCGGTTTGTACGCTAGTATTAAAGTACAATTGGTACGACAAGATGGAGGATTATCCAGCAGATCTTGCGAATGAACTTAAATAATACAACCAGGTAAAACATCGGACTAGTAATGGCAACAACAATGCTGAATACGACTTTTCAAGAACAGATAAAAGAACTACTGACCAAGTACGAACAATTGATCAACCGCAAGAATGAGCCTGCCCCCGATGGGAATGGGGTGTATCGACGCTGGAAATATCCCGTTTTGACTGCTGCTCATGCCCCGGTTTTCTGGCGTTTCGATCTTAATGAAAAGACCAACCCTTACCTGATGGAAAGACAGGGGGTAAATGCGGCCTTTAATGCTGGAGCCATATACTGGCAAGGAAAATACCTAATGGTTGTACGTGTGGAGGGGGACGACCGGAAATCCTTTTTTGCGATAGCTGAAAGTCCTAATGGCGTGGATCAATTCCGTTTTTGGGATTATCCCATCACCATGCCTGAAACGGAGGTGCCAGATACCAATGTGTATGACATGAGGCTCACGGCCCATGAAGATGGCTGGATTTACGGTCTTTTCTGTACAGAACGCAAAGACCAAACTCGCCCAAATGATACTTCTGCCGCAGAAGCTCAATGTGGCATTGCTAGAACCAAAGATCTCAAGACCTGGGAAAGGTTGCCAGACTTAATTACCTATTCTGGTCAACAGCGCAATGTGGTTCTTCATCCTGAGTTTATTGATGGAAAATATGGGCTCTATACCCGCCCTCAAGATGGGTTTATTAGTGTAGGAAGTGGCGGTGGAATTGGTTGGGGGCTAACAGAGAGTATGGAGGATGCGGAGGTAAAGTCCGAAGTAATTGTGGATACCAAAATCTACCATACCATCAAGGAAGTGAAAAATGGCCAAGGGCCGCCACCGATTAAAACGAAACAGGGTTGGTTACACCTTGCGCATGGGGTTAGAAATACAGCAGCTGGCCTTCGATATGTTTTGTACTTATTCATGACTGACCCGGAAAAGCCTTGGCAGATTACCCATGCGCCAGCAGGTCATTTCATCTCACCAAAAGGAGAGGAAAGGGTAGGGGATGTTTCTAATGTTACTTTTTCCAATGGTTGGATTGTGAATGAAAAGCAGGAAGTATTTATCTACTACGCTTCTTCTGATACGCGCATGCATGTAGCTACCACTACTGTTGATCAGCTCTTGGATTATGTCGTAAATACTCCCCCAGATGGCTTGCGCTCGGCAGCGAGCGTGGAGCAACGAAAACAACTGATTGACAAGAATCTCCAGATATTAAACCAACTTGACCTGTCTTAAACGAAATCCTTATGTCGGGGAATATTGATGTATCTCTTTTGAAAAAGGAGATGCAAAATGAACTGGATCATCTTTTGAGATGGTGGTCGACTCACATGGTAGATCAGCAACATGGAGGATTTTATGGCCGGATGGATCACAACAATCAATTGTATCCTTTTGCGGATAAGGCCATCATTATGCATAGTCGGATTCTTTGGAGTTTCGCCGCTGCGGCGAAACTGACAGATGAACTCTCTTACCGAGCTATGGCAGATCATGCCTACACGTTTATCGAGGCACACTTTATAGACCGCAAGTATGGCGGAGTATACTGGATGTTGGATTTTCAAGGAAAGTTGGGCAATGACCGCAAGCAAATTTATGCACAGGCCTTTACCATTTATGCGCTAGCAGAATATTACCAATTGACGGCTTTACCCGAAGCGTTAGAGCAGGCTCTAGCCCTCTTCGAAAAGATAGAGCAATATAGTTTTGACCCCATACAGGGCGGGTATTTTGAAGCATTTGGCCGACGTTGGGAATCGATTGCAGATCTGCGACTGAGTTCTAAGGATGCCAATGAGGCTAAGACTATGAACACCCATCTACACATCTTGGAGGCATATACCACTTTATATCGTGCGAGCCAGAACCAGCAAGTGGGAATGGCTTTGAAACGACTAATTCGTTGTTTCATGGAACGATTTGTTGATGAGAAGACTGGGCACCTAATCCTATTCTTTGATGAAAAATGGGAAGCAAAATCCAAGGTAATTTCCTATGGTCACGATATAGAAGCCAGCTGGCTAATCATCGAGGCCATGGCTCTTTTCGATGCTACTGAATGGCAATCATCGGTAAAAGATTGGGCCTTAGCACTGGCAAAGGTTACCGCAGGAGAGGGCTTGGATGAGGAGGGGGGCTTAAATAATGAGCAAGAAGCGGATGGAGAAATCGATACAGATAAGCATTGGTGGCCGCAAGCGGAAGCAGTTATTGGCTTTTGGAATGCCTGGGAATTATCTGGTGAAGCGACATTTCAACACTTAGCCGTGGATATTTGGCAGTACATTCAGCTCGATATCAAAGATGAAAAGGGGGGGGAGTGGATATGGGGGCGTAGAAAAAACGGAAGCCTACTCTTGCAAGAAGACAAGGCAGGTCCATGGAAGGCGCCGTATCATAATGGCCGGATGTGTATAGAGATGATTCGACGACTCTCAGAGCAATTAGACTAACCTTTTTTGTTTAATTACCTATCTATTCTCACCTATACAATCTAAGTTGTGGTTTTTTTACCCGTAAAAGTGTAGAATTATCGATACTTTTATGTTAGCACATGAGAACTTGTCAAATGGTAATCCCCTATCTCCTTAGCCGAAAATCTTTATCCGTTTATAGTCTCCCCCATTCTCAATAACCATTTGAGTGCATAATGCTGCTTTGATTTTGCAGCACTATTGGAAGTTAAATTATCAAATAAGAAAGTCATACAGTTGTTCAAGCGTAATTACATATGCTTACTCCTGAGTTGTCTTTGCGTAGTCGGTTCTAGCCAACATGAAATAGTAAACAGCCTTGAATTGCAGTTCGCCAAGGCTACGGATCCGAAAGAAAAGGTTGATCTATTGCTTGATATTGGGACGGCTTACCAGGAGTATGATTATCCAAGGTCACTTGCCTCTGGCTATGATGCGCTTGCCCTAGCTAAAGAGATCGATTATCGAGAAGGAGTATTCTATGCTTACGACTTACTTGGTGTGGGTTACAACGGGATCGGGCCAATTGATAGTGCTCATCATTATCATCAATTGGGCTTGTCTTTAGCCAATGAACTCCAAGATCCGGGATGCCTGGCCATTTCCAAAAATAACTTAGGTATTTACTTCCTTAACCAGGGTAATTATGCACTGGGCTTACAATATTTTCAGGAAGCGCTGGAGCATGATGAGGATCTAGGAGATTATGTGGATCCCACCTCTTTGTATGCGAATATCGGAATCATCCATGAAGAGCTTGGCGATTTGTCACTAGCCATTGAGTACTATCTTAAATCGAGTGATGCGGCATTGGCCATTGGAGGAAAAGACTACATAGCATATTCCTTCCTAGACTTAGGATATGTGGCCGCCTTGCAAGAGGACTATGATTTGGCCATGCAGCACTATGATTCTGCTTTGGTGCTATACTATGAATTGGGCTATCAGCATCGCATTGCTGAAACGCTCTATTATCAAGGGGAAATTCATTTTGACCGAAAAGACTATGAAAAGGCCCTGGCTAACCAAAATGCAGCATTGGCAGTTTATGAGCAACTGGGGGCTATCGAGGATATACCGAGTATGTATGGTATTATTGGGGAGATATATGAAAAAACTGAAGATTATGAGGCTGCCATTCAGTTTTATCTCCAAGCTATTGAAAGAGCCAAGGAGGCGAGCTTTTCTTCCCTTATGCCTACGCTTTATGAAGAACTATCAGGAATCTATGCGAAAGTAAATGATTACGAGAAGGCCTATCAGGCCATGATGAAATTTCAGGAGCTTCAGGATAGTTTTTTGAATGCAGCTACGAGGGAAAGAATCTCCAAACTTGAGATGGGCTATCAACTGAAGGTTCAGGAAGCGGAAAATCTTGAGTTGACAAAGCGACAAGCACAACAGAGCATAATCCTTCGACAACGGACCCTTATCGCCATAGCTACAGGCTTGATCGCTCTGCTATTGATTTTGCTGGTGATTAGACAGTATCGAACCAATAAAGTGAAAGCTGAACTTAATCGTCAATTGGAAGGTACCGTACAGAAGCGGACCGCCGCTTTGGAAGCGGCCAACGAACAATTGCGGCGATCTAATGATGAACTAGAACGATTCACTTTTATTGCGTCGCATGATCTCAAGGAACCCTTGCGGAACATCACCAGTTTTGTCAATCTTATCCAACGAAAATTAAGGAATAGTGCTGATCAGGACCTGCAAGACTATTTGGGCTTTGTGACGCGTAACACGAAACAACTCTATGCTTTAGTGGAGGATATACTGACGCACTCTAGAGTTAGACAGGGTGAAACTGCTGATCTCGGTACTGTAGAATTAGATGAAGTATTGCAAGATATTAAATCGAACTTAAGTCATATTTTGGAAGAAAGATCGGCCAAGATTATTTGGTCTGATCTCCCCAGTGTCGCAGGGCATCGTTCCGACTTTTATCTGCTATTTAAGAATCTGATTGAAAATGGTCTAAAGTATAATGAATCGCCAGCTCCTGTAATTCAAGTAATAGCTCAATTGGAAGAAGAAAATTGGTGCTTTTCCTGTAAAGACAATGGGTTAGGTATTGCTCCTGCCTATCATAAGCAGATCTTTCAGATGTTCACTAGATTGAATAACAGAGGTAAGTACTTGGGGTCAGGAATTGGCCTTGCCACCTGCCAGAAGATTGTGCAGAAGTACAATGGGGAAATGTGGGTAGAAAGTGCGGAAGGGCAAGGAAGTACCTTTCATTTTCGCTTACCTCGTTCCGTGGTGGAATTGGCCTTGGAAAAAGCTTGATGAAGTACTGGATATGCGCTCGTCTTTTACAAATCTCTTCCTCATTACTTAACAAAGATTTAATGTTGGGGTCCTCTCGAATTATGAATTAATCCTGATCTTTCGCGCTGCCTTGTACAAATGGTACAACAAACTCCTACCTCACAAAATGTTACGACCTATGGAGCTTCGATCCGATTTGTCACCCTTTGTCGCAGCTTTGATCAGCGAAGCAGAATTAATTCCCGCAGCCAGGAAAGAACTCTTGCTGCGTTTTGCCTCCTATGTGGCATCTCGATCTCATGAGGAGCGCATCGCCCTTAACTTTATCTGTACCCACAACTCTCGAAGGAGTCATCTGGCCCAAATTTGGGCTGCTACAGCCGCGTATTATTATGCGATTCCGAACATACAGACCTTTTCGGGAGGAACTGAAGCTACCGCATTTAATCCTAGAGCCGTGGCTGCTATGGAACGAGCCGGGTTCAAAATTGAGGCCGGTGAAGGTGATAATCCTATTTATTCGGTTTCCTTCGCCGCCGAAACTGATCCGCTCCAATGTTTCAGTAAAGTATACGATCACGACACCAACCCTAAATCCAAGTTTGCCGCCATTATGACATGCTCAGATGCAGATGAGAATTGCCCATTTATTCCCGGAGTAGATCTTCGTTTGGCATTGACCTATGAAGACCCGAAACTGGCAGATGATACACCAGAAGAAACGGCGCGCTATGATGAAAGAGTGCGGCAAATTGGAAGAGAAATTTTTTATGCATTTAGTTTAGTCAATGAGTAAGTATATCGCGGAATTAGTAGGAACTTTTGCGCTGGTTTTTTGTGGTACCGGCGCCATTATCATCAATGAGGTCAGTGGAGGGGCTGTTGGGCATCAAGGGATAGCCATCACATTTGGGTTGATCGTGATGGCTATGGTTTATTCCATTGGGGAACGCTCAGGCGCGCATATTAATCCAGCTGTTACCATTGCCTTTACCTTATCAAAGAAATTTCCAGTCCAACACTTACTACCTTATATCATTGCTCAGCTAGTAGGCGCTTTACTTGCTAGTGGCCTTTTGCGCTTTCTTTTTCCAGAAGCCAAGACCCTGGGCGAAACACTCCCAGCTGGTTCTATCCAGCAATCCTTTATTCTGGAGGTTGTTCTGAGTTTCTTTCTCATGTTTGTCATCTTTCAGGTCGTCTCCTCTTCCAAAGAAATCAGCCATTGGGCAGGAGCGGCTATTGGTGCGACGGTCTTGTTGGAGGCGATGTTCGCTGGTCCTATCTGCGGCGCTTCCATGAATCCAGCCAGGTCTATAGGACCAGCGGTGGTTAATGGTAATCTGACGCACCTTTGGGCCTATATTGTGGCACCGATCCTTGGGATGATCATCAGTCTTGGCGTGTGGAAATTATTGCAAGAGGAGCAATAATCTTTTCCTTCCCCCGCTCTCATTTCTATTCTATCGTTCTGCTCATTTGCTGACAGGATCTAAAACTATTTTTTGTGACCTTCGTCTTACCATTGCATTCCATTAAGAAGGATTAGTATTCATCTATAAAACTCAAAACAATCATGCGCTTAATCTCTGCTCTACTCTTTTTATTTCTAGTTAATATTTGTGTAGCTCAATCCGGTCCATCTGTTGGGGATAAAGCCCCATCTCTGAACATCACAGATTGGCTAGCGAATGTACCTGCCGACAAATCTCTGGAGGGCCGGCCTATCGTTGTCGATTTTTGGGCTACTTGGTGTGGCCCTTGTATCAAAGCCGTCCCCCATTTCAATGAACTAAAAGCTGAATTTGCCACGAATAAGGAGCTTTTGTTCCTCTCGATGTCAGACGAGAAGCCAGATAAGATCAATCGCTCTTTAAAAAGGATTGACTTTCAATCAGCAGTAGTCACTGATGCCGCCGGTAAAACTCATGAGGCTTTCCAAATCAATGCTATCCCTGTTACCTACTTAATTGATAAGGCGGGAATCATTCAGTGGATCGGAAGCCCTGAACTTTTGACGGCTACACTCATCACGCAATTCCTCGCTGGTGAACCCCTTCAGGCGGGGCCAAGTATAGAAATAGTTGAAGAGGAAGAATCGGATGAAAATCCTGCAGCTCCATCGGAACAGGACTTTTCGACCGTATTTGGCCTACTGAAGAATAAGGACATCAAATACCTGTTCAAGGTCTCTGCGACGGAAGATCCCAAGGCCATGGGCATTAATGCATTGCCCAAAGCCTATTTCAAAATGGGCAACAGTCTTGGCCAACAGCTTGCCGATCTTTGGGGGATAGGACAGGGGAGGATTGATGCCCCAGAAGGTATGCTGGAAACACTTTACAATGTCAGTTACGTAAACCGTTCAGGCATCGGAAAAGAAGAAGCCATGATGGAGATCAAGGAACAATTCTTACGCACCTTGGGGCTTAAGATGACGGCTGAAGAGCGTGAAACAGTAGTGTATCAGTTGGTGGTGGAAAACGCTGATCGCCTAGAAAAGGCCGAAGGAGAAATGTCTGGAGTCAGTGATGCAGGTGATCAAAAGGTATTTACCAATCAGGATATCTCTTCTGTCCTTACTGAGTTGGAAAAGTCTATGGGCCTTTTGTTTGAGGATAAAACAGAACTTACAGAGACCTATGATTTTCTGCTCAATCAAACAGACTTGCAAGGACTCAAATCGGATCTAGCTAGTTATGGTTTAACGCTTGAAGCAACCAAGCGAACCATGGAGTTTTACAAATTATCTACGGTGACGGATAAGTAGTATTTAAGTCCGATGGAGGATTTGACGAAGTTGATAAAAGAAACGGTCTATCAATCGTAGATCTTCTGTGATGATCTCTGCAGAGCCGGTCATCTCCTGTCGAAATTCAATGGACTGATTATAGCTCGTGATCAAGTTGTCAGGGAGCTGTACTTCAAGAATGTAGTTGCCGTCTCGATCAGTCAAAGGAGAAACGTGTTGAACTACACCTTTCAGCACGCCAAATTCATCACTGGGATAATTATCCACTCGGATATTGACGGCTTGGCCTTTTGCTAGCTTGCCTGCGTTCTGCTTAGGTGCGCGCAGGCGAGCTAGGTACGCTCGGTTATCTGCAGGGATGAGGGTGAAGACTAGATCCCCCTGTCGGACGACTTGATTGGCAGTATAGTAGTCGAGAAAGCTAACTTGGCCCTCAATCTCGGATTGTAGTACGTACTTCAGCTCCCAATCTTTAATAGCATTTTTCAATTGCTGAAAGGAACGAATCACAGTTTTGAGTAAGGCTAATTCGGTCTTATTCCGGTTGATCTTGGTAGCTTGACTTCGCTTCTGCGCTTCGCCTATGGCTTGTTTGATCTGAGAAATAGAAAGAACAATGTTGTTTTGGTTTTTTTGGGCCTGCACGAATGATAGCTGTTTCTCTTCCAAGTCCATTTGAGAGATTGCGCCATCTTTGTATAGTTGTTCCTGACGCCGGAGGTCCGTTGCTTTAATGCTTAGTTCTTTCTCTCCCAGCTCCATTTGCTGTTGCAAGGCGAATAAGCGTTGGCGAAGTTCCGTCTCAGAGATGGCATTGGCACTTTCTTCGACCTGGAAAGGATCCCATTCTTTGTTGAGTAAATAGCTGTAGTAGTCCGTTTCGAATTGCGTAAATGATGTTTCGATCTCACCTAAAAGTAAGACCGGAAGGGAGTCAAATGGGAAATAGAAGGTGGATTGATTGAGGGCTATCTGATCTACAATCTCTTGCAGGCGCAACACATCTTTTGTGCTCGCTGTGTTTTCAATGACGGCTAATTTTTGGCCCTCTTCGACCGTTTCATTATTGCCAACAAAGATGATTTCTAGGCGCCCGGAAGCATTGGCGTACTCCTTTTGGGGCGGGATGACTGTGGTCAAGCTGGCTTCCGCTGTAATAATATCTGGGTATTTGATCACCCAAGATAGATACAAGAGCATCATTAATATGCCGAAGATCACTAGATTGCCCCAGCGCACTAACCAGTGTGGTACCCGCGTGAGAATTTCCTGGACTTCTTCACTCCTCAATTGTATTTGATCAAGTTGGTCTGCTTCCATGTTAGTTACCAAGTTCTAGTTGATTTTTAACCAATTGGTAATAATATCCTCCTTGCGCTACCAAATTTCGATGGTCTCCCAATTCGACCACTCTCCCTTGATTTAAAACCACTATCTGATGGGCATTTTTCACCGTACTTAAGCGATGTGCAATAATCAGTACTGTTTTATCCGTGAAAAATCGATTGAGTTTTTCCATGATGACCTTTTCATTATTGGCATCCAGTGCGGAGGTAGCTTCGTCAAAGAAAAGGATATCAGGGTCCTTATATACCGCCCGCGCAATGAGCAAACGTTGCTTTTGGCCAGTGCTTAATCCCATTCCTTCCATCCCAATGGGGGTGTTGTAAGTCAGCGGAAGCCGCTCGATGTAGTCTCGGATATTAGCCACATCTACAGCTAACCGTAATCGTTCTTTATCTACGTATGGCTGGCCTACTGCGATGTTGTTGGCGATGGTATCGTTAAAGATGTAGCCCTCCTGCATGACCACTCCCACCTTATCTCGCCAGCTGGGCTGAGATATGTTTTTGAGGTCAAAAGGGCCATAGTCCACCCCACCTGCTTGTGGATGGTAGAACTTCAGGAGAAGTTTCATCAAGGTAGTTTTTCCACTCCCGCTCACACCGACAATCGCAGTTACCTTATTCGCAGGAATTTTAAAACTTAGATTCTGCAATACATATTGATCAGTGCCTTTGTAGCGGAAACTGAGGCTTTTAAGCTGTAAATCTAGGCCCCTGGGCAATGCTTTGATCTTTTGATCAAGCGGATCTTCTTCTGCTTTCAATTGATGTATTTCACCCAGGCGTTCTAGGGAAATTTTGGCATCCTGTAGCTCTCGTAGGAAGTTGATCAATTGACCGATAGGAGCATTCAACTGTCCAACGATAAACGCGATAGCCAACATCATTCCTAGGGTGATCTCCCCTTGAATCACAAGCAAGGCAGCAACAATGGTAATGAAGATATTTTTGAGCTCATTGATAAAGGAAGAGCCCACACTTTGGTATTGTTCCAAGGCCAGGTTTTGGATGGAAACCTTGAACAAACGGGCTTGTACATGTTCCCAGCCCCAGCGTTTCTGGCGTTCAGCATTGTGCAGCTTCACCTCTTGCATACCATTGATCATTTCAATGACTTTGCTCTGTTCCTTGCTGATCTCGGCAAACTGCTTGTAGTCTAGTTTTTTGCGCTTTCTAAAAAACAGTAAGATCCATCCAAAGTAGAGCAGGCTTCCGATTAAGAAGATGGCGAAAATGCGAAGATCATAGTAGGCTAACACCAAGCCGAAAATGAGTAAATTAACCAGAGAGAATAGCACGCTAATAGAGGAGGTAGTGAGTATCCTTTCGATGCGCTTGTGATCGTTGATGCGTTGTAAAATATCGCCGGTCATCTTGGTGTCGAAGTAAGCGATAGGAAGGCTCATGAGCTTAATGAAGAAGTCAGATACTAGCGAGATATTTATCCGTGTACTGAGGTGAAGCAATATCCATCTTCTCAATACTTCAACCGCTGTTTTACCAAAGAAAAGGGCCAGTTGAGCAAATAGAATCAGGTAAATGAAGTTAATGTCCTGGTGCTTAATCCCAATATCTACGACGCTTTGTGTGAGGAAGGGGAAAATCAGTTGCAATAAACTAGCAGCCAGTAGTCCAATGATGAGTTGAACGACTAGGTTTTTATACTTAAAAAGATAACGCGATAAGTAAGCTAGGTTAAAGGTTGAGGGTTCTTCAGCGAGGGTATCCTCTTCGTAAAATTGAGGGGTAGGTTCCAAGAGAAGAGCTATCCCCTCTTGTGTTTCCTCGGAAGCGGATTGACTTACCCATCTCTGAAGGAAATCATCTTTAACATAGTGAATTAATCCATGGCCAGGATCTGAGATATAGATCCGGTCTCGCTTTATCTTGTACAGTACCACGAAGTGGTCATGATTCCAATGGAGAATGCAAGGAAGTTGAGCTTGGCGCAATTGCTGATAATTGACTTGTAAGGCCAAACTGCGAAACCCGATGGCCTCCGCTGCTGTACTGACGCCAAACAAATTACTGCCCATTCTGGTCGTTTCTGCAAGTTCTCGCAAAGACTGAATATCCACTAGTTTCCCATAGTGCTTTGAGATAATCTTTAAGCAAGTAGGGCCACAGTCTTTGGTTTCGGATTGTTTATAAAATGGGAAGGTCGGCATGAATCTGATTCTACGGTCAAATTGGTCGTGGACTGATGAGGTAGAGCAGGCCCAAGAAACTCGGACCTGCTGCGGTGATTTATGTTACCAAGGCATGCATTGGTTACTGATGCAGTAACCAGGGCAACCAGGGTGGCCACCCATGCAACACATGGTGCCATTCGGTTGTCCGGAACAATTAGATAAACAACCAGGGCGACCGCCATTGATTTCCTTTTGCTTTGCTTTGTCTAATACTTTAGCGTCTTTCAAACTCAAGATTTGCTTTTTCATACAAGAAAAATTTGATGAAATAATTTGGTTATAAATAGAGAAATCCGGATTCGAATAGGATGTGTGACAGAGGGAGGAAATAGCGTACTATAGCGCTAAGCAGCCACTTCCTCTACCTCATTATTTGTCGTACTTAATTGGGGAAGAAGATCTTCCAATAGGTAATATATATCCTCCATGTTGTAATATGGAGGCAGGAGATATTCGTGTAAGATGCTGACGGGTGTGAAAATGAGGCCTTGCTCATTGCACCAATCTCGATGCTGCTGAAGAATATTGATGGCACCGGTTTCTAAGTTTTGGCCGTATTTAGCTTGCCAAGCTTCAAAGTTCTGATCTTGGAACCATTCAGCCAGTGCCTTTAAAGCTTTGGCGGGCCCAAGATTTTTGTAGATGGCTACCGTATGAGCTGCGATATGTAAAGTGGGGCTGCTACTATCTTCCAGGCTAACATTGAAGCGCAACACCAAGCTTACGCGATCTCCATACCGCTCCAACAACTTTTGGTAGCCCAGAAAGGTAGGCTGACAGTAGGTGCAAGATGGGTTGGTGACAGCATATAATTTAAATTTAGCATTTGGATTACCCATGATCAACGCGCTACCGTGATCCATGCTTGATAGCTGGAATTGTTTTTGAGCCTGGAGCAAAGGTTTGAAGTTATCGGCTTCTTTTTTGAAACTGGAGTACTCTAACGCCTCCTTCTTAAAGCCCTGGTGTTCCTGAAGCAGCGATTTAGTATACCGCCAAGCCAGACTAAGGAGTAAGAATAGTCCAGCTATGCTGATGTAAGTCGACGCGGCTAGCTCTATGGATCGATCAGCTAAATGCAACACTAGGAATTGGGCCAGTAAAACGGCACTAATACCCAGACAAAGTGTGCACCATTTCTTCACCTCTCTCCACTGATACAAGAGCGTGTAGAGGATGATAGGTAATGAAGCCAAGGCTAGTGGGTAAAATGAGATGGCAGGAGCCGCTAGAATTGCCGTTGTACATATTGTTAGGAGGAAGTAAATCAACGCTAAATCTCCTAAGGAAACATTCATTGGAAGCTTACTTCCTTTACTGGTGATTACCTCCGTACAATCTGTCGCTTCATTGATCCGGCACCACTTATCCGTCACGGCAGATTGAAAACCGAGCTCTGCCTTGAGCACCAAAATGGACAAATAGAGACCCACAGCAGATAGTAGGGTGTATAGAATGGAAGGCCATCCCACCCCTTGTGCCCATAGGTTAGCTCCGATACAGACTGACAACAAGACAATGAGAATAGTAGTAAAAGATGAGCTTCGCCAACTAGAGCTGGTGTTTTCATTTGGTTCGACAGCCAGTATTACACCTTCCCACTGCTTAAGAAATTCAGCTTTTGTAAGGTTTGTACGGCCATCCTCTGAGACTAGTTTGACCTGATCGACTTGCCTTTCTACCATGGCAATCTGACGGAAGCCCTTTGGCGAAACTACAGCTAACCAGCAATTTGGGAGTTCATCGAAGCTTTCCTCCGGAACAGTTGCGGCAATGTGTTCTACGCGATAGAAGTCTAAGATGTCCGTAAAGGACCTAACACTAGGATAATTCGGATGGGCTTCTAGTTGTAGTTGTAATTCTCTTTTATTGAAATAGTATTTATTCTTTTGCAAGAATAAATCTAATACCTCATAGGGATTGGTGACCATGTACGATAATTCTATTTGTTTAACACAATACGATTTTGGTTGACCTAAAGACGATTAAGTCTAGATCATTAGCATAGGCAAATACATCTTCCGCCGATCCAGGTCTACCTGAACCAAGTAGAAGATTCGTAAGCATTACGAGCGAACAAACTTGGTGTATTGTTCCAGTAATAGCTGTGTAAAAGACTCATATGCAGTCTTTTATTCGCAATCGGGTATAAAATTGTGTAGAAGTGTATCTGTGTTGGGTGCGATATTGGATTATAATTTACTTTCCTAATATCTATGGTATAACTTAACTGAGTGATAATACAAGATCACTACAAGGACGTAGCGATGTTTAACTGCTGGGGAAATGTGGTTAGAATTGAAGCTGTGAGAATAGTAACGCTATTAACTGTGAGCAAATTATATCTTTATATTGAAAAAAGCAAAAAATAAATTAATCTTTGCTCAGATTTTGCAAACACCTTACTTTTTAAAATAGCGTCTCCTCCAGTTAATACTTTGATAGCAAAGGATTTGTATTTCAAGAAGTACTTCCTAGCGTCCTAGAGGATTTGGCGAAGTTTTAAATGCTGAAGCAAAAGAACCGTCTTAGCATCCTTGATGTCGCCGGTCTTAATCATCTTAAAGGCCTCGTCAAAGGGGATTTCTAGCACTTCAATATTTTCCTGTTCGTCTGCCACGCCGCCACCATCATGGATTTTCATTTGTTTGTCGTAAGCAGCGATAAAGAGATACAGTATTTCCGTCACGGAACCTGGGGACATATAGACCTCCATTACTTTCTCTACCTCAGCGATCTGATAACCTGTTTCTTCTTCTGTTTCTCGCCGGATGCAATCCTCGGGATTGTCTTCATCCAGGAGCCCAGCGCAAGCCTCTATCAGTAGCCCAGATTCATTTCCATTGACGTAGGTGGGCATGCGGAATTGGCGCGTGAGAATCACCGTTTTTTGCTCTACATTGTACAACAATATAGCGGCGCCATTGCCCCGGTCGTAGGCTTCTCTTTCCTGTGTTTCCCAGCTCCCATCTTCTTTTTGAAAGTCAAAATTATACTTTCGGAGCGTATACCAATTGTCAGAAAGTAATTCTACCTGATTGATCTTTACTTTGGGGTTATTCATTTGTTCAAAAGAGGTTAAAAGTTTATACTGAATTGTTGTAAGAGGTATTGATAGAAGCGATCCTTATCCACCTTCATAGCCACCTTGGCCTTATACTCACCTTCCTTTAATCGTATGGTCTGACCCGCATTTGGAGCTTGCGTAGCCACCTTCAAGGGGATTTCTTCAAATTCGAATGCGTCTGGAATACCAAGGTAACTTGTGGCTAAAATATCCCACATGTAGTACGTATACTCATAAGCAGGGATGGTGTTTAGGGTACTGGCCCAAAACTGTCCAGCCAAATTGGCCGCATCATAGTCCGCAATTCTGGCCAGGTCCTTCAGAAAGCTATAATTGACCGGTACGGAATTGGTCACATCTAATGGAAAGAGGGTAATAGGGATACCAGACTCAAACAGCCTTTTGGAACTAATCGGGTCCCAGAAGACATTCCATTCTGCCGTGCTATTGTGATTGTACGTAACTACATTTCCTCCCGTATCTACGGCTCCCCCCATCCAAATCACTTCCTTTACCTTGGTGCTTAGTTCCGGATACCTTTGCAAGGTACGCACTAGGTTAGAGCAGGGGCCGGTCATTAACACCGCGATGGACTCCTCAGCCTTTTGGAGTTCTTGTGCCAGTAGCTCCACACTCTCCAGCACCTCCGTCGGTTTCGCTATCTCCACATTGATCATCAAGGGCATGGCATTGACCACCATCGGGCCTGCGCGCCACTCCAGGGGAAAAGCATTGATGCCATGATAATTACCACGTGCCACGGGCACCTTAGATTGCGAAAACAGTTGCAGCAGTTTTCGCGTGCTTTCCTCGGCATAGTCACCAATGCAATCTGCAGGAGTGATGGAGACCCCTTTCAGGTCGATATGGTCCATCGTAAGGACGAGCATGAGTGATAGCAAGTCATCGACACCGCCATCATGGTCGAATAAGAGAGCTTGTGGCATAGGTCAGCATTTTGAGGCGGCAAGGTAGTGAATTTTCCAACACTCACCCGCTCAGTGTTATTTTCGACTCATACAAGGTATCGGCTATTTCCTCAATAAATGAAGCGGCTACCTGCTCCCTTTTTAGCTCTTTGGGAAGACTATGCCATTTGATCCCATGAACTGCTGCGATTCGCCGTGCCCATTTGACACTTTCGGCATCTTCAGGCCCTCCCACTATGAAATGACGCCGCTGCGGAGCCTTAAGGTATTCTTGCAAGTAATAGCCAAATTCCCAACGGGAAGTTGGTCCAATGTTGGCCGGAAAATTCTCGGCAGAAGTATTGTCCCAATAGGTAGGCAACCAGAAGGCGGTGATGTCACAGGCCTGTAAATACTGCCATTCCCAGGGAATCTGCTTATTCAGGGCATCGTTCAATAAGGGCCCATGTTCATAGACATCTATACCCGACCAGCTACAGTTGTGAGGTTCTGGGGCAACTACGGTCATGCTAGGGTCAAGTCGGTGATCTTGCTGGAGGCGATCTATCACCGTTCTTCGCCAGCCTTGGTGCATTTGATTTTCGGGGGGCGTCGGTCCGGCCAGGAATACGCCCAATTTTGGGAAGACCGTGGTGTGCTCGCGGGCGAAAATGACTCGAATTTTTTCTTTTTCCATAATTTTTTACTACTACTCACCCGGTGAGTAAGCCACCCGGTGAGTGCGCATTTTCGCCCCGCATTCCGACCAACTTTCCAAGACGGAGGCAAAAGAGATGTTTAAATTTTCTACTAAGTCCATGGACGAGGCAAAATGCTGAATTATTCCATCCTTAGACGCCTGAATCGGTCCCTCCAGTTGATCCAAACAGGTCACCACCAAATGCTTCTTGGTTGTACCCGAGAAGTTGCCATCACATGCCAACGCGTAGTTAATCATATCTAGGTCTAAGATGCTGCAGCGCTGATGCCCCTGCCAAGGATTGTATTGGTTTGTTTCTTTAGGATTTGGAGCATAGTGTAAGGGGAATTGTTCATTGGATAGGAAACCGTTGCCATGCCGGGTTTGATAGGCGCGTGTAATGTAGAATATCTCCGGCATGGACAAGCGATTTCGGTTGATCAGAGAAAAAGCGTTTCTAGAGGTCGTGGAGGCATGGGTAACATTTGGGAAAAAACCAAAATCCATGTCCAACAGAATACCTTGACTACCTTCAAAGATGAGGTCGGAATAATGTTCCTTGATGTCGCCAAAGAAGGTCTTTTCTTGGACAAGCGTGAAAGTATCGGTGATATCTGTGGCAGCTTGTTGGAACAACTCCAATTGTGCTAAGAAAGCGTCGTCAGTAAAGTAGTCCTGTCCTAGGTCTCGGTAGTGTTGAGCGATGGCTTTTAATTTTTGCTCCACTACCATCGGATATCGCAAATCTTGTGCATAGAGCTTGTAGGGCGTGAGTTGGCGAGCAATGGTCGCACCAAAACCTAACCCACAACTGCCATGCTGGTTCTTCTTTTCTGTATGTCGATTGAAAAACACATCATATGGCGTTGTGACGGGCGCCAAAGCATCGACGAATAGGGTAGGAGTGTGGCCTAGCGCTCTTAAGGCGAGCCATTCGTTGAGGTAATTGATCGGTGACAGGGTACAGAAAGAACTCCAGTAAGATGGGACTCCTCTTAGACTACCTGCTCCGAAACTGGAGAAAACGTGTCGTTCTCCACTTCCCGTTACCACCGTATGCCCCGCCTGATGCCCTCCTGAAAAACGGATAACTAAGGGCTGCTCACTCTGCGAACAAAGGAAATCGGTCGTTAGCCCTTTCCCCTCATCACCGTATCCTAATCCTAAAATGATTTTGGTTTTCATGTTGTGTAATTTGGGTAAAAGACTGGGACATCACTTTCGATGCCCCAGTGCTTGATCTATAACTTAATGATGCCGTTGTCTTGTTGACTCAAACTTTTGCCAGAAACATTGACTAGAGCTCTCTTAACCGCCTTCGCCGTGCCACTATCAAAGCTAGAAGCCACCTTATCTAGTTTCACGCCATGGATCACCGCGATTGTACTTGCAATTAGTTCTGCGATCGCATTTTGATCATCCAAGATGAGTAGATTCTCACCGAGTAAATCTCGCCAGTAACCAATGATCCTGGGATCATCTCGGTAGCTAGCTTCATTGACATGAATATGGAAGACGTGATACATACGTTGGGCTTGTGCTAGCACATCCTTAGCACTGATGGGACTAGCCTCGGAGTAGCCCATAATCGCTTTTAGTCGATCGGCATCGACCTCATCCCAGCTCATCTCATCACCCATAGTGAAAAGGAAGCCCTTCTTGTTGCGTTTTTCAAAGCAATCGATTGAAGTATGACGACCAGCGATCAACCACGCTAGGAGGTAAGACTCCATCGTTTGTCCTCCTCCTCCTCCTTCTAAGTAGATGCTGGACAGGCAATGATTTAATTCATCCGTACCGGATTCAAACTGCCCTACTTGTAAGGGCGCTCTATCCGAAATGTGGTCTCCAATGGCAGCAAAAAGAACTTGTGGATCTTCTACGCCATGATCAAGCAGGGTATCCATAAGAGAACCCAATTTGTGTCGGATCAGATGTTCGGGTATGTTCCTCATAGAGCCGGTGACGTCTAAGAAGACTCCGATGGCTAGGGAGTTGGGGTGGGCGGCAGAGTCGCGGCTTTCGCGGAAGCTTAATCCATATGGATTCATGTCATCAGCTACTCTTCGAGTGGTATTGGACTTGAAGATAGCATTGGTTGATTTTTTGGAGTAGTCAGCCTTGAGGTTGGCATAGGCTGATCTCGACCAGTTTGTATATCCCATTTTCTTTGGTTTTTGATGTTAACAATAATTATCTAGAGGGCTAGCGGTACAAAGCGAGGCTCGAAATGCCTCTGTAAAAGATTTCTATATTCATCGTAGCAGGCGTAAGCATTTTCATGCCGGTCTAACAGAAAGTCAATGTAGGCACCCAGGTGAGTCTTCTTTAACTTGATGCCCGCGCCTGATTTATCTCCTAACAAGTAAGCTGCGGTTCTTTTGCAGCATTCTAAGTCAATTAAAGTGCTGGCTCGTTTATCAGAGAAGACATCTTTCGGGTACCAATTCCGATAGGCGGCGGAAATACTGCTTAAGCGATCTCCTACTCTTTTCATGTGGTAAAAGGAAGTCAAGACAATGCCATGCGTCTCTGGCAAAATGAAAATGCTTCGGGGATTAATCCCCCCATGTACGAAGCCTTCCTGGGCCAACCAGGCCAACAGTTCCAAGAGGCGTGAAAGCACCCAGTTGACATGTTCTTGTGGAAGCTCTAAACTATGCAGCGGCACGGCGCGAAAAGGAAATTCAACAGCTAAAACATCCGTCATTTCCATCCGAGCTGGTAAATACAGCTGAAAATGTTGTGCCGCGCTAGACTTTAGGTGTTTAAGACGCTGATAGTTCTGGTTGGACGTAGAGAGTAAGTCCAATTCTCCACGAAATATGGCTTCCTTTCTTTGTGTCCAGATACTACCCGCATCATCGGTAATTACAATTCCCTTCTCATGCTTTAAGCGAAGCTCATTCAATCGGATTAATGCTTCTTCAGCCATTGGCTCTGTACAAAGGTCAGGGTGCAGTTGCTTGACGGCCTCCCGGTAGTGTTTTTTGATATTGCCTGCCGGAAATAGGCTCAGTAAACTTGGAGCAGAGATGATCTTTTGGATCAATGTATGCACAGTATTGCGATGGTATAAGGGGTTATGAGGTGCTGACATCTTTACTTAGTTTTGAAATGAAACTAACTAATAATGCAAGTATATGTTATCTTAGTTTAAAAGTCAAACTAAGTGCTGTTTTTTTTGATTTTTTTTGTTTGTGGGGTAGTGGAAGGAAGGATTTTGATGATTTGGGCCTTTTTGCTGAACATTTGGTCGATAAATACCGCATATGCTTTAACAATTCTGGCAGAGAGGCGTTTCTAATGGAGTTACTGTATGCTACCCTGTACACCTATCCCATCATGAGATAGGCCGAGAAGAATGCCTCCAATTAGAGATTTAAGATAAACTGCCTTTATGAGCCGCTTCTTTCCTATAACCAAAAGGATTTTCCGTTGGGTCCTTTACATCGCCTTGGCCCTGGTGGCCATCCTATTCATAGTAATTGAATCTTTTGATCGTTATGTCTCATCAGAAAAGGGAACCCGATGGTGGTACAAGGATATTCCTCGACAGGATTGGACGATCAACTATACGCCTTCTGGCCTCAGGTACCTAGAAATTGGAGATGCTAACAAACAACCTCTATTGTTGGTTCATGGCGCGCCTGGGAGTGTAATGGATTGGAGTGCTGTAGCTAAAAGAGAAAGGATCTATGAGAAGTACAGATTGTTGGTAGTAGATCGTCCAGGTTATGGAGGGACGAAACCTAGAGGAGCGGAAAAAGATCTAAAGGTGCATGCTGAAAAGATTTTGGAAGTACTAGAGGGAGAAACGCAAAAGGCAGTGATCATGGGGCATAGTTATGGTGGCCCTATTGCGGTCATTATGGGAGCGCTGCAGCCTGAGAAGATTGCCAAAATTGTGGGCGTATCTGGACAATATGATCCAGACAATGAGGTTACCTTCCGAATCTCTTATTTCCTAAACTTTAAGATCTTCCGGTTTTTATTGCCTAGGATGCTTTGGGTCTCTAATGTGGAAAAACTAAGCCATCCCGATGCCCTCCGTAATATTCTTCCTCTGTATCCAAAAATCAGCGTTCCTGTCGTATTAATTCATGGGGATGCAGATACTTTGGTTCCCTATCCGAATTCACCTTTCTTGATGGAATTGATGAAGAATGACAAGGAATTGGTAACGATCGCCGATGGAGACCATCCCTTGCAGATGCAAGCACCTGATATGTTAGCGGACTTTGTGCTCAACACAGAACAGGTACCCGCTGAGGTCACACTTGAGGAGGAAGGTGAACTGGCGAAGTAAGCAGCTTCCCTACCAATATCTATCCCCAGCCGTCGTCTGGTGTTTTCCACCAACGACACACGTTTGGCTTTCATAACCTACTCAAATAATTCAACACAGCACTTATTCCTCTGCCACCTGAACCTGCTTCATCCCCTCCCTCCCGTAAAAGGTTGGAAAATACATCTGTTCTATCTTAGCCGGATTCAAAGTGAATTCCCCGGAAAATCTAGGTTCTAGCGGTATCTTAAATTGATGCTTGCCAGGTGGAAGGCTTTCAATAAATATGCTGGTTTGATGAATATCATATTCTCGATGCACTTCCACTCCCCTTCTTCCATTAGGCTTACTGGCATAGGAGCAGGAGGCCGGTATCGGCACTTCAAGCATAAGATAACCCGCTCGTTTGCTGCTTTCCACTTCGACGACCAACTCTGCCTTTTTGGCTTTTTCTAGCTGAACTACTTTGGTTCCTTCTTGCTGAAGGTAACTAGTAACGGCAAAGATAGAATCTGTCTTTGCGGGCGTTTTATTCCAGTAGGTTTGGTAGGCGGTAATGTATAGTTGGTTACCTCCTATCTTCTTAAGGGTAAGGTTTCCTATCGATTCAGGGAGTTGGAGACTGTATGGGAAAGTATTGATTTTCTTTTCCACCGGGCCTGACAACTGCACTTGAACCTTTTCTCTGACATTTCTCTCTTCCGCTAATAAACCTGGCAATATCGATTGTAGAATTTTCGCCGTTTCCAATGTGTTGCGCCAATTATGACGCTGTCCTGTGGCTTGTCTACTCTCTATGAAGAAGGTCCTGGCTTTTTGCGCTTCGTTGGCTTTGCCCGCCTCAATTAAGATGTCATGGGCCAAGAGGGTAAGTCTGATATCTTTTCCCGGAAAACCATAGGAGGGCACACCCCAATAGTGACTCCCAAAGAGCGTGGTTTTACGATGGTGATAGAGACTGTCCAATTCATAAGGGAGTCCCCTCAATTGCTTGATACGTAAAATCTCAAGTTGCTGACCTATACTGTTGGATTGAGTGTCAAGAACGGACAGACGTTTCTCATACGGAAAGTTTTGATCGGCCTGTGCCAATATCGAAAGATTCTGTAGCACCTCATGTTCTGGCCAGGTTTTGGAATCTCTGGTTAGATTGCGAAGTGCCATTTCTAAGCTTCGAGAGGAGTACCCGAGTTCGTTAGCCATCAGCAAGGCCTTAATCACATGTCGGGTAATCCAACTTTTACTTGTACTTCTATTCCACCAGCCCCATCCGCCTGCTTCATTTTGATTTTGCTCCAGACGAGTAATACATTTTTGAATCTGTCCCTCTTCCTCAAAAGGTTCGTCCAGTTGCTTCCTTAGAGATTTCTCCAGGCAGAGCGCCATCAACTTACTAGCGGTTTGCTCATTGCAACCGTATTTGTATTTTTTTAAATAATCAATTTCTCGAATGAGCTGCGGTAAGAGGTCTTGTTCCATATATAGGTCGATTGGCCCCATGTTTTCGGTAAAGGAAAGTTCTAGGCTAGTATCTTGGTCCAAGATTTCAAAGATGCCCCGGGTTTCTTCCGTTCCTGTTCGGAGGACGGGTATCTTGCGCCTTTCTCCATCCTCGTAGTTGTTGTTTAGCATTGAAAGGGAATAGGTGATGGCCAGTGTGTCTCCGGCCATCCCTGCGTGGATGTTAGTAAATTCCACTTTCCCGGTAGAGAGCCAACTTTCCTGTTGACTAAGTAATGAATCGGATGATAGAAAGCGCGTTTTTATCTGTAACGAGTCGGGGGTATAGTTGGAGCTCTTGCCGATTACATCCACTTCATCTCCCTCAACTAAGAATCGAGGAACGGCTAGCTGAGCTATGACGGGTTTGAAGGCTCTTGTTTCGGCGAAACCCACTCCACTTCGCTTTCTTCTGTCCATTCCCAAGGCATAGGCCTTCCAGGCCGTGATATTATCAGGAAATTTCACTTTGAAGGAAGCCTTCCCATTTTTATCCGTGATAATATTCGGTTCCCAATAGGCATAATCTTTGAAGTTGGAGCGAAGACTTGAGGCGGTATTATTGTCGTTGAAAACATCAAGATCTGGAACAAGATTAGTGGTGATGACGATTATTCCGTTTGCGGCTTGAGCCCCATATAGTGCTATTGCTTTTTCTCCTTTAAGCTCCGTCAGGCTACGAATTTGACTAGGGTGTAATTTGGATGGATCTCCAATTTTACCGTCAATCAAAAACAAAGGCCCATCCACTGTGCTACTACGGGATCCCCGAATCATAATTTTAGTGCCCGTCTCCGTAATTTGAACACCTGCCATGCGACCCTGCAAAAGAGCAGTTAGGATTTCCGGATCTGAGTTTAGGTTTTGTTCAACAATGACGCCAACAGCTTTCATTTTGGGCCGATGTGCACCACTCGCCACTGCATAAGCTGTTACTACCACTTCATCTAGATGCACCCCAGAGGTGGAAAGCTCAACATTGGAGTATCGCCCATTGGCTCGCAGCTCTTGATTTTGAAACCCAGTATAGCTAATGATTAAGGTAGCATTCGGATCATTCACTTGTAACTCATATCGGCCATCCAGATCAGTAACAGTTCCTCGAGTAGTTCCCTTGATCAATACGGAGGCGCCTATAAGTGGCTCTCCCGTCTCATCCTCAACATACCCACTGATCAGGTAAGGGTTGCCCACGTAGGGCCAGGGTTGGGGACTACTGGCTGGTCTGCTGGAGGGATCAGTATGAAAACTCAACTTAATATTGGACAACCATCCAGTCGTATCGGGTAGGAAGCCTTGCTGACTGAGGTATTGGTAAAGGGTACTATGAGCTTTTACCTCAATATTTCTCCGGTGAAGTGACCAATCATTTCTGATTAGGGTCAAGGTATAGATCCCTTCGGGTAAATTCCTAAGTCGTCGCTGAGCGGCTCGGAAAATAGCTAAAGTGGCATCTCCCTTCTGTAGGACTACTGCTTTGAGCGGGCGTAAGTTGGATCTGTATCGAAAATGATAATGTCCTTTTTGAGCAGCTTTTTGCCAATTCCGATTGAATCCCATGTAAGCAATTTCCTTTTTCGGATCCTGTAGAATTTTCTGGGTATGCACCAGCTGCCCAACGGGTGGACTAGGTATGTTGGTTGGTAAAAGTTCTTTCTTATCGGGGAAGAAATCAAACGTATACAAGCGTTCTCGGTTTTTGGAGATACGGTAGCTGAACCCCGGTTCAAATAGGAAATCGGAAGTGATACCCCCTATCTCTTTGTAATGTAGACGCGAGCCTTGTTGGAATGGACCCATTAGGGCTTTCCGTCCATGCCGATGGTTATATTGTCTTCTGTGGCTGTGTATATTAAATCCTTCATCCCAGACTAAGGTGGTATGGTTTGTCACCTCATCTAATACGAAGATGGATGAGCTTATCAGTTTTTTTTCCTCTTTTGTTAAGGCTGGGGGCATGGCTCTCCGTTGAATTCGATGACGCTTGTCCCACTTTGCCCAATGAATGAGGTCGATAGAGAATTCCAACTTGTGCCCTTTCCGCAGTAGGATGCTATCAATGGTAATTTCTTCCTCATTTGTCCGCAGTGTAATTCGATTTAAACCTGCTATTCCTCGAAAGCTGTAGGGCGCTGGAGAGCTGATACCTTGGTAATAGACCAATTTACGATTACAATAAATGAGGTGTATCGGAACGTGCTTTCCATTCTTCACCAAAAAGGGAGCAAATTGAGCGATGTCTTGGTTGAAGGTGTCTCGAGTTAGTGTGTCGGATTGCAGGTATACACCTTTCTTAGGGAAAAGTAGTCGATAGTAGTGTGAACGCTCTAAAGACAGGGAGCGCAGCCACTTTTGCTTAATAGGAAGCTGCCAATTATCTTCCCGGATGGTAGGCTCAAGCCTGTTATAAGCAATAGGAGCAACACTCTTTCGGTAAGCTATACTAGCTGGCTGATAATGTGAATCAGAATTGAATTGTGCATTAATGGCACCCGCAGCCAAATTCACGCCTTTTACCGGCCGCCCTCTAAAGTCTTTAACCGATACTTGAACCTCCGTTTGCTCACCTGGTGCCACCTGCAATGGAGGTTCTATACTGACTTGCAATAGTTTTCGATATCTTTTGACCTCTTGTTCTCGAGTATACGCTTGCCCACCCCATTGGAACTGATATTTCAGATAGTAGGTATTCGATTTTTTGGCCAGTAATTTCTGCCTCCAAACGGAGTCGCGAGTAGCGCCTTCGGTTAGCGTGCCTCCGTAGTGTCGGACTATCCAGTGGACTGGGATTTTGTGTGGATTATTTAAGGAAAGCAATAATGAATCACCTACTTGAGTGGCTTGAAAGTCCACTTCACTGCGAGCACCATAGGAATTGCTCAAATTCAGCGATTTGTAGGCTCCGGATGCAAATAATCGATAACTACTGACATGATCAGCCAATGCCATCTTGAGAGGCAATTCAACAAAACTGCTGTCCAAGGTAAACGTTTCCCCTACTAGCAAAGTCTGAACGAGTAAGGCTTGCGTGGCTTCTTCTCGTTCATTACGAAGATAGCGAGCAATGAGGTTCCCTTCTTGTAATTGCATTTTAATCTCATGTTGGATGGGGCTGAAATAGAAGCTGGTTTGTTTCTCTTGTAGCTCACCATTGCTATTGGTGAATTCGGCCTTCACAGAAACCTTCATGCGAGCGGCTGGGAAAATACTATCCGGTAGGTCCAATTCGAGCTGACCTACCTCAGCAAGCTCTCCCTCATAGGTCCACAAGGTGTCTTTCACGAGGACTTCCTCCTCGTGGAAGGTCAGCAGCTGATCGGCCAAGAAGTATAATTTTACTCGAGTATCGTAGACGGGTAAATTGTTTTGATCCTTTGCACTAGCCGTAATGGAGTAAGGTGTTCCTTGACGGAAAGTATCTTGCAGTGTTTGCAGATCGTAGCTGACCTCATCCAACTGATAAGCCTCATATTTAAAGGAATGACTCAGTCCATTGAGACGCCAGCGTTCGGGGTGTTCGAGTGAGATGCGATAATTTTGATCCAGTTGTATTGAATCAGGGAGTGGCCATTCCAATAGGAAAGCACCTGCAGTCACGGGTGGCAGTAAAGTGTCTACAATCGGTTTGGATCGTTGGTTTCTTCGAATTTTTACCTCAAGGGACCTATTCAGTGGCCGTCCTTTCGGATTGGTGACAAAAGCTTTCAATCGGAGGGTGTCTCCAGGCTGATATTTTGGTAAATTACTGACTACATAACCATGTAAGGAGCGTGATTGTCGGCTCCTGCCGAAACGCCATCGAGGTTTCCATCTTCCCCACCGGATCAATCCTCGGAAGTAGTAATACAAGCCCTTACTCCACCGAATCGGGCTACTCACATAGTAGCCGAAAGGAGTCTGGGTGAATTGTCGGTAACGTTTACTGATCAAAGAACGCCCGTGGCGGGTATCAATCTCATAAAAGAGCGTGTCATTGAGCAATTGTACCTCTAAGAAGCCGCCTCGGTTTCTCCTGGGAATTTGATAGCATTCTAGAGAGGTGTTGTATTTGACCTTCCGTTGCCCAAGCTTTATGCTAGCATTTTTGATCGTATTCCCCTGGTCATCCAGTACCCGAAGCATTAAGTCACGTTCATTCTGCAAGCTAATGACGCTATGCGTATGCTCACTAGAGAGTTCTATAGACAGATGCTCCTCTACTGCATGCACGAACAGATAATGACCATTCTGTTGAGCCGCTTTGGGTGTATAACCCAGAATCCCAAAGCTATCAACTACGGTATGGAAGTAGGCGTCCGGGATGGGCTTTTGCCCTTGCTTGTATAGTTCTTTAGCTTCTTTGGCGGAAATGCGAAAGATGAGTCCAATCGGTTGTTGAGCCTGAAGGTAGGAGAGACCCAATACCAGTGAGAGTGCGAGATATACTCGACGCAAACAAAGTCCTGTAAACCAGAACTTACTTTGGTCGGTATATACTGGACTTGGAGACGATTTGGACTTCCAAATTTCTCCAACATCAGCATAGAGCTTTTTCATATAGGGGTTTCTGCGTTTTCTATTGAAACTGCTAACTCCCTATAAATGCTGCTTTTATGAAGCGGGAAACTTTGTCAGCTATATTGCCTACCTTAATAGGGAAAAGCGCCATGACTGCCAGGTCAGGGCGCTTTTCTTACTTTATGAGTAGTCAGTTATATCTTTAAGAAAACGCCAAAAGAGTAGGATGGATTGGCGAAAATGATTCTTCCAGAAAGGGCCTGTGCGTAAGTTGCTGACACGCCCCATTTATCGTTAAACTGATAGGCAATTTCCGGAGAAATGGTAAAGTGCTCACTGTTATTGGCAAAGATACTGGTGCTGTTTGGCGTATCCGTAGAATTTCCATTCTTCAGGGACTTGATACCATACAGTCGCAGTATCGTAGTGATGCCTGTCTTGGGGAATGTCGCACCTCCCTCGATACCATAGCGAAGTTCATCCGAGAATCCATTGGTTCGATTGTTGAATCCTCCGTAAGCAGAAGAGTAGAAGTTGATTCCACCTAGACCAAAAGAGGTCCCAATATCTAACTGTAGTAGTTGGTTGAATTCACCATCACCGGTTTGTAGCGTACCGGTAGATCCGCCACTTGCAATGCCTAAGGGCAAACCAAAATATAGACTAGCACTTAGTACTACTGGTTTATTGACAATTAAACCGTACTTCAATCCGATATCCGTATCACCAATGCTATTGATGGCTTCCCCTGGATTAACCAATTCTCCCGTCGTTCCGGATATCTCATTATTAAATACTGCTCTACTATATAGTGGGAAATATAGGATACCTGTCAGCCGATCGGTCAAGCCATATTCGGCATAGAGACTGGTGTTATAAATAGCGCTGGTAATATTGGGGTCTAGTAGTCCTGTATCTGTGTAATGTTTATCGGCTACCACCCACCATTGTGAGAGTTTGAAAAAGCCCCCATTTTTTGGGGTAGGCCAAGGACCTCCTGCCTGTAGTTGGATGCTAAAGAAAAGGCCAGCTATTAGAATGAATATATTGCGTTTCATGATCTTTAATTGGTTCTCTGATGATTGAGTAACAGTTTTGTTTGTATTAATTGATCTCGCCATCTCCCACTTTTACGCGGAATGGCTTACAGAAGAAGAGCAAGTAGTTATAGGTATCTAATCCGATATCTGCAGGTATTTCATAGGTATGAGCTCCATTAAATTGGGTGACCATACCGATCTCGTAGGCATTAGTAGTCGTATTCGGATTATTAGTTAGATACACATACAAACCGGGTAGGGCTGAGGAGGCTCTGTAACTTTCATCAAAAGATAAGATCAAAGAATTGCCCTCTTGGAAGAGTTCAAAATCTCCCGTTAGTACGTAACTACTAGTGGTTTTGATCGAGCCGTTTCTATTCGTCATTGCCTCCACCTCGGTTGTGACATCTGAAACAACTACCTCAAAAGAATCTTCGACGGGCGCTCTATCGGGTATGTTCACAGTTGCAGTAATGGTAGCGGCACCCTTTTCATGGGCAGTGGCTAATCCACTTGGGGATACACTGATGACGTTGGCATCAGAGGTGTTCCAATCTACTTGGCGATCTTCCGCCTGACCAATATTATTGAAGAACATGACTTCAAATTGGAAGCTATCGCCTAGTTTTAGACTATCAATTCTATTGTTGATACGCAGGCGTTCTGGAACTTCGTCGGCAATGATATCATCGCCGATACAACTGGTAAGGAGAGAAAGCAGTAAGCCTAAAAAAAGTATGGAGTACTTACTCATGATTATCTTGGTTTATTATTTATCTGACAATTATGTTTCTCTGATAATTGGTTGATCAGAGCATTCTAAGTTCGGTACAAATGTATTCGGAGCCAGTTGGGAAAGAATCACGAAAAGATCACAAAAGATCACAGAAATGTTGGGCTGAGGCGGGAAGCTGGCTCTTCGTCGCGGCCGGGACCATTGTTGGATTTCGTTTAAACAATTTCACTACTTGGCCCATCCTTTTTCATCCGATTTGATGTCTAGGCGGGTGCCTGTAGCGTTAATTGAAAATGCATCGGAACTTTTATGTTGCTAGCTTTGTAATTCTAGCGATTGAAAGAAAAAACCTAAAACCTGCTGAAGACTATGCGAGAAATTATCTATTACGTAGCCACTTCCCTAGACGGCTATATTGCCGGCCCGGAAGAAGATATCTCCCTCTTTGCTTACGAAGGCAATGGAGTACAGCAATACCAAAAAGATTTACTGGATTTTGACACGGTGATCATGGGCCGCAAGACTTATGAGTTTGGATACAAATTTGGGCTTCAACCTGGAGCACCAGCCTATCCTCACATGCGTCACTATATCTTTTCCTCTTCTATGGTATTGGAAAATGCCGATGAAAAAGTGAAAGTAGTGCCCATGAATCTAGATTTGATTCATCAGCTCAAAGCAGAGGAAGGCACGCCGATTTACCTCTGTGGAGGAGGCGAGTTTGCCGCCTGGCTCCTGGAACACGATCTCATTGATGTATTGAAAGTAAAACTGAACCCAATTGTGTTGGGCGGAGGGACACCCTTATTTGGTAGTTCCACTAAAGCCTTTAAAGGTAGATTGGAGTCCTCGGAAAACTATGAGGGAGGATTGATGTTTAATACCTACCGATTGAAAAGTTGAGACGATAAAGGCGTGGGTAACTGAATTCTATCTTCCTGGATCGTCCAAAAGATAGAATTCAGTTACTGCAACATTAAAAGGACAGTGAATAACCGATACTAATGTTGTAAAAGAAGGGAGTATTTCCCAGACCAATTTCCCTAGCTTTATGAACCTCTTGGCTTTCGCTTTGGGTATTGTAGTAACTCAATTGATTGCCTTCTAGAGAAGAAGAAATTCTTGGCCACCAACGGAAATTCGGGACGATCATAAAGCCACGCAAAAAGTTGTCTTGACGCTTGAAGGGGCGCCAATTGGCGTACAGTCCCAAGCCTAGCGTGAAGGTGGTATAGTCACCAATTAGATTTTCACTAGTATAGTCAGTATCATGGTAGTACAACTCATACCTGTGCCATTTGGGCTCCAGTCGTAGATTCAACCAATCGGTGAATCGGTAGCCGACACCAAACCCAGTAGTCCAGGGCAGGTGAATATCCAGGCCTTGCTCCCGATCGTTACCTTGCTCCAATTGGTCATTGGTAACACTCAAAGCCACACCGTGCGAATAGTCAAAGACAAATCGATCGTAGAAGAGGTTTCCTTCTATATTAAAACCTCCTTGCGTGATCTGCCCAAGGCCAAACACTAGGTTCACGCGGTTCTCGAACTTTGCTTGTTGGGCGGTGAGCGCCTGAGAGAAGAATAATAACAGAAAAAGCGGGATTAATCTCATGATCAAATTTTATTGTTTAAGATTGATCACAAAGATTAGGGGGAATTAAGGGAGAAAAAAGGACAAATGTCTACTTCTTTCGATTAGCCAATTTATTTCGAATCCTACTCAAATGGCGAGGTGCTATGCCAAGCATGGAAGCAATATACTTTTGAGGAATCTCCAGCGCCTGTTTCGGATATTTTTCAAGGAAATCGAGATAACGCTTTTCACTATCCGTAGTAATCAATTGGAAAACTCGGTCTTCGTAGCCGACAATTTCGGATTCCAAAGATAGGGTCCAGAGTTGCTGAATTTCGGGAAACTTATCCTTAACGGCATAGAATTGCTCACGACTGGTACTCAATAATTCGCAGTGCTCTATGCATTCTAGGTTTTCTTGACTGGGTCGTTGACTTACAAAACTAGAGAAGGCCGTCACAAAGTTGTTTTCTAGGGAAACCCAGCGGGTATATTCTTTGCCGTCGATATTGTAGAAATGTCGGATTTTACCTTTAAGGATGAAAGCAACACGCTTAGCAATCTGGTTCTCTCGGATCCATATCGTGCCCTTATCATGGCGTTGAGGTTGGAAAATCTGGAAAGCCTCCCGTAGTGCAGGGCTAACTACTACCCCATAACTTTGCAGATACGATTCTAAAGCTTCCATATGCTGATTAGCGTATATTCAAATTTTAGTCCCTGCGAACCCGTATTGAACAATAGGGCACGACGGCTAAAATACGAAATCATGAATTACCTCTGTCCTTGCCAAAGGAGCCAGAATTATCAATGGAACACTACCATAGGGAGATTGCTAGCATAGGAAATTATAGGACCTCTTACCTTCATTACTCGTTTCTGGAACGTTATTCCGTACTTTGGAGGATCTCATACTCACCATTCGTTCGGATATATATGAGCACCTCTTCCGTCGCCCTGGAAGCGATGGTATGCACCGCCTCTCCCGTTGAACCGAAATAACTACCAGCCTCCAAAGCCTTTTTTTCAGACTCCTCTGGCATTTGATACGCTAACTCTCCACCGATAACCACCGCTCGGAAAACAGGACCCTGACTCAGAATCTTTCCGGAAAAGCCAGCTGGCAACTTCAGCAATGTTCCATGCAGTTGGTTTCCTCTAGGTTTACCCCATAGGAAAGCAATCTCTACTCCATTGGAAGTTGTGGAGATTTTAGGTTGATCGATCGACTTGAGCTTTGATGCATCTAGCCAGACAATATTGGATGCATCTATATTGACGGGGCGCTCCCCCTTATCCGATGCTTCTTCGGTAGGGAGGACCAGATAGGGGCCTCCATCAATTTCAATGTATGCGATATTCTTACTACCACTAGCCGCAGTGATATGTACTTCCCCTGCGGGTTGCGTCCAAAAGGAGCTAGGAGGTAACCACATTTTTTCTGCCTGTGGATCATCATTGTGTAGAAGACCACTAATCACCATCCCACGATAAGTGACATTGTGGATATGAGGGGGTGATGAAAAGCCATCCACAAACTGAACCAGAAAACCTGTTGGCCCAGCCTTTGTACGATCGCCCCAGAGGTTGGCTGCCCTTGGCCCTTTAGCCCCCCGAGCGGGGTTCAGTGCCGTCCACTTTACTTCTGAATGTAAAACAACTTCGTTGGTCGGATTGAGTATGTTTGATGGAGCACTGCTTTCAGATTCAGCTTGTGGACTTTCACAAGCGGCTAGGAGGCCGACGTAGATAAGCACTAAGAGGTATCTCATTTTCTATGAATATATGGGTGATTTTAGCCCCGCAAAGGTGTTGGGTTCTGGGGATAACTCCATGTATGATTATGGGATACTTTTGTATTTTTCAAGGTAGCACTAGTCCACTACCGTAGGGTGACAGCCTTTTGTAAGATAGGATGTTGTTTTAGCTATCGTAGGATTAGAGGACGAATACATGCCTAAAGCACTACCTTATATGGCTTATTATTCCGGTAAGACCGTGACTCGTATAGCTTTCAAGCCTTCCACCCCTTGCATTTTGTCCAATTCGAGGTCCTCAATTTTCGCATCGATATAGTGGTTACGAACTAGATGATCCAGATACTGCTGGTACTCCTGCCTATCCTTGTCTTGTAGCCAGACGATGGCAATTTTACCCTTCTGCGTAAGGCGTTCATTCGTTCCTTTGATGTATGCTTTATCGATGCGCTTTTTTAGAATTTCGTAACGTACATTATAGGCTCCATCGATGTCAAATTGCTTTTCATCCATTTGAAAACGTATGCTCAAAGTGTTGTTGTAAACAAAGATCAACTGAGCTGTCTGCAAGTATACTGGGAACTTTTTAGCCTCTTGCTCAACGAGTCTCGTGACCCCACACATGACGATCAATTGCCATAGCCGAAAGTTCTGTAGGTAAAAGGAGTGGAACTCGTCCTTTTCGAGAATGGATTGTCCCAAGTAGAGATTATACTCTACGCCATCCGTCTGAAATTTTTCGAAGAAGTGCGGAAGCGTCTTCTGCATTCTTTCTTCCTCCTGCATCAAATAGTGACTAATGGTTTCATTGACCAGGGTGACACTATCTTCGTATGCTTTTCGTTGGCGGTACACGATGTCCAATTCGGGATCTAAATAATCGAAGTAAGCCTGTGCTAACTCCATGGATTTTTGAGAAAAACTAGGCATCAACTTACGAATCACCGGATGAATTTGTTCGGTGAGTAGTTCCACAATTCTCGACTCGTCACTTGAAACAAAAGCTCCTTCTTTTAGTCTTTCACAATGGGATTGTACCTCCTCTGCGTAGATATTCAGTAAATGAAAATGGATGGATTCACCGCAGTGAAGTAGCAATTTGTTGACTCGTTCTAGGTTGTCCACCAGATCCTGGGAGATGGATTCATTTCGTAGTTTAGAGGACCCGACTATATCAGCCTGGCCATATAATGGATATACATCTTTGAAAACGATGGTGTCAAGACCAACTTGTTTTTCTTCCACTACTCTTTCCCAGAAATATTTGCTAGCCACTTTTCTAAATTTCCATTCTACACTGGGATGGATGGAGGTGAACTCCTGTTGCATCGTCAGTCGAACAGAGTTTTCCATTTCATTGATAAACTTATTAGTGCCCATCGCAAAAAGGGAAATGAATTCTTCTAGCTGGATGACGGTGAGTTGACTGAATCGATAGGGCTGTGGGGAAGCCAGTTCAAAAATACTAATGATTCTCCCATCATCATCAAAGATGGGAGCTAGCAATAAACTCCTCACTCCCTTTTCTATCAGTGCTTTTTCAAGCGGAGATACATGTTCTTTCTTTGGAAGATCCACTATGATCACGGGCTTGCCTTCTACTAGCACTTTTCCGTATGCTGATTCGATATCTTCCAAAGAAGGTCGTACCAAGGCAGCATCATAATGCCGTAATAAGGACCAAGTAAGACTTTCTATCCAAGGGCCATCCACTGTTTGTAAACTTCCCAGCAGAATCTCGGGCATTTCCAGGAAGGATCTAGCGAGGATTTCCAGGTAGTCACGATCCTCTTCGTGGTCACTCTTCCCTCCTTCATTGGCGGCCATTTCTTTCATTTTAGAAAGAATTTCCGCTTTGGTGACATCTGATATAAAACCAATGACAATACCTTCAAATACAAAATTTTCGGGGGGTATATACTCCAACCAAAGCTGCTGATCATTCAAGTTATTAAGTAACCGATGTATTTGTTCAGGGGTTAATTGCTTTAAGGGTTTTACCTTTTTAACTTCCAGATAGTCTAAATGGACGTCAAACCTGTAGTGTCTTTCTATTTTCGTTTCACGTTCCCGCAACGTCATTCCTTCGCCAACAAACATCTCCACTTGTTGACCATAGAAGGTATTCAATACGGCAGCCCCCGCCAGCAATATATTGGGAGAATGGGGACCAGATAAGTTTTGATTGCTCAATTTGATATCACACTCATAATCGCTGAGCTGTGCGTTGAAGTCCTCTGTTTGGAAGCGGAAAGGGTAGTTCTCAAATGGGCCTTTAATATATCCCATCTGACCTTCCAGAAAGAAGGCGGGAAAGACAAGGTGCATGACCGCATCTAACTCTTTCTGCAGGAGGGATGATTCTCCTTCCTCCGTATTCTCTTGAAGGCGAAGCTCGGCAGCTTGCAGGCGAGCGATGGTTGTCTCCAAAACATCTCCCTGAATAGACTTGCTTTTGTCTTGGAGTGTTTTGATTAGCTTGGAAAAACTGAATCTTGATGCATAGGGAGATGGTGGGATGTTCTTTGAGAAATCTTGAAAATCCTGCAGCGGTAGATAGCGATCATCCATAGTCTTTGATGGGGTGTGGGATGGAGTACTTTGCATGGTTTTGGCTTTAATACGGAACAAGGATTTTCTCAAAGGTGCTTTTAATACAGCTAAGTTCTCATTTGAAGGGGAAATTTGATATCGCACATTTAGGATTCCGATGTGATTGAAAGTTATGACTTTTTCGATGATTTTTTTGCCACTTCTTACCTTTGTATATTGACTAATGAGATTCGGTCACACTAGTATAACAAAACAGAATCAACTATGGCTCAAAAGCTAAGCGACGCACAAAAGGAATTGCTCAAAAGGTATGGCCGACTCTATCGAATCCATCATTCCAACCTCAATAAGATTAGTGTGGAGCAGGAATATGAATCGGTTAAACGAGAAATGGATCGCCAAAGTTTGAACCACCAAGATTATGAGGAATTTGAGCGGATGGAAAAGTACTTACAGGCAGCCGACGACTTGATTAGGGAAGGAGAGGAAAAGAAAGTGGCCAACAACTATGGGATTATTAAAATCATAGTGGGAATGATCCTTCTGTTTCTGGGTATTGGGTTATCTGCTGATACGTCATTTTTTTTCTACGGTGCCCTACTTAGTGGGATTGGACTTATAATTAATGGAGGTATGGATATCTATTTTGCAAAAGAATAGCCAAGCTTCCCCTAAGCGAAGAAGAACATCTAGCGGTAAACCTGAGTTTAATTGGTATGGAAAAACTAAAACTGGCACTGGATTGGACACCTAATATTAATCACATCGGATTCTTTGTAGCCCAAGAGAAAGGCTTCTATGAAGAGTTGGGCCTAGAGGTCTTTATAGCAGATCCATCCTTGGATAATTATGGGGTTACTCCTGCCAAAAAGGTAGAATTGGGGCTTGTCGATTTTGCGTTGTGCCCAACGGAAAGTATCATTAGCTATCGAACAAAGGAAACCCCATTCGATCTAATCGCCATTGCCGCCATACTCCAGGAAGATTTGAGTGCTATCGTAGTAAAGGGAGATTCAGGTATTAATTCACCAAAAGACCTAGATCATAAAATCTATAGTTCTTATCGAGCTAGATATGAAGATGGCATTGTAAAAGAGATGATCAAAAATGACGGAGGGGAGGGGAATTTGACTGTTGTCTATCCGGATAAACTCGGAATTTGGAATACCTTGTTAAAGGGGGAGGCTGATGCGACCTGGATATTCCTAAACTGGGAAGGGGTGCAAGTCGAGTATTCGCTCCATCGACTGCAGTATTTCAAAATGCGCGACTATGCTATTCCGTATTCCTATTCGCCCGTAATTGCGGCAAGCGAATCGAAGATATCGGAGAATAAAACCCAATACAGCGCCTTTATCCAAGCCACGAAAAAAGGGTTCTTATACTGTCAAGAATCGCCAGCTGCCGCCGCGAAGATCCTGGCCCATTATATTCCGCCACACGATCAGGGCATCAACTTGGAAAGGGCACTAGAACTCTCTGCCCCGTATTTCGGTACCGAAGAAACCTGGGGAAGATTAGAACAAACCATAGTTGATGACTTCCTCCAGTGGATCTACGAGAAAAAATTAGAGACCAATCAGCTTGATTTTGCACAAATTTGTACAACGGACTGTTTAGCGTAAGGCATTGCTAGGAATGGAAATCTTTAGGCTAAGGAAGATATATATAGGGTAGTTGGCTCACCATTCGTCAATGGAGAGGCGTATATTTAGGCATTAACGTACCCTCATCATGAAATCACTCAAGAAAATCCTGCTTGAACTAGTCCCCGTATTTCTAGGGGTAATTCTTGCCCTGTTTTTCAACAACATCAACGAAAACAGAATCGAAAGGAAAAAGATCGCTGGGCTACTGACCAAAATAGAATTAGGTACCGAAAAGAACATCCGGAACCTTAATATGCAGCTACAGCAAAACCAAAAGGTGGTGGATTCTTTGACCTATTATCAAGCCGATACAAGCCTGCGCATCGGGGATATCCTTACCAAAGCGGGAGGTGTTAGATATATCCAATTTGATTTAGCCGCTTGGAACGTCTTGAAAGGCTCAGAGCTATTAGTGGATGTCGATTATGATTTAGCTTCTCTGCTGTATTTATTGAACGAAAGCATCACTGATGCGGGTACTATTCCGATCCCTTTTAAGGCATCTGATCAAGAAGCCAAGGAAGAAACGATTGTGGACCTTTCGGATTACATCGGCTCGATCAAACATCGCATCTTTTTATCAGAAGAGATACAGAAACTACTGAGGAAGAGGTAGACTGCTTTGCTGTGAAGTTGAATTGTAGGTTAAAAGTCTTCTTTTAAGCTAAAGCTCTTATTGTATATAGATTCATATTCTATAGCTACTTGTATCTGTAAGTCCTGCCTAACCTCTATTGGCCAACTAAGTAAAATGTAGGATTGCTCCGGCTTTAGAATGGAAGCTTCAGCAAGGTGCCACATTTGAGAAATCTGCCCTTCTAAGCCTCTTTTCTTCATGACCTGTAACCAGGGGTTTTCGATATCAGCATCTACTTTTTGTCCATCAAGGTATACGTAAAACCCCTTTATGATGGCCGGGCCCAGACCGTTGTTGGAAAGCCGGATGGATTTCGTTTGATTATGAGAAATAGTTTCAAAGCTGAGTAAAGGTTTTACAGTCAGGCGATTATGCCTGCGTTCTTCGAATCCCTGCCAAAGTGAGATGGCCAAGGCCAGAATAGCGATGAATAGGGCCAAACCAGATTGGATTTTTTCCTTTTTCATATTTCCCATTTGTATAATAGATATGGCAAATCCCTTTTCCAAAATAGCCCTTTCGAAATTTTCCACCAAGAAAATATGGCCGTTCTATCTGTAAGCTTACCGAATTGCTTTTAGATTGTTGGCATAGTTCCTATCCGGCCGTGTCAAGAAGGGATCAATGCTGATATACTTTGGCAGTGAGTCCACTACAATCTTGACCTCCGTCAAGCTGTCCTGAATCCGATGTGCTGCCAAGTATGGGATGTAGTCGGTTTTTTCAATGTGTTTAGGATGAGTATTGAAACATCCGATTTGGATCGGTTCCTCGATGTCTATGGCTACTTCTTTTCCAGACGCTAGCGTTTTGAACCTCTTCGCGGAGATAGTGGCTAAGACCTCATATTGTCCATTGGGTAAACGTTTGTGCTGAACATTGTCCACGCTGAGTTCATACCGAATGATTTGCTTCATCCAGCCGTCAATTAGGGTATGATGCTCCTGGGTTGTTACATTGTACAACTCATCTATGAAGTTCAATACATGTACCCCTGGTGTGGTGTTTGGAGCATATTTCTCCAACAGATTACGGAGAGCGATATTAAATTTTTCTTCACCAATTAAATCGCGAATGGAGGACAAAACCAGGCTGCTTTTTCCATCAATTAGATAACGCTCACCTTGCTCAAGGTACAAGGGGGCTTCCTTGGCTGAAGCAAAAGCCCGTCCTCTAAAGTATTGCTCATTGGCGGTCTTGTTGATTTCCCAAACGGGCCCCTTGCCATACATCTTTTCCAACACATTGGCTGCGGTATATTTAGCTAGACCGAAGGTGAGGAAACCTGCGCCAGGGGCATTTTGCGGTGACATGGAGATGCCCCACCATTGATGAGCGATCTGCTCTGCTGTCCGCTTGGCCACCAAGTGAAAGGTTTGCTTTTTGCTGTTATCTATTAAGTATACTTTATCTTCTGCTAGATTAATCATTCCTGCTTGTGCATCACCTTCCCTTGGGAAATAAGAAGGTATTTCAGCAATTCGAACTTGTTGGAAGGGATAGACGCCGAAGTTCTTCCGACCATAGGATAAAGTAGCACAAGCTGTAGCCTCAATCGTTGGAAGATTGATATCGTGTCTGGGATGGTAGAAAGATTCTAATTCAATACCATTGCAGCTGCGTTTTTGAGTTTCATATTGTGCCGAAACATAGGCTATCACAGGCGAGCTTTTTTCGGGATACTGATACTGATAGAAGTATCTACCATCCTCGGTCCATTTCTTGATCAAGTCGCCTGGAGCAAGCGCTACATGATCTATTGAGGTGGAAACGATGGACCTGAATGATATATCCCGACCTTCTACAGAGGGACTCGGGATATTTGGGTTTTCTTGGAGTACTACCTCCCTTTTGGGGAGTCCTCGTCTATGTCTCAGGAGTGGATCTGATAGCTCACGAGTTTTGTCATAAGTTAATGCGGGTTCGAAAAACTCATGTCTTAGGTAAATCCCATTTTCTAGGATGGAATGATCAGGCTTAAAAGGGAGTGATTGATGAGTTAGTTCATATCCTAAATGTGTTTTTGCTTGAGGTTGAAGGGGCTGATCGAATTCAAAAAGATAGGCCCCGAATATGGTGTCTTCAGAAATCAAGGTGGCATTTTCAAGAAAAATGGTGGAGAGTTTTTTCGTGGCGGTTAGGAATATCTGTTGAACGGGAATACTATTGCGATTAACCAACTGGTATTCAGCTGCTATCGAATACCGCTGCGCTTCCGGATAAATGTCAACCTCAGTTTGAATACTATCTATGGTAAGCTTGGGAAGGCCTTGATACTGTTTAAACTTTCGCTCATACCCTTCCCTATACTCTATACTTACCCTCCTACTCTGATATTGCCCGTCCGTGTTTAGTTTATAGTAAAACATGCTTCCGGCAGCCATGAAGCCGATGAAGGATAGGCTTAAAGCGATAAGTTCGGAGCGTTTCCATGGAGTCCCGAAAATGCTTTTCCAGTTGCGACGGGGTTCTATGATCTGTCGATTCCAGTTTTTTAGGGAAAACATAGACAACATGATGCTCAAGAGCACCCAGTAAAGAGCATAGGTGGGGAAGGCGCCAACTTGTATGCCGTAGCCTGCCATATTCGAATAAGTAATGGAAGGCATTACTCCGATTCGTAGCATCGGATGTTCGATACCAATCTGGTAGGATAGGGGAGTAGTTAATGCCAAAAGGATAAACCCGGTAAAAACCATCCCAAGATATTTTCGCTTGATGATACTTTGTACATAAATGGCAAGCGATGACCATATCAAGATGGGAATTCCATGGTAGTAGAAAAGCAGCAGGTACTGTTTGAAATCGATTGTCGTAAAACCATTAGCCAATTGAAAAACAACACAGACCATCGTAAGGGTGGCGATGAGCAACATAGGAAGCAGCGTCAGTGTTAATAATTTGGACAGAAAGAAGACCCAATTGCGCGTAGGGGTAGCGTCGAGGATTCCATCGAACTTACGGTCTTGTGCCTTCCAGATTAATTCACCGCTGTAGAAGACAATTAAGATTTTACTGAGAATCGGGATGATTTCAATGACCGTTTCAATCACTAAATGGGTAAAAGGGTGCCAGCTGTCACCATGGATGCCTCCTGCAAAGAATCTGATATATAACTCAAATGCCAAGGCCGCAAAGAGGGTGAATAAGATTGTAAGAAAGGGGAGACTCTGAATGATCTCGAAGACGTCCATTTTGACGGAATACCAAAAGGCGCGCCACTGGGTTCTCCTGTTAATTAGAATTTTTGCGGATTGGTAAAGCTTGGTTGTTTTTTGGACAACGGTCTGGCTTGGTTTCTGTCTTCTCTTCTGTGCCGTCTTCCGGAAGGAGAACAGGCGATAAGTAAGCCCTAATAGGATAAAAGAAAGACCAAGCCAAAGGAGACGATTCCAAACATAATTTCCAGAGAAGGATAGGGAAAGAGTGCTCTTGTCAAAAGGGGTCCAGTACTGGGTATGTTCGAAAAAGGTGGAAATGGCAAAGGGGTCGGCCAAAGCGGCTCTGGTCATCTGTTCAGCGGAGGCGGGTACAGAGGAAGCAAACATCGGGGAGTTGGAGTAAATCCCTACAATGAAGTACAACAGATACATAAGAATGGCCGCGGCATAAGTCGCCATATTACTCTTGGATAATAGACTCACCGAAAACAGTACGGAAGTACAGATAAACACATTCGGCACTATGATCACCAAGAAGGGCCAGCCATAGGTTTGCCATTGAAAAGGGGCAATGCGAGAAGCCTCTAAACCAGAAAACGATACCCCCATCAGAAATCCAGGAAGAAATAGACTAAAGGCAAAAACACTAAACATAAACACCCCGATAAATCTGCTCCAAAAGAAATCCACCTTCTGTACGGCCGTACTATAAATGAGGGCTTCCATCCGATCTTTGCTATCGCGGATCACACCATTTACCGCAAAGAACATAATGATAAAGACACTCATCAGCGACGTATTCCCTGTGAAGTAACTGACTTGAAAGGGCGCATTAAAGTCGACCAAGGCAGGCGCATTGCCCGACTTCCCTAGAAAATACCCTAGGCAGAAAAACAACAGGCCGGCAATAGGAAGGGCTCGCTGCTTTGATTGGTATAGCAGTTCAAAACGCAATAGTTGTAGTAACATGGGTTTAGATCATTTCTAGGAGTGATGGAGATGTGTCTGGGAAAAGTAGTAGTCCTCAAGGCCAGCTTTGGTGAGCTCGAAACCGGAACTAGGCTGACTGTCGGAAAGTACTTTGATGAGGGTGTCTCCTCCGACCAGCTGCGTAGATATGACTCGATATTTTTCCTGATAGGTAGGTAGTTCTGCTTTTGCAATGGGCTTCCTCCATACCTTTCCTGCAAGGGTGCTCACCAGATCCGTAGGATTCCCCACGGCTATAATCTTGCCCTTGGCCAGAATGGCCATTTGTTTGCAGAGTTCCTGCACATCCTCTACGATATGGGTAGAAAGGATAACAATGATGTGTTTGCCGATTTCGCTCAACAAATTGAGAAATCGATTTCTCTCTTCAGGATCAAGTCCGGCGGAAGGTTCATCAACGATGATCAGCTTAGGGGCACCTAACAGAGCTTGTGCGATGCCAAACCGCTGTTTCATACCACCCGAAAAGGTATAAACCGACTTCTTACGATACTGATAGAGATTGGTTTGTTGCAATAATGTCTCTACCTGTTCCTTGCGTTCCTTCTTATTGCTGATACCTTTCAAAATGGCGAGATAATTCAGTAGCTCTTGTGCGGAGATTTTTGGATATACACCAAACTCTTGTGGTAAGAAGCCAAGCGCCATCCGGACAACCTGTGGGGTTTTGACGACATCCACATCATTGAAAATCACGGAACCTCCCGTGGGCTTCTGCAAGGCCGCAATGGTGCGCATCAGGGACGATTTACCCGCCCCATTCGCCCCTAACAAGCCGAACATGCCATTAGTAATAGTCAAATTGATCCCGTCCAAGGCCTTGACCCCATTGGCGTAGGTCTTGGAGATGTTTTTTAGGATAAGTGTATTCATGACTTTGAGTTAAGGTCTGCTCTGCACTTCTTCCAAGAGGTGAAGTATTTCTTGGCAAATGATTGCTGCATTTTCCTTTTTGGTGTAAATGCTATTGTGGTTACCATTGATCGTCAGCAGCTTACCAGCCGTGGAGAGATCTGCCAATTCTTGTTGCATTTTCATGGTCTCAGCAGTGGCCCAGTCCGGGTCGATACCATATCGGTGATAGGCCTGTACCTGTCTTTCATGTGCCACGAATACTTGGATAGGCATGGTACCAAAGTCCTTGGCTGATTTGGCGCGTTCAAATACGGAAGCGGATACTTGGTCCTCCCTAAGGACTGCTCGGAGGTATTTTCCGTTATAGGTATAGCCTAGGGCGCGATCGTTTACATCCTGCGGCAAGCCTTCGGCAGCCAGGAGCGGTCCAAAAAGGTGATCAAATAGAGTCAAGACACCCAAGTCTGCTACGACGGCTAAGGTTGTAAGCAAACCTTCTGTGGAAGGGGGCGGGGGCAGATTCAGTCTTTCGCGAAAATCCGGATGACTAGAATCTAAAAAAACCAATCCGGCCACTTCATCAGGATAGAGTTGGGCAAAAACGCGAATGAATAGACCACCCATCGAATGCCCGGCTAAAATATAGGGAGGAGATTCTCCCGCCTTTTCCAGAAGCGAATGTAATTCACGGACAACGGTCTCTGCATCGCGAGGCGTCTGACTGGCCTCACTATAGACTATGCCCGCTCGGTCGTAACGAACTACTCGCATGCTATCTTTCAGTCCTTCACTCAACCAATGATAATGGTCGCTGGGAACACCTAATCCTCCTTCAAGGACTAGGGTGGGTTTATTGCTTTTTGCACCCTCAGCATGGATATGGAGTTTAAAGTCGCCGACTTCCACCAATTCGCCGGGAGCGGGTGGTTTGGTATCAAATAACCGGAAGATTAATCCAGCAAAAATGATGAGCATCAATATGGATCCAATGATTAAGCCGATCCACTTCAAAACCTTCAGCAAAATTTTCATAATGATCTCTAGTTTGGTGAATTCAATTCAAACATAGAGTCATTGAGGCATGCCTTATAATTATTATGATGAACCCAATGAAAACCAGAATACACCCTCATTCCCATTGACCCAATACCATTTGATACAAAAATGATGGTGTTGGACTCAAAATCGATCCCGTTGATCAAAATCCTTTCCGGGTCAAGGAAAGGAACGATACCTTTGTGTTATGCGAAGTGTTTTGAAGAATACTCGGGCTTTAATCTTAGGGGCAGTTATTACGGCAAGTATTGCGGCTGTGCTTTATACGGATGCTAACTTTTCCATAGTAGACCCAGGATATGCTTCCCCCGCGCTTTCCATTTTTTTGAATACTATACTCTTTGGGTTTTGTTGGTGGTTGACCGCTTTTTTACTCAACAAGTTTCCCTTGTACAAGATTTTGATGGTATTGGGGTTGCTTGTTATAGCTATTGTAGCTGAACGACTTATGACGGTCCCCAATAACCCTATTACAATTCCGGCCATCATTCTATTCTGGATAGGTGTCGCTTATCTGACGATGACCGAATTTGTTTGGAAGTATAGAACCTTGATTCTTTTCGTCTTCGGTCTAGTTCTGTCCTACTACTTCTTTCTCTTTCTAAGCGCTCCGAATAATTCAGTAGATCATCGTCTCGATTTCGCCAATGTCATGTTAATTCCCATCCCGGTTTTTGCGGTACTGTGGGGCTACGAGCAATGGCGTTGGTTAGCTACCTTGAAGTCTGACAAAGCCAAGGCAGAATTGATGCTGCTTAAAAGCCAGATCAATCCTCACTTCTTTTTCAATACCTTGAATAATCTATATGGGTTAGTGGTGGAAAAATCGGAAGATGCACCTGAGGTAGTGCTCAAATTGTCGGACATGATGCGCTATACGATTTACGAAGGAAGAGAAGAGGTAGTATCATTAACAGATGAAATCACCTATCTAGAGAATTATATTGAACTGCATAAGATTCGCTATCAGCAAAAGGTAGATATACGGTTCACTCATCAGCTCGCCCAGGATTATAAAGTGGCTCCTTTATTGTTTATTGTTTTATTGGAAAACGCCTTTAAGCATGGCGTAGAACGGATGAGAGAGGGCGCTTATGTCATACTACATCTGGCTGCTGAACGGAGTCGGATTACTTTTACTATCGAAAATAATTTCAAGCTTACGACTAGCGATAAACCTGGAGGGATAGGATTGGATAATCTCAAGAAGAGATTGGAACATATCTATCCTAACCGTCATCAGCTTGAGATAGAACAGCAAGCATCTATTTACAAAGTCCGATTAATGATTGATCTACAATGACTAAGTATCTAATCATAGATGATGAACCGATAGCTCACCGCATTATTGAAGGCTATTGTCAGAAGTTACCGTATCTAGAAAAAGTAGGTAATTGTTACGATGCCTTTGAAGCCATGCAGTTGCTAAATCAAACCCAGGTAGATCTGATATTTTTGGACATCAACATGCCAGAATTGAGCGGTTTTGAGCTCTTGAAATCTATGCCAGATCCTCCTGCTACTATTGTCACTTCTGCGTATAAAGAGTTTGCTTTAGAAGGCTATGAATTGGACATTTCGGATTACTTATTAAAGCCCTTTTCCTTTGCCCGTTTTCTCAAGGCGATGAACAAGACCATTGGTGTAAAAATGCCTACTACTCCTACACCAAGTGTCGAAAAAAGAAACACCCATTTCTTTATTAAGGGAGATAAAAAGATACATCAAATCAAGATTGAGGATATTCTATTTGTGGAAGCTTATGGAAATTATACCAAGATCCATCTAGAGGAGGAAATGATCCTGAGTCATGAGAAGATTTCTGGTTTGGAGGAATCACTGCCTGCTGATGAGTTCCTGCGTGTGCATAAATCCTTTATCGTGGCTACCAAAAAAATAAAAACGATTGAGGGTAATCGCATTTCCATAGAAGAACACAAGATACCAATTGGTCAAACCTATAAGAATGGCTTGATGAAGCGGATTAATAAGCGGTGAGGCCGGGTTGTTCAAGGCTGATTGAGTGCAGAAATCGCCCAGAGGAGATGTTCGTTTCATTTTGTCACACTACTTAAGCTCCTGAATTCCTTCTCTTTGGTTCTCTTTCCAATTTACCGTTTTAAAAAAGAAAGACCTGACTAGTCTAGGAGCAGTCAGGCCTTACGGATACTTTTTATCTAAATTATGGAAATCTTTCTATAATGAAATGATAGCAAATCATTGCTTACACAACGGCCAAAAAGTGGTTTCCTGCTCCGTCCCCATTGGAAGCCAAACCGCCTCCCGTATCTGTGCCAGCCTTTTGAGAAATTGAGCATTGAGCCTTTCCCACTACTTCACCGCCGCGGGCCACAAGTCCATGTGTAGCGTCCCCTTTGCGAGGACTTGGGAATTGGGCTTTACCCACCACTTCACCACCGCGAGCAAGCCCTCCACCGCCACTTCCAGCGTTCTGGGCTAATAAGGCTTGAGGTTGAATAGTGAATAATAAAGCCGCTACTAGAAGGAATAATCCTGCTAATGTTCTCATGATTTAATGGATATTACGTTAAAAAATAGTAGTAGAGTGCTACTGCATAGTGTGAGTTTTTGACGATTGCCTGATTATTTTGTCACACTACTTAAGTGAGGGGTGGATTGTAGTAATGTAATTGTTAATGCACTTCAATGTGTAGGAAATTTCACACAGGTGTCCCTAGAATTCGATGAAATTGATATATATATCGACAATATATATGTATCATAGTGGATGGGGTTGAAAACAGGGAAGGACTGGGATGACATGGCTCAATAGCCTCCACCTATCTCAAGACTTCAAGCTCCACCTCAATCTGCTCAATCAAGGACCTGCACTCCTCTAAACTATCCTCGAGTAAATCAATGATTACATCCTTATTCAGTAAGGCCGTATTGAGTTCCACCAAAAAGGGATTATCATTAGCCATAGCCGGCAAATCGTTCAAGGAGTAGATCTTCGAGTCATTTTGGTCAAATTCTATTTTCAGATACTTATTGTAGAAGGGCCGCATGATGGTTGCGAACTGATACTTGGGATCTATTTTGGTTTTGTTATCCATGTAAGGAATGACACTTTCGTAGTACAACACAAGGTGGTTTCTAAGAGAATCATTCGAGATGGTTTTTAGGCCTTTCCGCAGAGCACGTTCATAGGTAGCCACGACGAAGATGGGCGTGGAAGTGGCGGCAATAGATCTGAAGTAGTTAGTAATAGAGTCATTACGGGGCCGTCTGTTATAAATGATATCTCGCAGAGCTGTTTGTTTTCGAAGAGAGATGTTTTGGATTTCGAGTGCGGATTGATAAGTAAGTGTGTCTTGCGCTAAATCCTTCTGAATGCCTTCCAGTAAATTAACCTCTTCAATTCCTTCTAGTCTATTCTCATTCCAACTATTGACTTGCAAGGCCAATAAGATACCCACCATGACTAGTAAGATTTCGCCAATGGCATATAGGAGATACTGTCTGAAACTCCCTTCTTGCAATAGTTTTCGTCGGATTTTTCTAAAGAACTGTAGCATGATGTTGATTTATTCAGCTGCTCTTTTGCTTATTTGACCATCCATTTGGAGAAACGGTTACAAAATTGCAGGGCAGATATCCGAAGTTTTAGTCAAGAACTGGTGATTATGGTTAGCTCTGCAACTCCAATCTGCCTCTAAAGCAATTTTCTACACAGCTCCCAATTATGCGACCTGCCAACCAGTCTGCCAAGACAACTTGTTCTAAATTAACGCCATGCTTTTCTCCTAGATAATTAACTAGATGTAACCCTTTTTCTAACCAGATTCGTAGCTCTTCATCAATGTTCAGGGTTTGGAGGATGGAAGTTAGCCAGTCATATTGCCCAAAATAGTTACTGAAGCTCACTTCACTACAAAGCCACCAGCCGATTCCTATCGCTACGGACATGCGCAATATCATCCCGATAACATTAGCCATAGAAAGTCTCCTGCCTTTTAGCAGACTTCCTAAAGTAATGGTGAGATTGATTTTGAACATATCTGGTGTCTTTTTACGCTATATAAGACAAACCCGATGCCAATTATTTAAATTGTTGATTTTCAGTAGATTATAATGAGTTTAACTTGTTTGTGTAGACTAAAAGTATCCGATAATGAACAATCCCGTTCGAAAACGGACGGCACCCATGTTTTTATAAACTCGAAGTGGATGCCAACTTGCTTTTTTATGAAGAATGAAGGAGGGGAAATGGTGTGAAAAGGGGCAGGAAATGACGAGATAAAAAGCCCAAAAATCAACAAACCTAACTTGAACATCAAGTTAGGTTTGTTGAATAAACGGAGCAAGGATAGAAGTCCGGTTTTATCGTTTTATGCTATTCGTCGCGAAGCGCTTCAATAGGATTTGCCAGCGCCGCTGAAATGCTTTGTAGACTAACGGTCAAAAAGGCGATGGTTAGCGCTAGGGTACCTGCAATGGCAAAAATCCACCACCCCATTTGGATTCGATATACATAATTCTCCAACCAGCGTTCCGCAAAATACCACGCGATGGGGACAGCCAATACGATAGCAAAGATTACCAGTTGAATAAAATCCTTTGAAAGGAGTCCCACAATAGTTTGTACGGATGCGCCCAGGATTTTGCGAATTCCGATTTCCTTGGCACGTTGTTGAATCACAAAAGAGATCATGCCGAATAGCCCCATACAACTTATGAAAATAGCTAACATGGTGAAAATGCCCGCTAGATTGCCGATGCGTTCCTCATCACCGAATTTTTCTGCATAATCTTGATCGACAAACTCATATTCGAAAGGATTAATGGGGTCGTATTTCTTATACAACTGCTCTAGCGTTTGAAGTGCCTCTTGAGTGGCAACACCAGGCGTAAGTTTAGCTATGATATTGTCAGAGTCACTTCCAGAGCTGAGCACAAAGATCATTTGTCCTACCGCTTCGTATGGAGATTGAGTAATCATATCTTCAACCACTCCAATAATCTTATACTGCTCGTCTCCGCCCCAATTAATCGTTTTCCCGATCGGATCTTCAAATCCTAAATATTGGACGGCTGCCTCATTGATGACGAAAGCCGACGAATCTGTGCTAAGATTGCTGGAAAAATCACGTCCTTCCAATACTCGCCAACCGACGGTTTGACCAAAATCGGGAGTGACACGTACGGTAGTAAACATATCACCATCTTCTGGTGCTCTGCCTTCCCAATCGAAACCGCTACTAGTGGACCAGGTTTGTGTAATTGGGGAGGAAGCCAGCGCAATTTCCTGCACAGTCCTGGATTGGAGTAATTCGTTTTTAAAGGCATTGTAATGACTGTTAAAGCGGCCATCCTTTATGGGAATATTGACTAGGCGATCTTGGTCATAGCCAATGGAACGATCCTTGGTATGCTGGATTTGCTGAAATACGACCAAGGTACCAATGATCAGTATAATGGAAACGGTGAATTGAAGAACCACCAGGACCTTTCTTGGTACGTGGGCTAAACGCCCCTGCTGAAAGCTCCCTTTTAGTGCCTTTACAGGTTGGAAGGAAGAGAGGTAAAAGGCAGGATAACTACCGGCTAGGAAGGCTGTGAAAAGACTGAAGGCCGCTCCCAGTACCCAAAACCAAACATTGTTCAAAGGGAAGATCATCTCCTTGTCAGCGATCTGGTTGAAGAAGGGCAGGCAAAGTTGAACCAAGCCTAAGGCGAGCGTAAACGCTAGTACCGTGACAAGTAGGGATT
>CAJXPD010000009.1 GCA_913057785.1 uncultured Lewinella sp. | reverse complement strand
CTTCCTCGCTCAAAATTCGGGATGACTCATGTTTTGTCGTTATTCCTCTTCCTAGGGCACCGTTCTGCTAACATTATCATGCCGTCATTTTACGCTTCCCTCATTGAAACAATGGGTTCATGAGTTGAAAACGGTCGTTCATGAGTTGCCCCTGGATTGACAGGGCTTTTCTCTCTACATTTGAAGTGTACATAAGACATTCCATTACATACTTGCTAAATAAGAAGCTTCTCACTCACGCAGAGTAGTAGCCTTTGGATCAGGTGCACATGATTCTTAGGGAATGGATTGCTTTCCCTCTTCGGAGGGTAATCATCAACCATTTTTCAAACATGGTCTGTAAAGGTCAGCGACCTCTACAGTTCTCTAAAAATCTATTGTGTCATGAAAAAAGATCAAAAAGACATCACGATCGAAGACTTCTCAACTGTAGAATTGAATGTAAATGAGCAGAAGCAGGTTAAAGGGGGGGAGATAATTGAAGAAGATATTATTGAATAAGCGCTTTTTTGCATTCGAACCTAAAAAAGGGAAACCACTTATTTAGTGATTTCCCTTTTTTATTTCTTGAATCTTTGATAATAACCATGCTTTGGCATGTAAAGACTTCTCGGTGTTAATATCCTCTTCTAGCTTAATTGTAGCGTTTGGTGTCAATGTCTTTCCTCTGAAGTGAGCTGCTAAGTATTTAGCGTAATAATGAAACTTACTTAACCCATCAAGTTGTTTTTTAGGGTATGTTTTTTCGCGTTTTAATTTTTTTTCGAAGGCATCAATATGAAAGTCAAAGCGTTCATCTGTTCCAACTTCGTCTCTTTGATAGGCATCAAAAAGGATTTGTGTTATTAGCACACGGATCCTTAAGGAGAAAACCGTGTAGGATTTTGTGTGTTTCGACAGTTTTTGTGCCTTTTCTACCGTACCAGGACTATCTTGCCTATAATTAATTAGTAATTCTCCCCAATCCATTCCATCTTGTTTCATCACTTGCGGAAGGAAATTGCCATAATTGTTGAGGAAAGTTCTTGCAAACGCAAATTTCTCTTGTTGGCAAGCTATAGTTAGAATGTTGGCGAAAGAGTGCGGAGTAATTGTGTCATTTTCTATGACGATAGCCTGTTTTACTGCAAGCTCATTTAATAAGAAAATCTTGTCTAATACCTTGATCTCTCCAGCCCTTTTCAGTCTTGCGCCTTCATTTACCAATAGTAAATAAATAATCCTGCGATCCTTTTGAGGTAAATTAGGGAGGATTTCTTCAAATGTTTTTCGCAATCTATCAAATCTACGTAAGCTAGGTTTTCCTGCAGTTCGATGATATTTTGCATAAAATTGAATTGCAGACTGTTCCCTGACCTCCTGAGGGATTTGTTCATACCATGGGGCTTGATCGTTGTGTTCGCTTAGTAAGCTGCTTCTTTCCAATAGCTCCATAGCATTCCTTGCTTTAAGGAGTGCATAGTAGTGGTTTAGGTAATGATCAATCTGTAAAAAATCAGTTTGTTTATTAATATCACCGCTCTTTGGATTGACCAATTCTGTTCTAAACTGATAAGCCTGGATTAGGTCCTGTAAATCTTTAGATGATTTGACGGTTTTCGACTCGAGGGTTTCTATTTTATTTATGATTAATTGTTCCTCCTTGTCTGTCGCCGTCTGTCTTTCCTTCTTGATTTTTAATAATAGGTCTAATTTCAAATCAGGGTTAGCTCTCAAATGTCGATGTACCAAGAAGTCTTCTATCGAGGTTGATAGTTTGGATAAAAGGTTTAATATCTCTTTTTCACTGTAGGGTTTATTGGGACAGATGGATTTACGTAAATAGTCTTTTTTGATTTTGTCTTCGGGGAATTTGGGATGTAGATTACGCAAGAATTGGAATAGTTCATAAACACGTTTATTACTGTTTGACCAGCCTGGTTTAAGCCATTTGTTCAACTCAATGAGTTCTTTCTTATCCAGCGTTTTTAAGTTTTGAATAGCCCTATATTGATACATGTAATGATGTCTTACAGGGAATGAATTAAAATAATTAATGGAATATGTTTTGCCTTATTCCTTGAAAATGAGTAAGTAAGGCCCTTTTTGTCCGAAAGTTATTATGGAGATGTGTAAAATTGTATTTGCACAAAACTCACTTTTTTATGTTCTTTACCTTTGTCGGATATTATGTAGTCGACAACATACACAAGTCTTATCTAAACAGGAATTGATGAAGCTGCGGTAGCATCATCAGTAGTAGGATTATTTACTAAGATATAAAAATAGAAAGAAAAGTAGTTTTTCTTAGGAGATTGTATTGTCTAAATCTTTGACTATTAACTGAATATTGTTTTTAGGTCTACTTTTTTTTTATGGAAACCTCGTATTTTGTCCTATCTTCGATGACCCTATCTTGCTATCTTTAGAAACAATTATAAAGTTTGTTTTAACATGCGTGGGGGCCCGGTTGATCACCGGGTTCTTTTCACAGATACAGTTCTCTATTTTCGAAAGTATTAATTGATATGTTTCTTTCGACGGAACAACGTAGTTAGAGACATGCGCTATTTTAATTGCAGGCCTGCTTTTTTAGAAGGTATTAATATACTACTTTCTATTGAAATTGTGCCTCATGTGTCGTTCGTTAACATATAAACCTTGGAAACTGTTGCCGGTTTGAGAAGTGGCTATGTCATTTCAAAGGTCGGCAATAAGTACCTTATCACTCTCCTTGAGAACCCAACAACGCTGCAACTACTTGAGACGCCTCCTGTTTGGAAAGAGGGGCAAACATTCAGCCTCTGTTGGTTATAGTGTGGAAATAGTATGAGCTGCCTAGTGGTTCGTTCTATTTCCGCAGTATGCCATCCAACCTACTCTTCAAGTCGCCTTCCTTTTTATCTTAGCGGGTTTACTATGTGGGTTTAATAAAAAAAGAGCTGCCGTCAACACGCTTAAACGGCAGCTACAATTGTCAAAATTACTCTATGGTAAAACGCATATTAGTGGCAATACTGGTTCCTCTATGGGTAGAGGAAAGAAGGGAAACACATTCATTCAAGAAAACGAGTTACTCAAATATTCGGTTTCCCAATTCACTAGCGGACAAGGGTGACATCCCCTTTGAAAATTAAATTCACACCGTCAATAAACTCGATGTTCGCCGTGTAAACGTAAACACCGGGGTTCACGGGTTTTCCTTTATGTCGACCATCCCAACCAAATTGCGGATCATTGGGCTGAAACTCGTTCAATTCCATGATTAATTCCCCCCATCTACTGAATATCTGAAAAGACCGGACGCTCGCTACCTCTCCACTGGCATTGATAAAGAAGGAGTCATTGCTACTATCATTATTGGGCGAAAAGACATTGGGTATGTACACATTTCTTGGTTTGCCAACCAATACATCTACATAGTCTACGGCTTCACAGCCATCTTCATCTATTACGGTAATTTTATAAGTGGAGGAATAGAACGGACGTACCGTCGGATCAGGGCAGTCTGCACAGGCTTCGATGAACTCGCCTTCCCAACTGTAGTCTATCACCGGGAAGTTGGGGATCGCTTGTAGATCTATGCTTTCGCTTAGGTTAATCTTGAGATCGGGCCCGGCATCTACCAATAATTGTGGTGGTTCACCAACCCTTGCTTTCTGACTCAGGATACAGCCATTGGCATCTTGCAGGCTTACCGTGTATTCTCCAGCGGCAAGTCCCCCAAAGCTATTGCTTGGATAAAAGACATCATCTTTCACAGCGTGTAGGTAGGGAGGTGTCCCGCCACTACTGCTAATGTTCAACTGACCTTCTGCAAAGCCAAAACAGATATTGTCAACGGTTTCGGTGGTCATACTTAGTGGAGGAGGAGTATTGATTTGGATACAGTCACTTACAGTGCATCCAATGGCATCGGAAACGGTAAGACAGTACTCTCCTGCGGCAAGCCCATCCACAGTAGGGGTGTTGGCTCCATTACTCCATTGTACCTGAATGCCTTCCAGGTTATTCAATAGCGTAAAAGAAGCTGTCCCATCGGATTGGTTGACGCAGGAGGCATCTGTCTTGTCTACTTCGATTTCAGGTAAGCTACCTTTTTGAACCTGAATGTCTTTCTGGGCAATGCAACCATTCATGTCAGTTACAGTGACGCTGTAGTTTCCGGTGTTGTTTACAACAATGTATTGGGTATCGAGGCCTGTCGACCAATTGTATTGGGCAAAATCTTCACCTGCATTTAATGTAATGGATTCTTCTTGGCAGATGAAGACCTTATCTTCAATAGGGATTACTGGTGGTGGAGTAGGGTTGGGCAAGGCAATGCCTAGGCTCACCATGCAGTCTCCGAATTCTCCAGTAGTGAAATTATTGAAGGATACATGATAGAAAGCGCCAGGGAAAGGATCGTTGACCTCTATGGATCTAGTCGTTTCACCTGTACTCCATTCATAGTTATTGAAACCTGGGGGAGCGGTGATAGTGTAGCTGCTTGCCTCTGCACAAAAGGCGTTGGGATCTGCGCAAACCTCTTCATCATTGCAAGTTAAGCTCAGTTCCGCTACTAAGCACTCCGCATCGATATAGGCATATCCGAAGTGTCCACCTTTGGCACAGTCCACCGTTGTAAATCGGATGGTCACTTCTTGCCCGATGTATTGGGAGAGATCAAGACTTACGGTTGACCAATCTCTGTACCTGATGTCCCCTTGGGATTGAAAACCTTCGATTTCCTCGGCAGCGATGACAAGATAGTAGGTGCAGGGGATTAACTCTCCTGCTTCATCAAAGGCGGCAATTTCAAATCGGGGTTGCTCCTCAGCGGTATGATTGGGATCTTCTAAGATAACCGCAAATTGGTACGAAAACAGTGTGTTATAGGGAGTCACCTCAAAGGAGGTCGTAAGTCGATCGACCTCATAGTCAGTGCCATCATTCCCGAGTTTAACAGAATAATTACTGCCTGGAGCTACCGTAGAGATGGTGGGGACTATCGGATCAAATCCAGCTCTTGTAATGGTGTGTCTGCCCTCCGCAATTCCCTCGTCAGTTATGGCACCATCTATACCCGTATATCCGACCCAACCACTGAAGTTGTTCTGTTCAAATCCAATATTATCGCAGGAATTAAGAGGTGGTGATGCTAGCTTGTAAGGCTGATCAAGATGCGACTGATATGGAATGGTAGGATGATGGTGCTCCTCATGATTATGCGAAGTACAACGCATTTTCCGAGGATGGAAGTATCGGTGTTTACTCACCTTTTCATTGGGATGATTCGACGAGGTGGTCCTTGCTACTGCAAGGGCGAAAGGCAGACAAAGGAGGAGCATAAGCATAGGGATGCCCTTCCTAAATTGGCGTGTGGATGTCATCGGTTTTCGGTCTTAAAATTTAAAATAATCCATAGGTCGACCATGGTCAATGGATGCATGTATTGACTAAGTCAGCTCAAACTTTCGGGCGATAGGTACACTTAATAGGCAGACATTGTACTCCATCGGAAGTTTTGGACCAAGCATTAGCCTAACATGTCAATTTCCATGAATTGACCCAATTTTGATATGTGCAGGGATAATTGAAGTTTATTTTGGATTGGGGGTTCGCTTGTACAATTAAGCTTAGGAGTTGGTGCTAGCGATCAAGTAATATACCATCGAGAAATGGTATCACCGAGGTGATGAAATACTACAGCATTCTAGTTGAACAAGTTTAATTGTAAAGCAGTGACTATGGAAGCAAGCTGGGGGTCTTGCTGTTATATTAAAGCTAATTATATAGGGTAAATTTTTCCAATGTATATATTTTAAGATTTTCTTAACACTTTGTTGTTTTTGTAGGTTCTTTTAGGGTTTTAGCAGGATTTTAATGGCTTTAATACGAAGAGCTTCGTATTTTATTCTTGTTTACTGCAACCATTTAATTGGCTTGCCCGTCCTTCGAGAGGGAAAGCTTTTGCGTTGCCCAATGCTAGAGGGGGTTTTGCTGGCTCTTTATTTAGCGATTTCTTTTTTGGCATATCACCTAAAAACATCCGACATGTTAAGTAATTACCTGACCATTGCCTTGCGCAATTTTCGCAGGCAACCCATCTACACCTTACTCAATATTGCTGGTCTGACGGTAGGCATTGCTGCTGCTCTGCTGATCATGCTGTTTATTACGGAGGAGAGCCGTTTTGATACCTATCACGAAAAGGCGGATCGGATCTATCGCGTTTCAGCTGATATAACAGAACCAGATAACGCTTTCAAATGGGCCGTCACCCAGTCTCCCTTAGCGATGCAGCTGAAGGAGGACTATCCAGAGGTCGAACAATATGTCCGATTTATTCCCAACGGCAGAACGAACCTCCAATACAAGGATAATTTCTTCTTTGAGGAGAAAATATTCCTGGTCGATTCAACTGTCATGGAGATCTTTGATTTTGACTTTGTGATTGGAGAGGCATCCAAGGCTTTGATTGAACCCAACTCCATAGCCTTAAGCGAATCTGTAGCGGGTCGGATTTTTGGAAAACAAAATCCCATGGGGGAAGTCCTCATTACTCCAAGTGGCCGAAAATACAATGTGACCGGTGTTTATCGAGATATGCCGCGCCACTCCCATTTGATCGCCAATGCAATGATCTCTAGCAATTCGATTCCACAATTAGGCAATCCAACGGCTGGGGCATGGGGAGGCTTTAGTCTCTACACTTATGTGCTATTGAAAGAAGGGACTGACGCGGAAAACTTTGCTGCCAAGTTGCCAAGTGTTGTAGAAAACTATGTGGCAGTCATATTCGATCAATTTGATATCAAGGTTAAATATGAAGTTATTGCATTGACAGATATCCATCTGAAGTCTGACTTTGAAAATGAACCGGAACCGCTAGGTGAGCTTGGGTTCCTATACATTTTTGGAGCAGTGGCTTTGTTCATGATTTTGTTGGCCTGCATCAATTATATGAACTTATCTACCGCTAGGGCCACCAAGCGAGCTATGGAAGTGGGAGTCAGAAAGGTGTTGGGATCTGAGCGTAGGCAGTTGATCTGGCAATTCATGATCGAGTCCTTGCTATTTACCGTGGTAGCGATAGCCTTGAGTTTTATACTAGTTCTGCTCGTTTTACCGCTTTTTAATCATTCCTTTAATCTGAATTTGAATCGTGCCTTATTGTGGTCGAAGCCGGTGCTACTGGGTGCACTGGGATTGATTGGTTTAACTGGGGTTTTGGCGGGTAGCTATCCGGCCTTCTATTTGTCTGCGTTTAAGCCAATCACTGTTTTGAAAGGGCAATTAAGTAGAGGCTCAGGCAATCCGGTGCTTCGTAAGGTGTTGGTTTCAGTTCAATTTGCAGTGACCTTATTCATGATTATTGGAACAGGAGTGATCTATGATCAGATGAGTTTTCTGAGAGATAAGGACCTGGGTTTTGACAAAGAACACGTCTTGACTTTTTCCTTACAAGGACGTAGTGCTCGGGAAAAGTATCCTGTAATTCGAGAGCGCATACTACAAAATCCAAATGTGCAGCAGATCGCCTCCACTTCTGCCATCTTAGGAGAGGGAGTAGGAAAGCAAGTGATGAACGTAGAGAATAGCGAAGGCGTGATGGAACAATATGGAATCGATGGCTATGCAGTTGACTTTGATTTCTTCTCTACGATGGGAATTGAATTCGTAGAAGGCCGGGATTACAGTAGTGAATTTGGCGCTGACAGTACCTTGTCTGTCGTGGTAAATGAGTCGATGGTAGAACGTATGGGGTGGGATGATCCAATTGGTCGTCGAGTTCAATTTGCGCCAGTTGATACCTTGCCCATGGCGAAAGTGATTGGTGTGGTCAAGGATTTCCATCAAAGGTCACTGTATGATCCGATTGAGTCGCTGATGTTCTATCCGCGCTTTAATAATCAGAGAGTGCATGTACGCATGTCCCCTCAAGACCCAGAAAGCTTGCGTGGCACAATCGCTTTTGTGAATGAACAATGGCAAGAGGTATTTCCCAATACGCCCTTTGACTTTGATTTCCTGGATGCCTCTTTTATGGATTTATACGAGCGAGATCAGGTTAGAGCTCGGATTTTTACACTCTTTAGTGTACTGATGATATTAGTAGCTTGCCTGGGGCTTCTTGGTTTGGCCTCTTTTACAGCCGAACAGAAAACGAAAGAAATCGGCGTGCGGCGAATACTGGGAGCAAAGACAGGAGACATTATATATCTACTCACTCGAAACTTCGTCATTCTGGTTGCGATTGCTACCATTCCTGCCTTCTTAGCTGCCTTTTATTTTATGAACCAATGGTTGGGAACCTTTAGTTATCACACTCAAATGAACTTTTGGCTGTATGGCTTGGCCTTTGTGCTAGTGGCCTTGATCACCCTGCTTACTACTGGGTATCACGCGCTCAAGGCTGCTCAGGGTAATCCTGTTGAAGCTTTACGCTATGAATAATAGAGGATAAGCGATCGAATTTCAGTAGACCACATAAATAGCAACGAGCTTGAGTCATGCATTGACAGGACTCAAGCTCGTTGTTTCAATAAAGGAGTGAGCTCAGGATTCTACCTCCAATAATTCGAAAAGCTCATCCAATTCATCAAAAGACTTATAACCCACTTTTTCTTCAGCTCCTCCCTTCACACTTAAACCGAGCGGGCTAAGCTCCGTCATGAAATCTGCCAACTCAGCGGCTGCAACAGGCATACTGATAAGTACTGGGAAGCTCTTGCACAGCAGAATTAATTCTTCCTTGCTGAGACTGGCTCCTTTTCCTAAGTCAGCAATATTTACATCGTTTTTCTCAAAATTGAGGACAAATGCCTTCACATAGGGTGCAAAGTCGGTCATGTGGTCCCGTATACTTGTCTCAGTCGTCTCCTTTTCGACTACAATTTCCTTGAAGAGCGTCGTTGCGTATTCCAATTCCTGAAAGGTTTCCAAGGAGGTAAACATACCCAGCTGTGCGCCATCCAATCCTAAGGCTTGTGCCATATCGTTGATGTGATCTGCCGAGGCAAGGTCAAATTCTCCTATAATTTTTACGCCATCTACCCACTCTTTAATAGCTTTGACAAGGTGTGGTTCGATATAGTCTGTTGAACCAATATTCAAGTTGAATCCCAGCCACTCAACCTCCCAAGCTGCAAAATATCGGGCATCTGTGAGGTTGGTAATCGAACTGGCTTTTACTCTAGTTGTTAGCATAGGACAAAGGTAAGCAATGCCTTCAAATTTGGAATAAAATATGACCTTCTTGGACAAATCTCGTGGACAATCATAAAATGAGATGAATAAGCGCCTACTGACGATAACTGTCAGTAGACGATAACTGTCAGTAAAGTGTTGCATTTTATTTTGAGTGTCTCGGAACGCGAGATTTGTTTAAGAATCAAATACGAATATCAGTATGGCACTACCCAATTATTATGAAATGGTATTTGAGGTAACTCGACAAATACCCCATGGTCGCATAAGCACTTATGGCGCTATAGCCGATTATCTGGCTTTAGGCTCCGCTCGAATGGTTGGATGGGCGCTGAATAATTGCGGTGGACATGGTGTTCCCGCTCATCGAGTGGTGAATCGCAAAGGCGAATTGTCTGGCCGCAATCACTTTCCTACACCTACTATGATGCAGGATCTTTTAGAACAAGAAGGCGTGAAGGTTGAAGATGATAAGGTGAAAGATTTCAAGAAGTTATTTTGGCATCCAGAAGAGCTGGATGGCTATTAACAGACGCTATTGGAGGCTAAGTTTGGTGAAAAAGTGACAACAATTTGATTTTCAGGATCGTTACTTGATTGGCAAGGTGGAGGTGGTGAGTGATAGGCCTAAAGTTACTTTAAGCTGCATCAGTCGTCTTACTTTCTGACTCTTGTTTATTTCATCAGTAACTTAAACTCCTTGTATAATGAAGAAAATTTGTTTTAGCGTAATCCTATTTTTAGGTTTTGGTGTTTATCTAGCTGCGCAGGGACCTGTGGGCACGTGGAAGACGATTGATGATCAATCTGGAGAGGAGAGGTCCTATGTGGAGATCTACGAGCAAGGTGGAAAATACTTTGGTAAGATCACTAGCTTGCTACAGGCTGATCCTAGTACTTTGTGCGATAAATGTAAGGGAGACAAAAAGAATCAACCGATTTTGGGTTTGGTAATCATTGAGAATATGAAGCCACACAAAGACTTTTGGAAAGGAGGATCTATCCTCGATCCAGAGTCAGGGAATGCTTACAATTGCAGTATTTGGTATGGAGATGAGAAGAAGGAAGTATTGAAGGTAAGAGGAAAGCATTGGTCCGGCATATACCGTACACAAACTTGGTATAAAGTGAAAAGCTAGAATGGAAAGAAAGTAGTGCCAGTAGAATAGACTTGCTGTTCTACTGGCCTATTCCATCCTGACTTCCTTTCCTTTTGAGTGTCTTGCCTGATTGCCCATCTCTTTTCTTGGCAAGAATTGTCTGCTCCTGAAATCCTTTTAGTACTGTTTTTTCTTTACGATTCTATTGATAAGCTTGAGTAGGGCTTATGAGTTGAAGAAATAGAGAATGCAATAAATGTTTGTGAATGGAAGTACAGGAGAGTAAATGACGGTGCAGAATCAGTTTATCCAAACTTTATTTGACCGACAAGAAAAAAATCAATCTGTACGCAATATTTTTGATTAGATAGTTGTTTTATTGGTGTAATTTATCTACACAACTAAAAGTTCTTTATGAAGAAAAACTTTACACCTAATCAGCTTATTCAGTTCTTGTATCATGAGACCTCTGCATCAGAAACACTAGCAATTCGTGAAGAATTGCAACAAGATGCAGCTTTGCGTCAGGAATTTAAAGCACTTAATAGTGCTTATCAGCAATTACCTAAGGTTACTTTTAGCCCTAAAGGTAGTAGCATCCAAAACATTTTGCGTTACAGCGAAATGACAGCACAAGAAAGCTGCTGTAAATAATACGACACTGAATGAGTCCAAGTGAAGCCCTTAGTGCGAAAGTGCTAAGGGCTTCTCTCGTCTAGAGAACCAACCGATTGGCATTTCCCTATACATAGAAAAGAGTACTTTCCCTTCATCTTTTCTGGTAAAATATAGAACTAGATGGCGTAAAAGTAGCAACAATAGATAAACAAATCTTATTTTTGGATATTGAGGAGAATGTCGAAAATTAATCGGTTTTTTCCCTTTCTGAAAGAAAAGACCGCTGTCCTTTTTAGCTAGTACCGATTCTTTTAGTATATGATAATGAGTTGTTTAAGAAGTGTTTGTTGACTGCCGCCAGGATGGTCAAAAAGAATCGGATTTTTAAAACAATTTCGAGCAAGTAATAAAAAAAGTGCAAACTTTTTGTTGATATAGTTGTCGAAAAGCAACAAAAAATTTATATTTGCGTAGAGTTAAAACTAAAAGTTGATTTGCACGGATGAAAAAGCAAACGATAGTCGATTAAACGCCATGGCCCTTAATTTGTTTTTCCCTCCTGCCTAACGAGAAAATTTCCACTCCATGTCAAATGATAAAGATGCTAAATTAAAAGCCCTTCAGCTTACAGTTGATCGTTTAGAGAAAACGTATGGAAAGGGTACTGTAATGCGCTTGGGAGACAAGCAAGTCATTCAAGTAGAAACTATTCCTACCGGCTCATTGAGCCTTGATATAGCCCTTGGAATCAATGGTTTTCCAAAGGGGCGGATCGTTGAAATTTATGGTCCAGAATCTTCTGGTAAAACGACACTAGCTATCCATGCTATTGCCGAATGTCAGAAGCAGGGAGGTATCGCAGCCTTCGTGGATGCGGAGCACGCCTTTGATCGATTTTATGCTGAGGCTTTGGGTGTAGACACAGAGAATCTATTGATTTCTCAACCAGATAATGGAGAACAAGCACTTGAGATTGCCGAGAATCTAATTCGTTCCGGTGCAATTGATATTCTAGTAGTGGATTCTGTTGCAGCCCTAGTGCCTAGAAGTGAGATCGAGGGTGAAATGGGAGACTCTAAGATGGGCTTGCAAGCTCGATTGATGTCTCAGGCGATGCGGAAGTTGACGGCTACTATAGGCAAGACGGGAGCTTGCTGTATCTTCATCAACCAGTTGCGTGAGAAGATTGGTGTGATGTTCGGTAACCCTGAAACGACTACCGGTGGAAATGCTTTGAAATTTTACGCTTCCATGCGTTTGGATATCCGTAAAACCGGAGCTGCTATTAAAGATAAAGAGGGTAATGTGGTAGGTAATCACGTTAAGGTGAAAGTGCAAAAGAATAAATTGGCTCCTCCATTCCGCATTGCAGAGTTTGATATCGTTTACGGAGAAGGTATATCGAAAAGCGGAGAGATTGTGGATCTAGGAGTAGATCATGATATCATCGGCAAGAGTGGCGCTTGGTATTCTTACAATGATGCTAAAATTGCTCAAGGTCGAGAAGCTGCGAAATTGTTCCTGCTGGATAACCCAGAGCTGGCCCTTGAAATTGAACGTAAGATTAAGGCGAAGATCACTGGGCAAGAGGAGCCTGAACCTGAAAAGAATGGCAAGCCCTCGAAGAAAGATGCAGCTAAGATGGCAGCCAAATAGACTTACAAGCTAGACGCATTTACAATAAGGTTTTACTTTGAAATTATGAAAGGAGAAGCCTGTCGAAAAATCATCGACAGGCTTCTTTCATTTAGACGGGTAAACTTCTTGTAATCACAACGGTCAGTTCAGAAACCGTTTAGTTTAAGGTTTTAGGTGAAAGTAGTATGCCTTATAAGTCCAGGCTTAGTCCTTATTGAGCTTCTGCTCGGCTTTGGCTAGATTTTCTTTGAAAAGATCCGTATTGGGATCCTTATGCACTTCTGCGAGCTTTACGGCTTTTCGGAAGTTCTTTACTCCCATTTCCAATTTCCCATTCATAATAAGAGCCTCTGCATAGCTATCATATACATTGGGAGAATCGGGAAAAAGAATGGTGTTACTTTTAAGAAGAGCTTCCGCTGCAAAGCTATTATTAAAGTCTTGCATGTAGATATATCCCAGTAGGTTGATGTCTCCTTCCCCTACAAGGTCTGCCTTATAAGCCGCCTTTACTTGGGCCACAATTTTGTCTTGATCAGTATTTGCATCGGCTTTATTAAGCAACTTTACCATGCCTAATAAAAGATCCTTTCCATGGGAAGTCCTTTTGTTTCGGTGTGCTTTGGCTTCAGCTTTCGCTAGTTCCAAGGCCTTATCCAAGGCATCTTCTGCACTTGTTTTGACCTCAGGGACTACACCTACCCCTTCCCAATTGGTACCAGTGACCGGGTTGACAGCAGCTCCCGTCGGAATGAATACGGTCAAATCAGGGTTGATATTGAATCCTCCGCCAGGGTTGGCGCCTCCTCCGGTGGTTTCTCCGACAAGCGTGGCTCGTTTTCGTGTCTGCATGTTATACGAAAATTCTTCAGCACCAGAAAACGTGCGTGAACTAGTGAGAACGAATAATGGAACATTTGGAAGCTTCTTTCCGCCCACTTCATCTAATGTCCAAAATTCCTGGGTACGATCTCCTTGGCGCCAATAGAGGCTATTCAGATGAACCCGCTCGTCGAAGAAATAGCTACATAAGTATTGTACCATAGCCGGACTTCCGCCACCATTTTTTCGAAGGTCGACTATAATGGCATCAGAAGTAGATAACAAATTCATGTATTGGTCAGCAATTGGCGCTCCAATTATCAATGGCGCAAATTCTCGTAAATCAAGATAGCCGATGTTGCCTTCCAATTTTTTGGCGGCTTTAAATCCTCCCACCATCGAACGCCCCCGCTCCAATCTGCTAAGGTGCTCCTCTACTAGACGCTCTGGTGTGTTTTCAGGAGCTTCATAAGGGGGAGTAGGGCGGATCCGCATATGTTTATCGTGATTGACGGATTGCACCTCCTTGGTCAAAGCTTCAGCAAAGCTGGAGAGATCTGTTTTGGAATCAAAAGCACCAGCCTTGAGCTGTTTATTCAGATGAGCTTTGGTCTTAAGCGCTACATCTTTAAATACATAGTTGGCTTCTAGCAATTCATTCAAACGCTGAATCACTTCGGTATGATACTTCTTGTCAATGGTTTGGGCAATGCCGAATTGACTAAAAAGTATACATAAAAGTAGGATCGCAAGTTTGTTGATACAGTCGGGTAACTTCTTCATAAGCAATTGATCTAAATGATTTTGAGGTAAAAATAGGAGGACTGGCGCGATAAAAATTGTAAAAAAGTAAAGCCTATGCGGAGCTTTTCCCGATACTAGGTTCTGGGGTCATAAAGGTTAGAAAATCGACGGTCAATAATCTCTTGAGAGATCTGTAGGAGTTTACTTTGAGATTGTAGTAAGCGGTGAGGACTATAAGGGAAGAAGCGGTTAAATTCCCTTATGAAATGAGCCTGGTCGTAATACCCTGCTTCTAGGGCTAGATCGGTGAGTTTGCTGGTTTTTGTATTTCGCTGGAGTTGAAGAAAGTAATTGAGTCGCCAAATTCTAGACACCTGTTTAGGGGAAAGCCCCATTTTATTTAGGAAGTGTTTATGAAGGGTTACTTTACTGACTCCAAATGCTGAAAACAGGTCTTGTATCTTAAGGATGCCTTTGCGGTCAAGAATATAATTCAGTTGCTCTCGAAATTGTTGATCGAGATAGTTCAATTCATCAAAAAGAGAAAGAATCAAGGATTCTGCATTGCTTACTCTGTCATCTAATTCTCTGCTAGCTAGAATGCCCTCGATATAAGAATTTTCCTTGGTGGTAATCTGAAATAATTGCTGCAGAGGCAAGACTTTATCCGTCAACTCTTTAGGGGAGACAGGGAAAAGATGAGCTAGTGCAAAAGGCTTAAAACGAACCCCAAAAATCCGTTGCGGTTCTTCTGGACAGAGGTAAAGCCCAGTAGTTTTTTGGCCGATAAAGTGAGCGCCGATTGACATTCTGTCCGTACAGGTTTGCCCAACTAACGAAAAACGAAGTGGAGCAGAACAGAATAGTAGATCGAAGGTACAATCGGGAACCAAGAGCTCACAAGGACGCTGTGCTTCATCGGGATGAAGTTCCAATTCCCAAAAGCACTCAATGTGGCGGGAAAAGTGAGGTTGTGCAGCTTGTTCCTGATATCGCATGATCTAGTTCAGTATCTACAATAAAGATGCATTAGATATCAGATAGATGCAAAATAGAATTATTTAGTTGTGTTAAAATATCGATAAACCTGGTGTGGTCCGAAATCCAATAGTTCGATCTCTTCTTCAGAGGTACCGCCTAATCTTTTGGCAAGCTTAGCGGAAGCAATGTTTTCCTCATCAATATAGCTGACTAGGGTTTCTCTCCCTAGTTCAGCAAAGGCGAATTGCTGGGCCGCCTTGGCCGCTTCATAGGCATACCCTTTTCCTTGGTAGGCAGGAAATAGCCAGTACCCTAGTTCCAGCTCCGGCCATGGCGTGGAATTCCATAAACCAATACTTCCGATTAGTTGGTTAGTACTTTTTTCTGCTACGGCCATGTAGCTATAAGAGCGCAATTGATAATGGCCGATGTAGGCCGCGATGAGTCGCCAAGTTTCCTCTGCGGATTTTTCTCCTCCTAGATAGTGAACAGCAAGGGGATCAGCAAAGAACTGTGCAACAGGTGCGAAATCTTCTTCACGCCACTCCCTAAATCTCAATCTTGGAGTTTCTATGTCTTTCATATCGAATAGCTTGTTTGTCCTTGTTCTGGTTGGATGGCTGTTTGAGCGTAGCCAAGGTTTCTTCGATTAATCGTATACTCTTTTCCTTCTTCTTTACTGCTCCATCTAAACTGTAGCCATCATCCATTAGTTTCTTAATCAAAAGAATCTTTGTTTTGAAACTATAGGTAATCTACTATTTGTGCTTAAAACCTGCAATAGGACTTAGAAAGGAGGAACCCGATGTTTGATGGGATAAGGCGATTTGCAGGGAGCAACAAGTCAAAATAAACCTTATGATCATAGTTATTGTAGAACATTTTTTGAATGAAGCTGGGCGCGGCTATTTTCCAGCTTGGGTAGAAGGGGTGGAACAGGTCTTGCAGCAGTGGCCTGGTTTTATCAATATACAGCCTATTAAGCAGGTAGAAAAGCCAGGAACCACTTGCCTTTTACTGAGGTTCGAAAATTTGCCCTTGCTGCGCGCTTGGGCAGCCTCTGAGGATCATCAGCAAATCCTTGACCAACTCGCCCCATTCCAACAGCAGAAACAGCGCTCTCAAATCTTTGAATCTACTAACTAATGACTAATAGGCCCTGTTTACAACGGTTTTGGTTCTCCATGGACTGTTGTCTGGCCTACAATTCTTGATCAAAGGTAATTTTGAAATCTGCTTTAGAATGGGGATCTTCAATAGGAATCTTGGGCCTTATTGCCTAACCTATTAAACTCTAAAGCAGGCCTGCCATGGTACATGTGATCATTACCTTTACAATTGATCCCGCAAACTCCCTAGAGGATGTGAAGGGGATCATTCAGGAGTTCATCGTTGCCATCAGACAAAACGAACCAGATACACTTCTGTATCGATCTTTCCAGGAAATGGAACGTCCTTATCACTTTTATCATATCATGACCTTTGTTAATGCGGAGGCACAGCAGCTGCATAGAGATTCTACTTATTGCTCTCACTTTGTAAAGCAATTATACCCCTTGTGCATCGAGGCTCCGGTAGCCAAGAGTTTAGCAGAAATCCCACCAATCTAATCTTTATGGTAGACGTAAATACTGAAATAATTATCAATAGGCCAGTAGAAGTCGTTTCTAGTTATGCCATGAATCCGGACAATGCTCCGGAGTGGTACGTGAATATTGATTCGGCTGAATGGCGCACCACTAAGCCATTAACTCAAGGATCACAGATTGCATTCAAAGCGCAATTCATGGGGAGGACCTTAGCTTACGTCTATGAAATAATCAAACTCATTCCCAATGAGAAGTTGATCATGCGCACGGCTGATGGTCCTTTTTTAATGGAAACGACCTATACCTGGATTGCTATTGATGATAATAGGACCAAAATGACACTCCGAAACCGAGGGGAGCCTACTGGTTTTTCTAAGCTTTTTGCCCCTTTCATGGCCCTGATGATGCGCAGAGCCAATAACAAAGATTTGAGAAGTATTAAGTCTATATTAGAAGCAGGCTAATACTGCAGAAGCAAGATTTTGGCGAGCTTGCGCAACGATATCACCTTAAACGGTCTTCTCTTCTAAAACAGCGGTATTGTTCACTCTTAAGATGAGATAGGGTTGAGTGGATTGTGTCTCCTTTATGATCAACCAAAATGGCTTGTCGAAGACTAAACGCTTAGGCTGGTCCATACCTCCCCTGGTAAATACCATAACCGCCTCGTTTTCTACCGTTGCGCCGATGTAATTTAGGGAAAGTCTTATTTGTTCTTCCATTTTAACCAACCTGAAGCCATCCAAATCATGGCCTTCGGCTACTAAACGACTATCAATCAGTTCGTGGTAATCTCGAGTCAACCGTAGTGTAATATTAGGGATTTGTATGATGTCACCTTCTTTCGGAATCGAACCTCCTGCTGGTGTACTGATGAAGTGAAGAATCTCTTCCATATTAGCCGTCTCATTCCCCTTAATTAAGATGATCTCATCCTGCTTTGATTTGGATAGCAGTGCTAAAACGAAATTGTCATCATCATCATAGTCCAATATTTCGATTCCATAAGAGGCGGAAGTCTTAGGGGCGAACCCTTTTACCTTAGACCCTAGAAAGGACATCTCCACTTCTTTGAACAGACTGAAATGTTGAAACTTCTTGAGGAGGTAACTGAAGCAGATTAGATCATCGAGAGCTGGAGCTAGGCCTCCTAAGGTATCCGTAGTTCGTTCTGGGAAATCTTTGGCTAGATCCTCCTGGATAGTTTTGATAATCTGAGGCCCGAAACCAGCATTGGTGTATAGGCATTCAGGAGAAACAGCAGATTGATCGAAGCTTTTTTGATTAAATAATTCAACTAGCTGTTGGTGCGCTTGTCCTTCTTTTGTCAGTTGCACGGGGCCGCCTATGATATCATCAGATAACTGATTCCAGCAAAGCTGCATACCAATTGCCCATATGTAGTTTTCTTTCCAATAAGTCCCAGTTAGAGGGTGCGTATCGAGCGGTTTATTCATGGTAGCTTTTACTTCCATTGGAAGGTCTCTATCATAGTCAAGAGATCCTCTTTAACAAAGTCATAAATAGGGGCCAAGGAATCGGGTTGAACTTGTGTATTGAAGTAGAGCGCTGCTCGCAAGAAGTGATCCGTACTATCCGTTAAATAAAATTGGAAGGGGGAGGCGGCAGGACCACGAATATCAAAAGCAAAACCGCTCACGCCATTGGCATTGCGGATGTTGATTTCTTCAATATAGTTGGCACGCTTATTATGCCAGTCTACTAGGCGAAAGGATTCATCCTTGAGATCCTGAAAAGTCTGCTGGGGAGTGATGGGGGAGTAGGTACAATGCAGGCGGCTATCGAATTCTGGAATGTAGAGATCGAACCAGCAGGAATGTTGCGGCAAATCCTCAAAAAAGCTAGTATCCCGAATCACTTTGGCGTAGGTGGGACTGGTAAAGCTAAAAGGACAGCTTTCCTGGTCAAAAGATTGATAATCTCGAGTTGGGTATTCGACCTTTGGGAAGGCACGTGGTTTAGGCGTGTAACTAAGCTCGCTACCGCAGGCGGTAAACAGGCATATTGCCAAAACAAAATATAGAATTCGCATGATTGGTGTTGATTTTATCCCCTTTCGGCTAGTAACAGGACTTTAAGGCATTAGCCACCGTCTCGGCGTCATTTTTTCTTTTGAGATAACCTAGAGAGCGGCTTATTTATTGTCTTCCGTGGCCTCTTCTGCTTCTGGTGTCACGATAACTATGATCTCTTCAATTCTTCGCTCATTGACGGAGCTGGTTTTAAACACAAAACGATCGTAGGCTAGGCTTGATCCTTCTTCTGGCTGTTCGCCTAAAACTTCCAGGATTAAGCCAGCCAAGGAATTGGCTTCCCCCTTTACCTCATCGAAGGTGCTCGTGCTGATCCCGATGACTCGACAAACGTCGTTCAAAAGGGTTTTTCCTTCAAAAGCATATTCATTATCGCTTATCTGTTTGTAAATGACCTCTGGTTTATCATCGAATTCATCTTTAATGTCTCCGATGATTTCTTCCATGATGTCCTCTAAGGTTACGATCCCGGAAGTGCCTCCGTATTCATCGACCACCACCGCCATATGCAGGCGCTGCAATTGAAATTCTCGAAGCAGGTCATCAATCTTTTTTGCCTCAGGTACAAAGAGTACATTAGTTCTGATTAGCTCTTGCCATTCAAAGTTGTTGTCCGCATGTAGATGACCTAGCAGATCCTTGACATAGAGGATACCAGTAACATTATCAATATCTTCATCATAAACCGGGATTCGCGAAAAGCCAGAGTCTTTAATAACATCTATTAAAGCCGCATAATCGAAGCGAAAATCTACTGCGATGATATCAAGGCGTGATCGCATAATTTGCGTAACCGAAACCTCTCCAAACTTGACGATACTCTTTAAAATATCGATTTCCTGGTCCGCATCTTGGGTATTACTTACCGTTAGTTCTATAGCTTCATCTATATCTTCTCTGCTGGTCAAACTACCCGTTTGAGTACTACTTTCTAGCCGGTTTTCTATCTTATTTGTCCAGCTAACCAAAATGCGACTAATGGGACTGAAGGCTCGCATCAAAAACTTGAGCGGGCCAGACATGACCCTAGCCAGATAAATATTATTCAAACTAGCGTACACCTTCGGAGCTACTTCTCCGAAAAGTACCAAAAGGAAGGTTACGCCAACTACAGTAATGAGAAAACTAAAAGTGCGAGCAGTGCCAGCTATACTAAAGTAAGGCTCGTACAAAGTCGGAGAAAGGCTACTGCCAGCCACCATTTCTCGAAGGCTAGATGCCCACTGCTCAAAAAGCATATCCGGCAAGAGTTGCCGGAGTACAAATTCTGAGATAATGACAATAGCAATATTGATGAAATTATTGCTAATCAATATCGTCGCTAGTAAGGTCCTGGGATGGTCCTTCAAAAACAAGATGCGATCACTACTGCGATTATTGTCGCTATCGAGTTTCTCTAAATCATTTTCCGTCAGGGAAAAATAGGCAACCTCTGAGCCCGAAACCAGGGCAGAGGCAAGTAACAGCAGTATCACTGTTGCAATGCCAAGAAAGATTTCTCCGCTTGGGAGTACCAAAAGAAACAGAATGGAAAGCAAGCTGTCAGGGTCTGTATCCAAGGGATTGGTGGTTATAAGGCATATGAATTATAAAATGCCGATTGCCAAGGAGCTATTGCTCAAATTAGAATGGCAAATCATCATCTGCGGGAGCACCGGCCTCTTGATTAGTTGTTGTGGGGGCAGGTGTAGTTGTAGGAGCACTTGGTGCAGAAAAATTAGTGCTAGGTTGCTGCTCATCGTTCGCGGAAGGGAAATACCCACCTCCTTGATCTCCACCTCCTCCGCCTTCACGTCGACCGATCATTCTGAAGTAGTTAGCTACTACCTCGGTTGTACGTCTATTATTACCCTCCTGATCTTGCCAGCTTCTATGCGTCAATTTACCCTCTAGATATATCTGAGCTCCTTTTTTCAATTGTTGTTCTGCTCGTTCTGCTAGCGAACGCCATACCACAACATCATGCCACTCCGTCTGCGTTTGCCATTCTCCACTTCTGTCTTTGTAGTTTTCATTGGTGGCCACCGAAAACTTGGCTACTACTGCACCATTCTCCAAACGGCGTACTTCTGGATCACGCCCCAAGTTTCCAATCAATATCACACGATTTACCATTATTTTTAATTTGATTTTGGTTCAATGATGAATCCGGAGTTTCCTCTTTTCTCATAGGGAAAGACCAATGCTGAAAGGCTAGATTTTCCGATCGCCACAGCTTGAATTCTGGCTGATTTCGGTTAACCTAAAGCAATTTTAAATATAGCGAATTATCCTTTAAATACAAATCTATGATTTTTGGGAAGGCGAATTTAGTCAAGTTTTCTCTTTCGGTGATGAGAAATTCTGGAGGAATACTTTTTGGGGGTGTTTTTAAAGATATTTTAAAGAAAAAGGCGTGGATGCGTTGATGGGTCAATTCTTGTTTAAAGGGTCTGGAGAGATTCCAATCTCCCAAGTTAGCCTGTGTGATCCAATTGGGCCATTGCTCTTGCTGTCGTAGCTCGGCAAAGGTACTAATGAATTGCTGGCTTTCTATTAAAGGGAACTGGTATAAATGAAGCCAAATATCTTTTGATTCACGTTTTTGAACAAAAGTGGAACCCTCATGGTCAAACACCAAAAAATGAAAGAATCTGTCCTTTTTGACCAATTTCTTTGACTTGATGGGATAGCGCTGGACCTGATCTTCTTGAAAAGCCTGACAGCAATCTTGTAATGGGCATTGTTTACATTTCGGAGACTTTGGTACACATTGCACGGCCCCAAAATCCATGATTGCCTGATTATAACGTCCTGGCTGGGTGGCGTCGAGGAGAGTTTGTGCTAACTCAGCAAAGCGTTTTTTACCTTGAGTTTGATCAATAGGGGTGTCGATGCCAAAATACCGGGCTAACACGCGGTAAACATTGCCATCTACAACAGCATGCGGGAGGTCAAAAGCAAAGGATGAGATAGCTGCAGCAGTGTACGGCCCGACTCCTTTTAAGGATAGAATTTCTTTATAAGTGGTCGGGAATTTTCCGGCTAGTTCTTCACTAATGTATTTTGCGGTCGCATGCATGTTTCTGGCTCGAGAGTAGTAGCCCAGGCCTTCCCATAATTTCATCACCTCATCAGCAGGAGCATTTGCCAAACTATTGACATCTGGATAATGGGCTTTAAATTTTTCAAAGTACGGCAAGCCCTGTGCTACGCGGGTCTGTTGTAGAATGATTTCAGATAGCCAAATCAGATACGGATCTTTTTCTTCTTTCCAGGGCAACGGACGGTCGTTTTGTTGGTACCAATCCAGTAGCTGAGTTTGGAAGATATCCATTTCTTTCTTCATCTCTTGTTTCGTCATGGTAGCCCAAAAATAAAATACTCCTTTCCAAATTCTTGGAAAGGAGTATTCCTAAATCGAAATAGTAAAAAAGGGGACAAAAATCTTATATCTTATTCGCTAGCAGGACCAATCATCTTCAGATTTCTGGCCAACTTGTAATGCTTTCTGATTTGATCTTTCAACTCTTTTCTAGCAAAGAATATTCTGCTCTTTACCGTACCAAGTGGCAATGCCAATTCTTCGGCGATTTCTTGGTACTTATAGCCTTTATAATGCATGAGGAAAGGGACTTTAATGCTATCGTCCAGTCTTTCTACCATTTTAGTTAGTTCCTGCATCATAACATTGGATTCGCCACCATTAGCAATGGAATTACTTCCTGAATTCAAATAGAACAAATTGTCCGTAGAATCCATGATTGTATTCGCCTTGGTCTTTTTGCGATAGTTATTGATGAAAATATTTTTCATGATCGTAAAAAGCCAAGCTTTGAAATTGGTGCCTGGATTAAACTTTTCTCTGTTGGTTAGTGCTCTGTATGCAGTCTCCTGGAATAAATCCTTAGCGTCCTCCACATTTTTAGTGAGGTTGTAGGCAAATGCCTGTAGTAAAGACTCCATCTGATAAAAACGATCGTGAAATTCCAGTTGAGACATAATTCTTTTGTTTAACTTTTTAGTAGATGTTACCCTCTTTTGTTGAAACAAATATAGTAAAAAGTTAAACAAAGCGGAAATTTACACCCCTGTTCTTTTTTGATAAAATGGCGACATTTCTGATTTTGAACTAATTTTTAATTGATTATCAATGAGTTATGATTATTTGTCTGGAATATGAAATTTTCAATAAAAATTGAAAGAAAGGCGGTTTTGTTTAACTTTTTACACTTTATGGCTCTACAAAGTGGTACAAAAGCACAAAATTATGCTTAAAATCATACTCGCAGCACCAGATATAGCACTTATTGTTTAGTGATTTGCCCTTGTAGGGCCCCGTTTCAGAAGAAAAGCTAAACAAAACCACTGTAAGAGGAAGCACTAATTCGAACGATTGTATTTATAACCTACATCTGGCAAGGACTCCCTATCTCTTAGGTATCGATGAAACCAACTCGTGAGTTGCGCAAATACTTCATCACGGTGCTCTGCAATCGCATGCTTACCTTTATCAAACATGACCAGGCGATAAGGAATTAGATACTTCTCAAACTCTAAAGCTAGCTCTAAGATTAAATTGGCTTTCACCTTCCAATCCAGGTTGCCATGCAATAATAGTACAGGAACATCCCGTGGCAGTTGGTCCACCCAGTGTATTACAGAGCGCTGCTGTAGGGTGGAAATTCTGTCTTCTACATAACCAGGGACCCATTCTGACCAGTACTTATCGAGAAAGGGGGTGTTTTTGGCAATGGCTAGGTAATCCGTGCCTGCCCCTCCCACAGCTGCTACCTTTATTTTATTGGTTCGTTTTAAGGTTTGGAAAGTCATGGCTCCGCCACGACTCCAACCAAAAATTCCGATCCTAGAAGTGTCAGCGACAGCAGAACTAGTCAATAGAGGAATTAGGTTTAGTACGTCGTTGATTTCTGCTCCACCATACTCCTCTTGCCCTTCTCCACCACCATTACCTCGATATTGACTGGCGACGATTAGATAACCAGCGGAAGCTAGCCGAGCTAATTCTCCTAGGCCAATCGAGGAGACATAGTGCGTAAGAGTCCCGTAGTCAAGACTTCCTCCACGATTGTAAATAATGCAGGGATAGATCCCGGCTTCTTTTGGCTGTAGCATGAAACCTTTGACTCTGAGCCCATCACTCCGGTAGGTTATGCCGAATACATCGACTTCTTCGAAATGGCGAAAACGCGCTGGGTCTAGATAGACGGAATCTCTGCCCTCTGTACTTTGGATATAAGCCAGCAAGGCTTCAAAGTTATTGATCTTGGTTTGGCTAAGAATATCACCGTCCTGTTGACAGTAGATTAATTGTGTCACACAACAACATAGGAAAATTAGGTACTTCTTCATTTGGCCTGAATTGAGTGAATTTGGTAATTGATTTCGTCAGATTCAATTTCGCCAAAGGAAGTGTACTTTGCGTCTGTACTTTAGTAAGTCGTGAAAGGTGTTTGGTGATTTGTTGCCTTATTTAGTGGAAGGAGGGCTAGGCTTGTTCTGCCAGTTCCATCCAGAGCATTTCTTTTTCTTCGATTTCTTGATTGATCTCGTTCAGCTCCTTGCCATATTTCTCTATGTCGGCCGGACTGAGTTCTGTATTGTTAAATTTGGCTGTTACCTCTTTCTTTCTTTCCTCAAGTTTAGAAATGGAACGCTCTAGCCTTTTAACCTCTTTCTTCTGTTCTTGTGTGAGGCCAACTTGAGGCTTATTAGCTTCAGCTTGTTCTTTTAATTTTTTCTCTTCAATTCTCTCTTGCTTGCGTTGTTCTCGGTCCCAAAGCTTTTGTTCTTGCCGATAGGAGGTGTAGTCTCCGTTGAAATCCTTAACCTTTCCATTCCCTTGCATGATGAAAAGATGATCCACCAGTTTGTCGAGAAAGTACCGATCATGCGAAACAATGAGAATACAGCCTGGGAAGTCTAGCAGAAATTCTTCCAGTACATTTAAGGTGACAATGTCCAGATCATTGGTCGGCTCATCGAGGATAAGGAAATTCGGATTCTCCATTAGGATGGTCAACAGATAAAGCCTTCTTTTTTCTCCACCACTTAATTGGGAGACATATACCTGCTGTTGCTTACGATCAAACAGAAAGCGCTCTAGTAATTGTGGGGCCGTTAACTTTGCCCCTTTCTCTAGCGGTATGTATTCTGCGATATCTCTAATGACATCAATGACCCTCTTATCTTCTTTCAGACGGATACCATCTTGCGTATAGAAGCCAAAAACGGTATTGCCTCCAACGACGATCTTGCCAGTGTCGGGTCGAATTAAAGTGGTCAAGATATTGAGGAAGGTCGATTTTCCAACTCCATTTGGCCCTACGATACCTACCCGCTCTCCTTTTTTGAATTTATAATCGAAACCTTCAACAATTTTTAAACCCCCAAAGGACTTGCCCACATTATGCGCCTCTAGAATCTTTTTACCTAGTCTTTGGCCCTTAAGGTCAATCTGGATTTCTTGTTGCTGGATTTTCTTGCTTGCTTTTTCTTTGATACCGTCAAAAGCATCTACTCTGGATTTGGCCTTGGTACCACGGGCTTTGGGCATCCGTCGAATCCACTCCAGTTCTTTTTTCATTAGTTTCCGGCTCTTCTCCAGTTCAATGGTCTCATTTTCGTGCCGGAGCGCCTTCTTTTCCAGGAAGTCGGAATAATTGCCGCTGTACTTGTACAGGACTCCTCTTTCAAGCTCAACAATCGTATTGCATACTCGCTCTAGGAAGTAACGATCGTGCGTTACCAGGAATAGCGTGAGATTTGGACGTTGAAGGTATTCCTCTAACCATTCGATCATATCCAAATCTAAATGGTTAGTAGGCTCATCTAGAATGAGGAAATCAGGTTCTTCAAGAATCAGTTTGGCTAATGCTAAACGCTTTTTTTGGCCACCAGATAAGGTTTCTATCTTTTGATCAAAGCGGGCGATATTGAACCGTGTCAAGATTTCTTTGATCTTCGCTTCAAAGTCCCATGCTTTGAGATCATCCATTTTGTTCAAGGCTGCTTGCATAGCATCGCCATCATCTGGCTTTAGCATGGCTTCTTCGTACTGGATGATGGCTTGTATTAAAGGGTTGTCAGAGTCAAAGGCAGCTTCTAGGATGGTTTGATCAGGCAAGAAGTCAGGAGCCTGCTCTAGTGAACCAATCTTGATATCGCGTTTGATTTGAACCTTACAGGTTTCACCTTCGCCACTTTCGATCCCAGCAATGACACGTAGAAGGGTAGTTTTGCCGGTACCGTTCTTGGCAACTAAGGCCACCTTCTGCCCCTTGCTAATTTGGAGGTCAAGGTTTTGGAAGAGCACTTTGTCTCCGTAGGTCTTCGTCACATTTTCCAGCGTAAGGTAATTCACGGTACTCAGTATTTATAAGCGATTATCAGGAAGCGAATTTACAAAAAAAAGGCCTTCTATTCTGGTAGAAGGCCTTCCCGAGATTGCGGATCTCTTTTTCTTATTGCTGTTTGATCAGATCATGTATGATATTCAAAGTTTCCTTGATGTAAGCATCCTTTGACACATCTTCGATGAAATCTTTATTTCTTGCTTCTTTTGTTTCATTACCAGTATAAGCTGGAATATCAACTTCCAGATTCTTCACGCCTCCATTGATTATATTATCAAAGATTCCATTGTACTTTTTAGCTTCTGCACTTCGATTTTCCACGAAGTTTTGGTAGGAAGTCAAGCCCAATGGATATTCACTCTGATCGCGCTGTTTTTTAAAGCGTTTAGCATTTTGCAATACTTTCTGGAAGACAGGACTAGCATCCACACGATTTGCACTATTATCTGCTAAGGATCGCAAGTCGTCGCGTGAAATCCGTAGCACATTTTGATTGTAGTTCACCGCATCAATTTCCGACCACTTCATGGGGTATTTTTCCTGCTTCTCTCCCGTTTTGATATAGTGGAAATTGTCAGGAAGAATAATATCAGGCACTACTCCTCTAAGCTGAGTGGAACCACCATTAATTCGATAGAATTTTTGGGTCGTAAGCTTCAAGTTACCCAATGGCTTGTAGTCTTCGTATCCACGGATGGTACGATCTAGGTCTACAAAACGCTGAACCGTGCCTTTCCCGTGCGTTGAGTTACTTCCTACGACAACAGCTCTTCCATAATCCTGTAGAGCGGCAGCTAGGATCTCAGATGCTGAAGCACTAAAACCATTCACCATAACCACTAATGGGCCGTCGTATTGCACTCTATCATCAACATCGACTAGAACCTCGGCTTTCTTGGAGCGAGATTTTACCTGTACAATTGGACCTTCCTCGATGAAGAACCCAGACATGCGAACCACATCTCTCAAACTTCCTCCACCATTATTTCTAAGATCCAAGATGATGCCATCAACCTTCTCTTCTTTTAGTTTTTCCAGTTCCTTCGCTACATCTGGAGCACAGAATCTACCATCCTTGTTCTCAAAATCAGCATAGAAACTAGGAAGGTATAAATATCCAATTCGCTCTCCTTCTTCAGGTCCGTCAAGAATCAAGGATTTAGCGTAGCTTTCTTCTAAGTACACAATGTCTCGAACAATCGAGATCACTTTCTCTGTCCCATCAACAGACTTAACGGTTAAACGAACTTCAGTGCCTTTCTTACCGCGCACATATTGTACCACATCATCAACTACCATTCCTTTTACATCGATAGGTTCTTCCTCTCCTTGAGCGACTTTGGTAATGATGTCATTTTCCTGCAGTTCCTTCCCTTTCCAGGCTGGACCCCCAATCACAATATCTACTACCTTGGTATAATCTCCATCTGTTTGTAGACGAGCACCAATCCCTTCCAATCTACCGCTGAAACGAATATCGAAGTTTTGCTTATCTATTGGCTTCAAGTAATTGGTGTGTGGATCGAAAATGCTAGTCAGAGAATTAAGGAAATCACTTAAGCGATCTTCTCTTTTCAGTTTATTAATTCTATCATACCATTTATCGTATAGCTCCATGACCTTTTCGCGAGCTTCCGCCTCAAGTTCTTCTTCAGACTTGATCTCCGCTTCCTCACCTGCCTCTTCCTGGTCCTTCAAAGCTCTTGCGTAGCGAGTCAAGGTCTCATATTTGAGGCTTCTGCGCCAAAAGTCCTTTAGTTCTTTATCATTCTTGGCAAATTTGCGTTTCTCGCTATCCATCTCCACCGCTTCTTCCTTGGAAAAATCAAACGGCTTTGCCAAAATCTCTTTGTAGTAGGCTTTGGTTTTCGTGACACCTGCATCCAGGAGATCGACAGATAGGTCAAAAAAGGCCAATTCCCCGTCTTGGATATTATCGTCAATCTGAGTCTTTAAAGCTTCAAGTTTATCAACGTCTTTCTGCGTCAACCATCTGCGACCGCTATCTATATTATCTAGGTAAATCTCGTAAGCTTTTGTAGCGAATTCGTCGTTAAGATCAGCTGGCTGATAGTGCATATACTCTAAGCCGCGCATCAATGTTCGAACCAAAATAGACTCCTTGCCTGAACTATCGGTTTGTGGCAAATAAGCGGCAACCAGTACTAAGATGGCACTCACAGAAAGTAATATCGGGCCTTTAATTTTCATATCGTCTTTGTTTTTCTTGCATTATTCCGGGATTCGGAAGGAATTAACTGCTCGTTTGAACCAGTATATGATTGGATTGTAGAGAAAACCACAAGGAATAGGATAGAGATGAAAAGGGTTCGCCTTGATTTCGATTTTTTCTACACACATTCTGCATTCATCACTATTAACGAGATTATATACAATAAAAATACTTTTTTTTCAGAAAAAAGTTCTACCAAGATCGTGCCAGGGCTATTTTTTAACAGAACCTTATATTTTGGGTTCTCTCACAACTTTTCTCTTCTAGTGTCAGCGCATTAGCTAGAAACCTAGCTGCTGTTGATCCCTACACTCCTTGCTGAAATACCAGCCAAGCAGAAAATGCTTGGAGAAGAATCTCCTGGGCTTTGGATAAAGGATATGTGATTGATCTATTGGTCTGTGGCCTCGATTAACTCCTTAACCTTGTCCATTGCAAGGTCTTTCTGGTCTATATAATCTTGAATTTGATATTGAATGGGATAATCTGGAACAGCTCCTCTATTCTTTAACTTGGTTTTCTGAATGGCGTAAGTAGATTGTAGGAGATACCTGGGTATGCCAACTCGAATTTTGGTGTTAGGTAAGGTTACGTATTGGGTAGATCCGGCGGCAAACCCTTCGTATCTGCTCCCTGGTTCTTGCCCGATGACGATGGCATCACCGAATTCCTTTGCATAGATGGTCACAATGGAACCATTGGAAAATGTTCGCCAATTGGTGAGGACATAGATCTGTCCATCAAAGGCCAATTTCTTAGCTTTTGGGAATTTCTTTTGCGTGGTTCTTCCTTTCCAAGATTTATCTCTTTGAAGTGGCCCACTGTAATTCTTTTTCATCAGATAGGGGAGCAGGTGTTTCGCATATTCTCGTCGGCCCCCGGTATTATTTCTAACATCCATGACGAAGTGTTTTACTCCTTTCTCTCGTAATTCCTTAAAGATCTCTTTGTATAATTTTTTGGGCTTGATTTTATATTTATCCTTGAGCTGTCGGTTGAATGTATTTAAGTCAAGCACAGCCGTATTTCCATCTATGGAAAAAGTATATACTGTTGAGATATCCTCTTTACGAGGTTTTGGCTTCCCATAGCGACGATCTCGCCAGGCAATCATGGAATCTCTTACCATTGCTGGTAGGGTCACCTCTTTAACTCCTGTTCCTCCGGGCGGGACATATTTGATTTTAAAGGAGGCTGGTTTTTCCAAAAACCAATAGTAATAACTTACAAATCGATCAATAGCTTTTTCAGATTTGTAGGTTTGAATATCGCCATCTGCGATGACGAACTTGGAAAGGTGCTCTACGATTTCCTCAGTAGTTCGATCATTGATACTCAGTATCTGAGCGCCACGTTCTAGGGTGCTATCTGGGCTGAAATTGCTCCAGACATAGACTTTGTCGGAGGCTCCCTGGACGGAGATGGGCAGGTAGGCGAATTCATTTCTGAAGAACCCTTGAAAGATCTGAGTCACAGTATCGGATCGTACAAAGGTATGTCCCTCCCTAGTTGCGGCTCCTAATTGCATGACGTAGGGGTAAAATTCTACGTCGCTTAGCGGTTGGTCTAGTTCAGCATAAAGTTCTTGGTAGCGTTCTTCGAATGATGTTCTGGGGTGAAAGATGCCCAGGGCTGGATTATAGGTGTCAAAACTCTGTTTAAGAAAACGAAAATCCTCTTGTATTTGGGAGAGAGAAAATTCGCGTTCTTGGCTAGTTAAGTTTACGGTTAGGCAAATGAATAAGAGTACAAGGAAGTTTTTTTGCATAGCTAATCTATTCTTCAAGTTTTGTAACGAATGACTATTCGGAGAAGTAATGGTTGCAAACCATTTTTCAAAATGTCTTGAGAAGACAGTTGGGATTCTCTAATAGAAACGACTGGCCAAAACTACTAAAATAGATTAGCTCAGGACGGAGCTGAAAATTACTTAGACTAGTCTGCCTTTTTTGTCGAAAAAGGCGGGCGTGAGGATGCTTCATCTACCAAAATCTTGTACCACCGCCCCAGCTTAGGAATTTTTTAAATATTGCTCATAAATCCAGACCGCAATTCCAATTCGAACCAAGGGTTGTAGGTAGGGATAAACCCAGCGATAGCTAAAGTCTACTGGAGGATTCAGGAAAGAAACGCCCAAGTAATACCGGCCAAAAGAGGCGAGGCTCAGCAAGCCGATAAATACAAGAGCTCCTCCTAGATAGCGGCCCCAGTTTTGCTCCTTCAGCATGGCCCAACCAAACAACAGACTACCCATTCCAAAGGCGTAGATGACGACAAAGTAATGACTATCATTAATGCCACCCATCCCTTTTATTAAGGTCCGGTACATGTGACGTTGATCATCCTCTACCTCTGCCAGATAGTTTGGTCGCCACATCTGATTCAAAGCATCAATTAAAAAGGCTTGTTGGCGCATTTCCGTGTATGCCCAACAGGCTAGAAACAAGCTGCCTATGATAATGGCCCAAGGCTTTTTCTTGAATAGAAGTAGCCCCAGCCCTAGGCTCGCGATCAGGTTAAATTGTGGATGAAAAAAGAGGATCCACAATTTGGTAAGGTACAATTGATTTTGATGTAATAGCACCTGTGTCTCAAAATCTGGAGCGGAGGTTTGAGGGAGAAATATCAATAATGCGGTAGTCGTTGCCCCGAGCAAAGAACAAATCGCCGCCAACTTGAAGAAGGAGGCATAGGACGCTAGATTCCTCATGGATAATGTGCTTTTAGCACAATGATCCGAAATCTATAATCGGCGAGCGCCGAGTAGGAACAGTAAAGGGCTAAGTAGCGAATTGTACAGTATGAGCTGCGGACTCCTTGTCTAGTTATTTTAGTTTACTTTGTTCTTTTCCTATTGTTTTCGACAGTTGGATGTATCATTGGTTCGAAGAGGTGATAAGATTGTGCACCTATTCGACTTTGAAATTCGGCTTTGATGGCATGCTGTAGGCCCTTATTTCCAAGGTAATCTACTACGCTTGAACAAATTAATTTGGCGGCGTACAGCATACCCTTTCCTCCAAAGGACTGAAAGGCCATTTCAGCAGCAACCGCTTGGCCAATTGGGACACCTCTTGGATAACACGTAACTACGAAGGACAGGGTTGGTGCCCACCAACTTACATCTCCAATATCGCTGGCATATTTCCTAAGAGTCTGTGAGTTAGTGTAGGGCTGAAAGGGGAGAAGCTTAGCTTGTAGCCCTGAGGTAGGTAGTTCTAAACGACTTTGTATTGCTTTCGCTTGATTTTGTTCTTGAGTAGTGAATGATATGGGACCTAGATCATTCATGTTTTCAGCTACCATTTTCATTCCTGTGTTATTGGGGAGGAAAGCGTGGATAGCTCGGAAGACTGAGATACCTACAGTGATTTCATTTCTTTGAAGGGCTTCCGCTTTATCCTTCACAGCTTGATAAAGCTGGTTGACTGTTGCCTGTTCTACGGCCTGAATTCTGATTTTCACCTCAATATTATCAGTGCTATAGTTGTAAGAGGCTTTGGGAGATGCTAAGCTATAGTGCAGGTGAATGGTGGAATCCATGCCCATTTTTAGGCGATCCAAAACTTTAGTGAAGCTCAATACTTTTTGCAGTAAGGTCGAGGAATTGGGAGGAGTCTCAATGACTTTGACTTGTTCCTGATTGAATTGAATCTCAAGATCGAGTAAAGCATCCCATGGGCGTGTGCTAGCCCAAGTAACGGGACTTGGGTGCCAGAATATAGCTAAGTCAATCCCCTCGAAAACGTTCCTCCTGGCCAGATGAGCTCGGCCGCCGAAGCCCCCTTCTGCAGTGCTTCCTACATAGACAATACGTGCCTCAATCTCTCCATTATCAATCAATCGTTTCAAACTCAAGGCTGCTCCCAGGCTCCCCACACCCAGCCAATGATGCCCAGAGGCATGCCCTTTTGTACCGTTCTCAAATACATCAGCATCGTACTCTCCCAGGAGGGCAATGCTTGGGCCATCCTGACCGTATTGTGCACTAAACATGGATGAAATCCCTCCTAAATTCTCTTCTATTTGAAAGCCAGCTTTAGACAAGGTTTCTTGTAGTAAGGCTTTGGTCTTGTATTCTTGCAAGGAAGGCTCTGCCCAGGCTCCGATGCTGTCCTTTAGGTTGAGGAGCAGTGGGGTTAATTCGGCAATGTGCTCATGGGCTTTTTCTTTCAGACTGCTTTGACTCCAAATGTGAAAATTGACGAAAAGCAGGAATAAGAAAACGATTCTAGTTTTCATCGAATAAAAGTTATTTGCGTGAAATGAGGAGTAAATGATCCCTTGTGCGGGTATGAATAGAAGAGATAAAAGCTATCATCAGGATTTGCAATCAAGCCACAATAGTCTCCGCCTTGTGGCCATGCGGTTTTGATCCAACCATTAGCATCATCGGGGCAAGCTAATTGCCCAATTTCATGACTTTGCAACTGTTGAGTTTCATGAAATAGAATGCTAATCATTCGTTGATAACAACCTTCCTTCACCTTTTTAGCCCAGCTGATAGCCACTTCTTGCCGAGCGTTGATGGTCATGGCCGAGAGATCTACGGATTTCTTGTTTGCACTGTCTTGGTGGATCCAGATGGGGGCAGTCCAGGAGGATCCACCGTCATGACTCTGGAGAAGCCCGAGTCTTTGCTGATTAACATCTGTGAAGGCAAAATAAAGGCGCTCAGGATCTTGACTATTGGATATAAGCCAATGATGTTTTCGGCCACTAAGCTTCGTCACGAATGATGGGGTTCCAAGAGTGGCTCCATGATCATAGAAGGGATATAGCCAGGTTTGCATTTGTGCGAAAGGGTGGGGAGACTCCTCTTTTTCGAAGAAGTATCCTCTTAAGGAGATTGGGACCAAGAGAGTACCATTGGGATGGAGATAGGCTTGTTTAGCATTGAACTCAACCCCTTTGACTAAAGGGTGGAAGTGTCTTTTTGGAAAGCTACGACCACCATCCCGAGAATGTGCGATCAAAACACGTGTTTGGAATTGTTGTTGATCGCTTTTTATCTTCTGTGTAGCGATCAGGTATACCGATTGGGAATCAAGACCGGGAAGTAGCATGCAATGATCAAATCCGTAACCGAAGGATTTGGGAGCTGCCCACTCCTGAGATGCAAGATCGAAGTGAGAGACTTGGAGGTGGAATTTCCTTCCCTCGCTGATATCTGCAATCAGGGAGGCACTATTAGTTAGTAGCAAGCCCCAAGGATCAGCTGCCTGAGGCAGAACAGGGTAATGCTGATCTTGCCAACTTTGTCCTCCATCTTGTGATTGCCACACTTTTGTATGATAGCTAGGGCTAGCACTACTCGGGTCTGCAACGAGTACAGTAGCTAAGAGGATATTGCTGTTGCTTTGACTTAAAGTACATTCACTGCTTACATAATTAGGGGTAAGCGATAGTATAGTGGGAGGAGAAACTTGGATTTGTTGACCATGTAGACATAGTGGAAAAAATTTAATTGCAAAGAGGGAAAGAAATGAGATTTGTAAGTGCTTCAACTTTTTCATACCCAAGTCTACAATCTTCGCCTATGCCTAAGGTTCGAGTTTCTTAAATAGAACTCCCTTTTCTGGATTTTTGTCTTTTGTTATCGTTCAATGGGGTGAATGGATTAAGATTGTCGTCTTTTGGTAATTTTGTTGGTATGCTTGAGTTATTGTGGATAAAGAGTCTTTTTGATTTTGCTGCCTTTCTCCTAGGGGGATTCTTTGTCTTGTATTTGAAGACAAAGTATCCCCGACCGACACTGTTTACTAGAATGTTGATCGTATGGTTGACTTGCAAAATCGTCATTGACTTCCTTGGGTTCATTCAATACACCACTTGGTTACGAGATCTATTTGAATTGCCATGGCGACTTTCAGATGTGGCTATATTCTTTCAGTTGTGCTTTGCTCCTGTACTCTATTTTAGCTGTAGAGCTGCAGGCCATGAACGTTTCTCTTTTCGGGCACAGCACTGGTGGCACGCCTTACCAGCTTTTATCTATGCATTGGCATGGTTGGTTGATTCGGGGGGCATGGGAAATATTAGGACTAAGCTGCTCTTATTCGTAGAAGGGCATTTTATTGTATATGCCATACTTTCTTGGATAACTGTAGGGAGAGAAACTCGCTTAGAACAATTGTTGAGACCCGTTTTGGGCGGCTTGTTGATTTGGCGTTCTATTAGAGTCATTGAGTACCTACTCTGGTTGCAGTTACAGTGGATTACCGAGCCCGTGGCATGGGGTTTATATATCCTTAGTGAGTTGGCGTTTTTGGGAATCTTGGGGTATTTTTTCCTTAAGTTGATCCAACAGCCCAATATCATGCAAGGGGGGCAGCAGTGGCTGTTGTCTCACGCTAGCCGCCAGAAAATTGAAAAAGGCTTACGAAGCCTGGTAGAGATCGAAAGGATTTATCTAGATCCATTGCTATCATTGGATCGATTGGCGAAAGCCCTACACGTTCCGCCCCATTACTTGAGCCAATATTTGAATCGAGAAATGAAGATGACCTTTAATGAGTGGGTGAACGCACATCGGATAGAAGAATGTAAGCGCTTGATAAGCGACCCAGGTCAGCAGGATACGACCATCCAGAGTTTGATGTATCAGGTCGGGTTTAATTCAAAATCAACCTTTCATACCGCCTTTAAAAAAAGTACGGGAATGACACCTACACAGTACCGAAAAACGATGTTGCTTACCTAAGGATAGAGGAACAATAAGTGAGTGCTAATTCTAGGAACAAGCCTGCTTACTTACCACTGGATTTAAGCTAGATCTTTCAAGTTTCGCAGGAATCCGCCCTGCCCGGCGTCCTTCATCCGTTTCTGGAGTTGCTGCGCTTGGCTTTTGGAGCTATAGGCCCCGACTACTACTTTATAGACGGTCCTTCCGTTTAGCTCGTTGATACTTACCACAGTCTTTTCTCCAAATTTACGCCGGAGTTTTTCGACTTGAATCAGCACGTTGCCATATTCATAGAAGGCACCGATCTGGACGCCGTAGCCCGATGGAGTTTGCTTCTGCACATCAAATAGAAACAATCCCTGTCCATTGGAAACGGTATTTTCCACTTCCTTGGGAGGGGCCTTTGTTTCCTTGCGGCGTAGGGCTTCTGCTACTGCGCGACCAGCATTGACGCGACCGTAACCATATTTGACAGAGTGACCATTGCGGTATTCACTAGGAGAACCAATCTTATCTGCCGTTTTTTGCAGGATATCTTTGACTTCTTTGGCGGTTAGATCAGGATTGGCGGAAAGGATTAGCGCACAGATACCGGCCACCAAAGGCGTGGAACTTGAGGTTCCACCGAAGTGCTTATAGTGTTTGCCTCGAGAGCGGCCATCTCTCCAATATTTATAATTGCCAGATTCCCAGTTCAAGCCCTCATCCCACCAGGCTCTAGCGGCAAGGATTGGCCAATCCCCATTAGAAGGAGCGCAGATAGATACTTCTCGGCCTCGGTTTGAGTATGAGGCATAAGAATCTTGGCTAGTACTGGCAGCAACAGCTATAACATCTGGGTGAGCAGCATAGAAGTTCACGAAGTCCAAATCATCATTTCCCACGGCATAAAGGATAACACAGCCTTTCCCCTTGCGCCCTTTTCGAGCCGCTCGAGCAATGGCCTCTTCCTTGATCCGGTTGAGACGGAAATTGGCATCCGTTGTACCCCAACTACAGCTGATGATATCAGCTCCTTTATCAATACAGTAGTCAAACATTTGTTCGGTGGATCGGGCACTAAAAGAAGTGCCACTAATTGGCATAAAGCGCGCCTGTGGAGCGGCGCCGACCATACCCTGACCGTTCGAAGCAGCTAGTGCCACACTGGCACAAGGTGTACCATGTGTAAAGCGACTATCTCCTTGTAATAGGCTAGACGATTGATTCCAGAGGTCAAAAGGTTTCGTGACTTTTCCTTTTAGGTCAGGATGTGTCAAGTCAAAACCATTATCGATTACGGCAATAGTCACCTTGTTGGAACCGGTATTGCCAAGACGACGCCAGGCATCCACAATCTTGGCATCCGCTCCTTTCCGCAAGCGATAATCTACATCTGCCACAAAGCCATTGTTTTCAAGGTGCCATTGGTGGTCTACCAGATCGTCATGTGGAGCGGTAAAGGCATATTCATCCAACATAGTATCTAGGTCTGGCTCAGCCATTTTGACCAAGGAGATGGCTTGAAGGAAATTGGCTACTTTGATCGGATTGGGAGAATTTGCGGTTACCTTGGCAATGATTCGGTTATCATCACGACGCTCAACTAACTCCAATGCGTATTCCTCCAAGACAATTTTTTGCTCACTTTCGTCCACTCCCTCTTCAAAAGTAATATAGATCTCACCAGTAGGAACTAGTGGTCGATTACTTCCCTCTGTAAAGTAAACATGAGTTCCTAATTCCACTTCATCTTTACCTCTCACTTCATCAAGTGCATCGTCGAGGTTGTTCTCGCCTTGATTTAAGGTGACAACTTCAAACCCGCCCAAATTTTTATAGATGTGCTTATCAACAAATTCTTGGTCTTTGTCTTCTTTGGTTTTTAGTCCAACGAGGCTTTGGCTTTTCTTTAGGGTTAATTCCCCGTTACCATTTTTGATGGTTAACTTGCTCATATGTTCGGTTACATTTTGTGGGTTGGGTCAACTTCATCTCAGAAACGGCAGGAAGCTAGGCTATATTTTACTATTGAGCTTGGTTCACTACATTTTCATAGATGAAGATCCTACGAATGTACTTGATTTGTAGTGCAATATATATTTTTTGAGGGACTCTGTGTTGGTGAACAAAGAAGTGCTCGCCGGAAAAACCAACAGTTGGAGGATTAGGAATATCTAACTATTGCTAGTCATTTGTGAACTTTGAGGAGTAATCAATGACAAAATTTCAGGGAAAAGATTCTAGGAACTTGCCTTCACCTTTATCCATCCGCTTTCACCCCGATCACTAGCTCGCTACTCATTGTTTTTTGCATGAAAAAGTACTGACTTGAGATGAATACGCTCGTTCAATCATAATTTGGACTATTCCGGTTCGATGCCTAGAATCAGATTTAAGGTTCCGTAGTTGCCCCAATTTTGGCCGCTTAGATCGGGGCGATCCAATCCAAAGCCGTAATCCAACCCGATCATCCCCAAAAATGGCAGTTGGACTCTAAATCCTAATCCTACCGCTGGCCTTAGATCTCCTAGACTGAATTGACTACTACTTTTCCAAACATTACCGGCTTCCCCGAAAGCCAATAAGAAAGCTCGCGTGGATGCGGAATTGACTATTGGATACCGAAGTTCAGCGGAGAATTTGGCAAAGGACGCTCCGCCTCCATTTAAGGTTCCTTCGAGATAGTCTGCTGGATATCCCCTCATGGAGATTAGGTCATTACCGGCAAAAGCCAACTGCTGGGTGTTCGTTCCATTCCCACCCACTTCAAAACGTTCAAAGGGTGGAATACCAATGCTCTGATCATAAGCACTCAGCCATCCAGTTTTGCCACTCAATTTTACAATCCATTTTTTGGTAATAGGAGCGTACCATTCGGCATTCACTCGCCATTTGTGATATTCCATCCATTTAAAAGACTGACTGGTTTGATTGCCGACAAGGGAATAGGGTGGGGTAAGTTGCCCAGAGAGCTGAACTTTCAGTCCTTTTGTCGGGAAAAACGGATCACTAAGGGTATAGTAAGTTAGACTTTGTTTGAAATATAAGTTGTTGAAGTTCCCTTCGCTAATCGTGCTGCCATCCTCCAATAAAATATCCTCCAGTCCATTTAAGTCAATGTGCTGATAACTTATTTCCGATGTCGCGATGAAATTGCCATCTAACCAATTTAGCCTTGACCCCAGCTGCAAACTACCTCCGATGGTACTCATGGATGCAAAAGGGGTTTCCTCACTCACACTACTGCTATTCGTGAATCTTTGATAGAAAGTGGAAAAGGTTAGGCTATTGGGCTTTTTACCACCTAACCAAGGTTCAGTGAAGGAAAAATTGAGGCCTTGAAAATCGCGACCAGTAGACTGGGCTCTCAGGGAAAGGGTTTGACCGTCGCCGATCGGCATAAAGGTGCCTTTGTCTTTCTGGAATAGCTTGCGGAGAGAGAAATTATTAAGGGTGAGACCGATGGTACCTACCAAGCCGCCACCTTGATCACTGGCGGCGGGGTTCCAGCTTGCGGATAACTCGTATTTCGAAGAAGGTCGTTCTTCTAGTTTGTATTCGAGGTCAACGGTACCATCTTCTGGGTTGACTTTCGTGGTCATGTCTAAGGTCTCCGGGTTAAAGTACCCCAGGTTGATCAGGGCTTGTTGGGAGCGCAGGATATCGGCACGACTAAAGGCTTTACCTGGCTGGGTGTGCAAGGCTCGACGAATTACATGCTCATGCGTTTGTTCATTGCCGGTGATAGCAACTTCTCCAATTTTAGCGAGGGGACCTTCAGTAAGTTGGATTTCTACATCTATTTCATAGTTCTCCATATGGGTAATAACGGGCTTGATATCAAAGAAGAGATACCCGTTATCGAGGTATAGAGCACTGATGTCTCGACCTTTGGGATCAAAACGGAGCCGTTGTTCAAGTAGTATGGGGTTATATACATCGCCTGCTTGTATGCCTAGTACCTTATTCAAAATGGTTTTTGAATAGACCACGTTTCCTTTCCAGCCGATATTTCTAAATCGATAGGGGGAACCTTCTGTGATCCTGATATTGATATGCAATTCAGTACCCAATGTATCAATATGTATCTCCTCGATAGAGGCATCTAGGAATCCTTTGGTTTGGTAGAACTGAATGATAGCTTTTTGGTCGGATTCGAGAGTTGTTGCGAGGAAGTTTTTTCTAGAGAATAGGGCGTGCTTATCCTTGGTCTGCATTTTTTTTCGCAAAGTCCGGTCTGATATAGTGGTATTGCCCTTAAAGTTAATCTCACTAACCTTTACCTTTTCTCCGAGATCTACTTGAACGTCCAGCTTGAGCTTATTGCTCTTTCGCTCTAGAGATGAGATTATTTCTACTTGTGCAAAATAGTATCCTCTAGCCGACAGCCATTCCTGTACGTTTCTTTTAGTCCTGGTTTTGGCTTCTTGGCTTACACTAGCGGATATTATTAGATCTTGAGCAATAATCTTTCTTAAAGGCTCTTGCCATTTACGTTTTACTCCTTGGAGGTAGAAAGCGGCAAGTCTTGGCATTTCCTGCACAAGGATCTTCAAGAAAATAATATCCCCCTTACGATCTGTTTCCAGGATTTGTATATCACGGAAGAGTTGAAGTTTCCACAAGGCTTTGATTGCTTGTTGGATTTTGGGCCCCGGCACTTGTATCCGATCTCCAACCCTTAGGCCAGATATCGTGACAATAGCTTTATCATTAGCTTCTTGGATGCCTTCGACCACAATACCTCCAATTTCCAGCTGTTCTGCGGCAGCGTTTAAATCTTCTTCATTGCTTTGGGCACATAGGAATCCCGTGAGCAAGATGCCCAAGAGAAGGCATAGCTTGGTTTTTTTCATAGATCTTAGTACACGTTAAGTGGGATGGTGTAGAAAATGCCATAAACCAACTTCCAGACAAGCAGGCCTTGCTGATATCGATAAGTATTTACGGCTTATCCCAATCTAATTAAGACAGATGTGTTGGCTTCGAAGAATGATGTAATTGAACGCGTAAAACCAGGGAGCTCCCCAATAAAAGGTATACGCAAACGACCGCTATGGGTCTATACTTTAAAGACTTCAATTGAGGGTAAAGGGTTGGTTGTCAACTAAGAAAGTTTGGATCTTGTTTGTCGGGAGAGCGATAAATAACAATGCCTCCATCTTGTGCGTACAAAATGGAGGCATTGTCATTTTTTAGAAGGACGTATTCCTTATTCTGGTTCGAAACCAAGTACGATATTGAAGTCTCCTAGATTACTAAGTGTTCTCGCTCCTGGTTTATCAAATCCAAGGCCATAATCAAACCCGATCGTACCGAACATAGGTAGGAATACTCTTAATCCCATACCTACCGATCTTTTGAGGTCAAATGGATTGAAGTCCCGTAAACTTCTCCAGGTATTACCACCTTGCGCAAAGGCTAGTACATAGATGGTTGAACTAGGGTTTACAGAAAGTGGATATCTCAGTTCCAGTGTGAACTTGTCGAATACTGGGGTGGGAACGGTAGCAGAAGAACCATTTGGATCTAGGTTAGCTTCTAGCTGATTCTCTTCATAACCCCGCAATGAGATGATATCCACACCAGCAAAACCAAATTGTTGATTGTTGATACCATCACCACCTACCTGGAATCGTTCGAATGGAGAAGTTCCAATATCTCGGTTATAGAAGCCGAGTATCCCGATTTTGGCCTGAGCTTTCAGTACTAACTTACCAGCATTACTACTTGGATCGTTTCCTCCTGCCAAAGTAGTGTACCATTCAGCATCGAAACGCCATTTATGATATTCTAACCATCGGAATCGCTCCTCCGGAGTCTGTTCGGCATAGTTGGCATTTCTATTGAAAATAGAGTAAGGAGGCGTCAACTGAACAGATAAGGATATCTTAGATCCACTAGCTGGGAAAAGCGGATCACTAACCGTAGTTCGAGCGATGGTTTGCTTGATACTGAAGTTATTGAAGCTACCAGAATTTACAATCGTTCCGTCATCCGTTCGGAAGTTGGTCCAATTGTTTAGATTCAGCGCTTGGACATTGATCGCTGTGCTAGAGATAAAGTTGTCATCTGGCCAGCGAAGACGTGTTCCTAAACTTACAGAAATCTGCGAAATATCGAAGCTTTGTCCCGTAAAGGCAAAACGGTTATAGAAACCAGCCACGGTAAAGGCATTAGGTTTTCTACCACCTAACCACGGCTCTGTCAATGACACATTATAGGACTGGTAGAATTCTCCATTGGTCTGAGCCCGTATGGAGAGTCGTTGGCCATCTCCCTGTGGTAGAGGGCGCCAAGCCTCTCCCTTGAACATATTACGTAGAGAGAAGTTATTGAAGGACACCCCTAGGGTACCAATCACTCGACGGAATCCACCCCAACCGGCAGATAATTCTAACTGATCGGATGGTTTTTCTTCTACAGTATATTCAATATCAACCGTACCGCGACTTGGGTTAACCGGCGTATTAATACCTAATGCTTCCGGGTTGAAGTATCCCAAGTTGACAATCTCACGTTGTGAACGAATGATATCAGAACGGCTAAATTTAGAGCCAGGCCTAGTTCTTAATTCACGACGGATTACGTGTTCGTGTGTCCGATCATTCCCGGCAATTACTACCTTGTCGATCGTTGCTTGCGGTCCTTCGAAGATTCTAATTTCCAAATCAATCGAATCCCCATCAATCGCTACCTCAGTTGGATCTACCTGGAAGAACAGGTAACCATTATCCATATATTGAGTACTCACATCACGACCATCCTGGCTAAATCGAAGGCGAGTCTCCAATAGCTCTTGGTTATAGATATCTCCTTTATTAATCCCTAAAACAGTCTGTAGCGCTTCGGTTGTATAAATGGTATTACCCTTCCAATCAATATTGCGGAAGTAATATTGAGAACCTTCAGCAATATCTAGATTGATCATTAGAAGACCATCATCGTTGCGCCAAACGCTATCCGCTGCTATCTGCGCATCTCGGTAACCTAATTTATTATAATAGGCGATCAATTGATTTTTGTCTTCTTCAAAGTCATCCTTGATCAGCTTGGAAGAGGCGAAGATTTTACGTTTCCGCCTTGTATTTTTCATCTGCTTGCGAAGCTTCTTGGCTGCAACGCTGCTATTTCCAGTAAAGGTGATATCGTCAATCTTCACCCTAGAACCGCGATCAATATCAAAAACGAGGAGGACGGAGTTGATTCTAGCCGTATCCTGTTCCTCTATGACATTCACCTTCACGTCTAGGAAGCCTTTATCTATGAAGAAGTCTTGAATGGCCTCAGAAGAGTTTACTTTGATATTTTCCGTAACGATACCTCCTTTAAGCAAGAAACGATTCACTTCATCATTAAGATCGTCATGATAGGATTTCTTTGTTCCACGGTAGGTATGACGAGATAGACGTGGTCGTTCTTGCAGGTGTACCTCTAGAAAGATCACATCTCCGATAATCTTTTCCTGAAGGATTTTCACATCGGTAAACAGCCGCAATTTCCACAGGGCTTTAATGGCTTTGGGGATTTCTGGCCCAGGGATCCGGACGTTCTCTCCAATTTTCAAGCCGGTCACTCCGATGATCGCGTTATCATCACTGAAATTAGCACCGACTACGGTGATACCTCCGATCTCGAAGTCCTTTGGTTCTCCGTAGGTCATGACACCAACCGTATCAGCAACCTGCGCTCCCAAAAACAGGGAGCTCAAACAAACGAAACAAAAAAGTAAAAGATTTTTTTTCATCCTCTTATTCTAATTAAAGCACGGGAGTTCTTCCATTAATTATGAACTCCAACTTCGTAGTGGAAATACACTTTTACGGATTATTTGACCGCAACTTTGGATGGCTGTTACAATTGATGTGGGTCATCTTAGCCACTACCAAAACGAACCAGATCATCATCTGTTGCCAGTAGAAATGCAATTTCTGGGACGCTTTGGTTCGAAACTTAGACCTCTTTGGCATGCTTCCATGATAAGTTTTGGTGGATAGACCGATCTTATCTCAGAAGGATACACAAAAGAAAGAGAGTAGGCGGTAAACAATGGTTGTATGCCTATACCAATTGCTCGCTAATTTTTCCAAAGCGCCTTTCTCTGTTTTGATAGTCGATAATGGCTTGGTAGAATTGATTTTTTCTAAAGTCAGGCCAAAATACCGGACTGAAGTACAATTCTGAATAAGCCAGTTGCCAAAGCAGAAAATTGCTTATTCTCCTTTCGCCACTAGTGCGGATCAACAATTCAGGATCTGGAATTTTGCTAGTGCTTAACGATTGAGCGAGGCGTTCCTCATCAATTTCCTCAGGAGAAATGACACCCTCTTGAACTTGTTTAGCCAATTTTTTGGTGGCTTGGGCGATGTCCCATTTACCACTGTAATTGAGCGCCAGAATGAGGGTCATTCTGGTATTGTTCTTGGTGTTTTCGATGCCCTTTAGAAGCGCGGAGTGCGTTTCCTTAGGTAGCAGGCTAATGTCGCCAATAGCCTGTAATTTGATGTTATTCTTGTTGAGGGTGTTGATTTCCTTGTGAAGTGTTTCGACCAGCAATCGCATCAATGCTCCAACTTCCACTTTAGGACGATTCCAGTTTTCCGTTGAGAAAGCGTATAGCGTCAGATAAGAGACCCCTAACTCGGCAGCCGCTTCTGTAGTCTCGCGAACAGCTTTTACTCCATTCCGATGACCAAAAACACGCGGTTTACCGTGTTGTTTGGCCCATCTGCCATTACCATCCATAATGATGGCAATATGCTTCGGGAGTTTTTCAGGTATTATCTCTGATTTAAGGTCCATTTTCTTGGCTTCGACGCTTAGCTTACCAAGCATTCTTACACCGCTAATATTTCGCTCGTACCATTGAGATGGTGGGGAATGGTCATAAGCTTGTTTACCAAAACTTTAGATCCATTAGAATCGCCACGCTACACCAACCGAGAGAAATACCCATGAAGGGAATTTGCAAGGAAGCTATCAGGTTCTCAAAAATTCGCACAAAGTTAAGAAGATTTATGTAAAATAGGCCACTTTGTTAAATCTGTCGTATTTTGTGCAGATTAAACGACACCAAATGAAGTTTGAAGAATATCAATATGAACGACCAGAAATGGTCGATTTCTCCACCCGATTTGAGTCTTTACTTAATCAATTTAAGGAAGCATCCGACCTTAGCACGCAAAACGAGCTCTTCAGCCAGATCAATGAGATGCGGACCGAATTTATGTCGATGTACAATATTTGCTACATCCGACATACCGTGGATACCTCCAATGAATTTTACGAAAAGGAGAATTCATTTTTCGATAGAGAAATGCCTGCTTATGAGGGCCTGAATACTCAATTTTACCGTTTACTTTTGGAATCCAAGTTTCGAAAGGAATTGGAGGCTAAATGGGGGAGTCAGTTATTCACCATTGCAGAATTAAGTCTAAAAACCTTCAAGCCCGCCATTCTGCAGGACATGCAGGAAGAGAATCGACTCAGCAGTGAGTACGTCAAACTGAAAGCCAGTGCTAAAATTGATTTTAACGGCAAAGAACACAATCTATCCTCGATATACGTCGAGGAAACGGGGCCAGATCGGGATTCTAGGGCTGCTGCTGCCACTGCCAAGTGGGCGTTTTTCGAAGCCAATGCGGAGGCTTTTGATTCCATCTTCAATATGTTGGTTAAAACGCGGCACGGGATCGCCAAAAAATTAGGTTTTCAAAATTTTATTGAGCTAGGATACGCGCGGATGCTACGTTCTGACTATAATGCAGAAATGGTTGCCCATTTTCGCGAACAAATTCGACAATATGTTGTACCTTTAGCCACGTCGTTATACGAACGACAACGAAAGCGTTTGGGGATTGAGGAGTTGAAATACTACGATGAAGAGTTTCGGTTTGCTTCTGGCAATCCAGCCCCGAAAGGAGATCCGAATTGGATTATCAATAACGCTAATGAAATGTACAGTGAGCTTTCAGAAGAGACCCATGAGTTCTTCCGCTTTATGCAGGATAATCAACTTATGGACTTGGAAACAAAGCCTAGCAAAGCCACTGGTGGATACTGTACTTACATAGGAAAGTTTAAGGCTCCCTATATATTTTCTAATTTCAACGGGACAAGTGGCGATATTGATGTATTGACACACGAGGCCGGTCACGCCTTTCAAGTCTATGCTAGCCGCAATATCGGGATTAATGAATACAATTGGCCTACCTATGAGGCTTGCGAGATTCATTCCATGAGCATGGAATTCTTTACTTGGCCATGGATGCACCTGTTCTTCAAAGCAGACACTAACAAATACAAGTTTGCGCACTTGAGCAATGCTATATGCTTTCTTCCCTACGGAGTAGCAGTGGATGAGTTTCAGCACTTTGTGTACGAGAATCCCGAAGCAACTCCCAAGGAAAGAAATAAAGCATGGAAAGCTATTGAACATAAATACTTACCCCACAGAGACTACGACGGAAATCAATATTTAGAGAACGGAGGATTTTGGCAAAAACAAAGCCATATCTACTCTTCACCGTTTTACTATATTGATTACACTTTGGCCCAAATTTGTGCGTTTCAATTTTGGCTCAAAGATCAAAAAAACCATAGACATGCATGGGCGGATTATCTGCGACTATGCAAAGCGGGAGGGAGTAAATCCTTTCTCGAATTAGTCAAATTGGCTAATCTAAGTTCTCCCTTCGAGGACAATGGAATAGCTTCCGTCGTTAAGGACATCAAAACATGGTTGGATTCTATAGATGACAGTGACTTCTAGCCCCACAATCTAGTCACCTGGATCGTGCTGATCGTAATGGTCAGTTCTTGTTGCTGTTTCATCGCCTTTAGCTTCTACCCGTAAGGGTATTAGCCTGGTGTAATTGTGAATCACAATCTCTATACTGATGGACGTAATATTACTTAGTTTTTTGACTGCTTTCACGCTGACGTATTTTGCCATTCCCTCGATCATTTTCTTGGCAAAAGAAAAGAGAATATTTGATGAACCTGGGAACCGTAGCTCACATAAGGTAAGCACCCCTTCTTTGGGGGGTATAGCGATCTTTGCTGGAGTCCTTTTCTCGATTGTCCTGTGGACACCCTTCGGCGAATTCAATCAATTGCAATATATTCTTTGTGCTTTTTTGATCCTGTTTTTGGTGGGAGCAAGAGACGATGTATTGCCCATGGCAGCCAACAAGAAAATGTTCGCTCAGATACTGGCTGCTAGTATATTGGTGTTTAAATCGGATATCGAACTGACTAGCATGTACGGTCTATTTGGAATGGACGGTGAGCTGCCTTATTGGCTTTCTTGTTTGATTTCCATCTTCACGATTTTGGTTATCGTGAATGCATTCAATCTTATTGACGGTATAAATGGTCTAGCTGGTTCGATAGGATCTTTGATTGCTTCTACTCTAGGTTGTTGGTTCATTTTGACAGAGCACTTCGAATATGCTATCGTAGCTTTTGCTTGTGTAGGAGCGATCGTAGCTTTCCTAAAATATAATTTCACTCCAGCCAAGATATTTATGGGAGATACGGGCTCCCTTCACATTGGGCTGGTGTGTGCCATTCTGGTTATCAAGTTTATTGATATCAACTACCATTTGCCCGAAGGGGCCTTGTTTAAGTTGGGCGCTTCTCCGGTAGTAGCAATCGGAATTATGATCATTCCTCTATTTGACACTATCCGAGTTTTCATTACCCGTATCATCAGAGGATATTCACCTTTCCATCCGGATCGTCGACATATCCATCATCTATTATTGGATTATGGCTGCAGCCACATGCGAGCTACAGGAATTCTATTATTTGTGAATGTAATTTTTATCTCTTTTGTCCTCGCTTTTCATAGTGTAATCGAACTACACTTGTTATTTTGTACCGTGCTAGTAGCTGCGACAGCCTTAACTTATTTTCTGCATAATGCAGTGGTAAGAAAGAAATGGCAACAGCAGACTAGCTTGCCCCCAAAGCGGAAACCACAACCCACGGAATCAGCGGTATAAATGCTACAAATTGCACTTGTTTTTTTAGGTGGAGGACTTGGGAGTTTGTGTCGGTACGGGATTGCACGAATGCTTTCAAGTCAGGCCTTTCAATTCCCACTAGCAACACTATTAGCCAATATCATTAGTTGTATTGTATTAGGCTATTGCACTGGCCTATTACTTCGAAATGATATTTCTATGTCAGCTCGTCTTCTGATTATGACAGGGTTTTGTGGAGGATTTAGCACTTTCTCCACCTTCACAGGCGAGACATTCCTACTCATGCAGGAAGGCCAACACCTACTGGCGCTCCTAAATATCGCAGGATCAATCCTAATCTGTTTGGTTTGCTTTTACCTTGGTATGGTATGGGCAAAATAGTATAAGCTGGTTATACGGTCATGGCACTATCCAACATCACTAGATCATAGACGGCATCGATGATATCATCTACACTAGGTTTAGAAAAATAATCTCCATCATCTCCAAAAGGAGTGCGGTGCGCGGTAGCCGTGAGTGTCTTCGGAGGAGCATCTAGGTACAAATAGCCATTTTGTTTCTCCAATACCTCCTGCATCATAAATGCGGTAGCCCCACCTGGAACATCCTCATCTAAAAACAAGATTCGATTGGTTTTCTTTAAGGAAGCAGAGATACGATGTTCTAGGTCAAAAGGAAGGAGGGTCTGGACGTCAATCAATTCGACGGAGATGCCAAGATCTGTTAATTGCTCTATTGCTTCTGATGCAATTCGACAACAAGAACCATAGGTAACTAAGGTAATATCCGTTCCTTCATGCAGTACTTCAGGAACACCAAGCGGAACCGTAAAACGGTCTAAATTGGAAGGAAGCACTTCTTTTTGACGGTAGCCGTTCAGGCATTCTATTATGATAGCAGGATCATCCGATTGCAGCAAAGTTTGGTACATGCCAGCTGCCTGCACCATATTACGAGGCACTAAAATATAGATTCCTCGCATAGAATGGAGGAGCATGCCTAGGGGCGAACCGGAATGCCAAATACCTTCTAAGCGGTGGCCTCTGGTGCGGATAATAGTAGGAGCTATTTGAGTGCCTTTGGTACGGTAACGCAGGGTGGCCAGATCATCCGTGAGTGGGGAGAAGGCATAAGCGAGATAATCTAGATATTGTAATTCAGCGATGGGGCGAAGGCCGCGCATGGCAAGTCCAATACCTTGCCCAACGATGGTCCATTCCCGGATGCCCGTATCGAAAATTCGATCTTCTCCGTACTTCGCTTGTAGTCCGGCGAAAGCCTGGTTCACTCCACCGATCTGCCCAACGTCTTCTCCAAAGGCTAGCAGATTGGGGTATTGCTCTAATGCCCTATCAAAGAATTGATTGAGCACCTCATGTCCATTCAGACTGGGTGAGTCTGCTGAGTACTGTGCGGCTATAGGAGTAATTTTCAAGGCAGATTTGGAGGTATCGCTATGCAAATAAGTAGAATAGCGCACCTGACCTTCCTTTTGGGTTTCAGTAATCCAGTGATCTAGATTTTTTTGACTCGCTAAAGTTTGACCTTGAATGGCTATTTGCATTCGGCGAGCGTTGTCCAGGATATGACTCATCGCTGGATGCTTTAGGCTGCTTAATTCTTGTGCTATCCCCGCTAGGGAAGCATCATTATTGGATTGCTGAAGCAGATCCTTGTAAATTCCGGAAACCGCTCGCTGCATTTTTTTTACTGGCTTACTGTAAGCATCCCAAGCTTTGTCCCGGCAGGTCGCCGCCTCTGCTTTGGCGGCTTTTTCAAGGTCTTTCAGTTCATCTGGGCTCGCCCATCCCTCAGAAATGATCCACTGCTCAAAATGTTTATTGCAGTCCATTTTCTTCTCCCAAGCTAGTCTAGCGGCAGGTTTATAGCGCTCGTGTGATCCAGAGGTGGAGTGCCCAAACTGTTGTGTACATTCTTGGATGTGGAAAATGGCTGGAATATGGGTTTCTCGAATCTTAGCAATTCCTTCCGCAAAGGTGTCGCAAAGAGCTTGATAATCCCAGGCCTTGATCGCATAGATATCTAAACCCCTGCCTTGTTCATCTGCTTGAAAACCAGCCAAAGCTTCAGAGATGTTTTCCTTGGTCATTTGATATTTGGCAGGCACGGAAATACCATAACCGTCATCAACAACAATGTAGGCAATGGGGACTCGCATCACGCCTGCTGCGTTCACGGCCTCAAAAAAGACGCCTTCTACGGCAGAGGCATCGCCAATAGTACAAAAGATAACCTCATTCCCTCCTTGCGAAAATTGAGCTTTAGTATCGAGCTTCGGTAAGGAACGATATACTTTCGATGCATTTGCCAGGCCCAAAGCATGGGCTACGTGGCCAGCTACTGGCGAGATGGTGGAGGCGGCGTTGAGGCGGTCAGTATGTGGGAGCCAGTTGCCGTCAGCGCCGATTAAAGGAGTGCTGTAGTGATTGGTCATCTGTCGTCCGCCGGAAAGCGGATCGTTAAGTGCATCTCCATAGAGGGCAGCGAAAAAGTCGATGGGACTAGCAATGCCTAACCTAAACATTAGGGTTTGATCTCGGTAGTATCCCGACCAAAAATCTCCCTTTTCAAAGGTCTTGGCCAGCGCGACTAGTGGGAGTTCCTTGCCCGCATTACCAGCTCCAAACTTAGCTCGACCATTCAAGACTTCTTTACGCAGTAAAAAACTGACCTCCCGGCTTAAGACACAACAATGATAATCTTGGAGAATGGCTTCTTTGGTCAACTTGGAGATGGCTTTCATACAAAAAGGGATTGGTCAGGATCTCCAAAGCTAAGGAATGAGGTTTAAATACAGCAATCATCTAGACGTAAACCTCATTCCCCCGAAGCTAAACTAGGGAAAATCAGTTCTAGCGTTCGGATTTTGTCTTTTCCACTCTAAGTGTTCTAAGTAATTTATGCCCCTCACTTTGCCAGCTTCCTATAAACCCCTTTGGTAAAACGAAGAAGTCACCTGTTTGGAAATGCATGCTGTCGCCCCCTTTTGCTTGTAGCGTTACTGCTCCAGCAACAATATAGATGAGTTGCTCACGATTGTTTTGGAAGTTTTCCAAGGTCCTTGGGGCTTCGGATTGAGTACTTATGTTGAGGTCTTGGCCATGCTGTAGTATGTCCAAGAAGCTGCGTGTCTGATCCCGATCAGGAGTAAGGTCAATCCCTGCCATTTTAGCCTTATCCATAATGGCCGGTCTTGGGTCCAAGCTTGAGGGATTGGTTCTTTCATTAGCAATAACCGAAAGCTCATGATAGAAACTATTGCCCCCCTGTGTTTCCCATTCCCCTTGGTAACCTTTTGGAACCCAAAAGAAGTCACCAGGATAGTAGAAACGTTCCGCTTCGGTAGCTGGCTTTAGGCGCGCCCGCCCGTTGATGACGTAAATAAACTCCTCAATACTATAGTCTTCCCAGTTCGCCGTTTTGGTTTCGCTGGCTACTATAAAGACACTAATTTCCTCTCCTTGGTATAACCTTTTTTGGAAGAGCAAGCGATCAGGGTCAGCAGCAGAGGTAACTTTTTTGAGTCCAAGGCCAGAAATAGCGGCAGGATCTAATGGTATAGGGTTAATGATTTTTGGTGTAAAATCTACATCAAATGCTCTGATCTTATCGCCATCGAAGGTAGCTACCAGCAGCGTATTAGTTGTTGGAATATAGCTGACGTCAGGAGCCTGCAATCCTTCTTCTCGGGTGTCGAGAATCATCGTCTTCTCTCCATCTGATGTGACATGATGAAGCAACCCTCCCCAACTTGCGGTGATCCAAGCATTTTCGGGAATGGCAGCTAATCCATCAATCCAAGGGATTCTTCCGACTAGTTGCTGTAATTTCCGTGTTTTTAGATCATATTGACTTAATATCTGTGGGGTCCATTGGGTAATCACCAGTTTACCTTCCTGCCAGAGTAAACCATTTGGGGTATCGATAGAGTCGATCAAAATGGAGCTCTTGCTATCTCTGACTTGAAATACCTTATTCCCCCCTGTGTCGCTACAGTATAGGGTACCTTCTGGGTCTGCACAAATGTCATTTAGAGCTTCTGCTCCTTGGATCGGGAGGCGCCGGATGATTTGTCCTTTTTGTAGATCGATGGCTACTACTTCGTCAATATCTGTAGTATATAGGAAGTTGCCTTGAATGCAAAGTCCGGTGGGAGCGTTTAAACCTGTAATCCAATCCGCTTGCACCTCTGTTCCATCTGCTCGCATTCTGCCAACACTACCTTGCCCATCCTTTTTCATAAAATGTCCTTCAATATTCGCCGTGTAGATATACTTGCTATTGGCATCATATAGGACCGATTCTACCGTTGGAAAGATAGAATCGGTCTCCCATTTTAGAGTGAGCTTAGGTATTAGTGTTGGGCTTTGTTTTTGCCCTGTTAGTTGAAGGCATAGGAATAAACCTAACAAGAGCGATAAGAAAGCTTTTTGCATCAGTGGATGATTTTAATGGAATAATTGATGGCGGGAAATTAATCCAAGGAGGGATTGCAACAGTCCAGTCTTGTCTTTTTGGACTACTTTAAATGAAGTTCTTGAAATTTCTTTGGGCTGAGCCCGGTCTGTTGCTTGAAAGTGGCAAAGAAGGAAGAGCGAGATCCGAAGCCTACTTCGTATCCGATGGCCTCAATGGTCAGTAATCCTTCTTCCTTAAGCAGCTGTTTGGCTTCTTCTATACGGAATTGATTAATGTAGGCCGTGAAACTTAGTCCTAGATGGCTATTCAGAAAGTGGGAGAGCCTCGCTTTGGGCATTTTCAACTCTTTGGCTAGGGATGCTATCGTTAGCTTAGGTTTGCGATAAGCTTGCGTATTTTTTAAATGGGCTTCCAGCTGATGGTGTAAGCGGTTGGCTTCCGCTGGCTCTAATTCCTGGAGGGCAGGGGAGGAGTTTGACTTTAGTCTTCGCTTTAATCCCAAGTAGATTAGTGCGCTGTAAAACAAGAAGGATGAAATGATTGGACCAAGTACATAATCGAGATACAAAGAGAGGGCAAATCCTCCACAGATGAGTAGAGCAACAATGAAAACCAATATGCTGAAACGTTCCACCGGAAGTAGGTTCGTTTTCTGACTCTTTGCTGAGTAAGCTTGAAGTAAGACCCAACTGGTGAGTAGTAGAAAACAAGTTAATAAAGCATGTAAGGTGTAACGTATTTCAGCATCCCAGACTTTCGGATGAATATGGAAAGGATAAATAAGCCCGAACAAGAGAATTGCAATGCTAGAGAACAAAAGTAGTCGGAGAGATAGAAGCTGCCAAGCCTTGAAACGGTTCCAACTATGGATAACGTAAGCTAGAAGCAATGGGCCGATCAAGATGTGCGCACTTAGGCCTATCTGAACAGCGGTCCAAGGAATGACTTTCTGGAAATAGTAAATGCAAGAGACACCAACGCGTATGCAAAAAGCTAAGCCCAATAACCCGAGTAATAAGCCTTGAGTTGTTCTCGGCTTCTGCATTAGCAGTTGATAAACCACTAATAAAATTCCGTTGAAAACACCTAAAGCACTAAAAAAGAAGAGAAACTCATTCCAGAGCATCTTGAAGCGGTCTATGTTCCAGGGTGATCTAATCGAAATAGAAAAATACAACCCAAAAGTAGCCAATTAGATTTGCATAAAAGAACAGTTGACAGCTAGTAAAAACTAGCCCAGATCCCAAAAGGATCTGGGCCGCTTGAGAACCTTTATTGTATCTAAAACCGTATTGTAGAAATACCAGAGAGAGAAGCCTATCAAGAAATAGAGCAAAAACACCTCCCCAAATAGGGCCACGGGTATGCTTGCTAAACCCACCCAGAGGAAGAGTTTACGCTGTTGATAAGCGAACTGTTTATATAAGAGTAATGCGCTCGTCATTTGCCAAAGAAATAATAATATCCAGCCCAATAAGCCACCCGTCTCAGAACCCACCAAGGCGACAATTAACATACTCAACAGCAAGGTGCCTTGGCCCCATGAATCTATTTTCATTCTTTGTCTAGATATCATAACAGTCTTCTAATTTCAGTAGGGATAAATCTTTACTATATATAATTGGGATACTGCTCCTCAGAAAATGTCAATTTGTAATACCATACACCAGCAATTCCAGGAATCACTCCAAAGAAAATAATGCCTAGGTAGAAAAGGGTATTGGAACCAAAATTTGTCTGCTCAAAAATGTAACTACCTATTCCAAGTGCACCTAAATATGTGATACTGGCCATGAAATACCATCCTCGAAATCGATCGCCACGGAAAAGAAAGTGACTTAAGGCACTAAGCAATTGCCAACCGCCCAGTACAAATAGGCCCATCATATAAAATAAAATACCACCTGGAGCCGCAACTACAAAAAGGATGCAGGCCATGGTTGGGATGATGATTAAGGTTTGTACGACAAAATCTAATCTTTTAAAAAAATCATTCAGTTTCATGGTTATTAGGGTATTGATGGAATACAAAGGTAAACGAAAAAAACAAAACTTTCAATATATATTGAAAGTTTTGAATAAATTATCCTCAACTTTAACAAGATAAATGTAGCAGAATAGGGCACCTACATAATTTTCCGGAGAAGGTTTACGTTTCAATACCGGTATACGCACAGGGTGGATAAAATCTGTTGTCAAAATTTTCCCATATTACTCTTATGTCTATCCCATCCATTGTGCCGTTTTTCTACAGTACTATTCGCTCAGATTGGAAAGAAAAATTGGCTTCGACTTGATGGAAATAGAGCCCTTCATCCCTTGATTTTATTGGGCTTTCGAAGCATTTTTTCTCTTTTCTAGAACGTACTGATTAGCTTAATTCGTGGTCGTAGCCCTTCAAAACCAAGCGGTTAACATAAAAAGCAAATTAATTGCATTTTTTTAGCCCCGTATAATGCGGTGAGTTTAAGGTGGATAGCTATTTTTGCTGTCTCCTTGCGCAAAAATCATCCGAAAGCCAGAAGACATGCACAAGGACTTGATCCCATTAACGTATATATAAAGTGGAAAAATGATAAGACATATAATGCTCTGCGCTATTTCCATGCTAGGTCTGCAAGCCCTACAAGCGCAAATACCCAAGAACATATCTCTGCCTACCAACAAGCTCGGGCAGCCGAGCTCCGAAAAGATGGATTGTAATGATGCGGGAACGATTCGTTTTGATGTAGCCAGCTTTGATGGGCAGAGTAACGACATTTCCCTAGATACGATCTTCCTTTGTTTTGGAGATTCCTTGCAAATCATACATAATGGCGATTCTGATCTCACCGGAGATCCCAATCCCGCCACAGCACCAGGTATTGGTTATGGTTTTTATGACTGCCGTCCGACCGTTACGGGGCCGGATATTGCGACTATCCTGGCTGATCCTTGTGTGAACACCACTTCTCCAATCATCCTACCAGGACTTGGTTCGGTGGATCAAACTTTTGGAATATGGGTTGCGACGGATGAGCCTAACGGAAACCTAACCTTGACAAACAATGGTGTATTGCAAGCTGGTTTCAATAATGGTGTTCCACAACCTATTCAATTTTGGTTTGCACCAATTACCTTGGATGAGTTTGGGAATCAAGGATTTGAAGATGCAGGTGGGGATACCGGGCCATGTGTAGACGTAGCCGTGGATGAAGCCTTTTCCGTGGTATTCCTCAATCCAATTACAGCAAGTAATCAGCAGGTTAATAGCAGTCCTACGGGCTGTATTGGTTCTTTCCTAGTACAAGGAGGTTTACCAGAATTTGATAACCTCGAGTTATACGATATTGAAATTACCTTGCAATCTAATCCGGATGTTCGAGGACAGGTACTGGGCGTGCCGAATCACGGAGATGTTGTCGAGTTTTATGTGCCTGAGCCTGGTATTTATGACATCGTAATTGAAGATGGAAAGAGTTGTGGGGAGAGCTTTAATATGGATTTGAGCTTTTGTCAGGCGGTAACCTTTGAGTTTCCTCTAGAGAATGTACCTCCTGGACAAAACATTTGTCTTCCGATTACAGTGGAAGATTTCAACTCCGTAGGTTCAATGCAATTTACGATTGAATGGGATCCTACTATTTTGCAGTTTAGTAATACTGGCGCATTTCGATCAGATATGCCTGACATTAGCGAAGCTTCTTTCAACTTGGCTCAACCTGGAGTACTTGCTTTTTCCTGGGCTGATTTGAGCTTTAGTGGGGTGACAATTCCTGATGGAGAAACCCTTTTTGAAATTTGCTTTGATGTGATTGGCCAATTGGGGGATTGTTCGCCTCTTGAAATGACCAGTACCCAGACACCAATCGAAATAGGAGATCCTACTTCCCCTGAGCCTTTCCCTTATGGAGTGGTAGTGGAAGGAGGAAAAATAGTGGTTTCTAACGAGATCCTTTTTGCGGTACTCGAACAAGATAGCTTGACTTGTCCTGATGCGATCGATGGTGCTTTTACCTTGACCGTGGATGATGGTACGGGACCGTATCGCTTTTCTTGGAATACCGTGCCGCCTTCTGGACCAGATCAAGGTCAGTTCGTAATTGCGAATGATGGTGAATCCTTCACCATTGGTGGATTGACGGCTGGAACTTACCAAGTGACTGTAGATGATTCTAGCAATCCAGTCAATCAGGTTATCGACACAGTAGAAGTGTTCTCTGGGCCGACCATCGGGGTAGATCTTATTCCTACCAGTCCGAGCTGTTTTGGAGAGAGTGATGGAGCAGTACAGGTACAATTGTTATTGGATGGAGTAATACAGAATAATCCTGGTCCCGAGTTTACTTTCACCTGGAATACTACCCAGGAAAATGTGACAGAATTGACAGGCATTTCCTCTGGTTTCTATAGCGTTGTGGTAACGGATCAAACCGGTTGTACGGCTAGCGCCAGTACTACCCTGTCTCAGCCAGCGGCCCTTGTGGTTCTCCCACAGAATACCTTCCCCATAGACGCTAGTTGTACTGGTGCGGAGGATGGTTCGATCACCATCACGGCTACAGGAGGTACATCTGCAGATGGTAACTACACTTATGCTTGGGATGGAGGTCTTGGAAGCGTTACTGCGGCTAGTTCGCAGATTACCAACCTTAACCCAGGGGAATACTGTGTGACGGTAACGGATGACAATAATTGTGAATTTACGGACTGTTTTACCGTCGCCGCAGTCAAAACCCTGTCGATCACACCAGTGATCACAGATGTAAGCTGTAATGGATTTACTGACGGTGAGATATTTATCACAGGTAATACAACAGGTGCTCCACAGGATCTTCCATATACCTTTACTTGGGATTCTTCCCCTACGCCTCCCGTTGATAATAATACCACGAGTACCATATCTGATCTACCAGCAGGACAGTACATTGTGAATATGCAAGATGCTTCAGGAGCAGGTTGTCAGGTAACAGATACTTTTACAGTGGTAGAACCTGAGGTATTGGAGGTTACCCTATTAGAACAAACCAATGAGACTTGTACCACTGGACAAGATGGTAGTGCACGTGTGATGGTCGAGGGAGGTACATTGGACTATACCTACGGATGGACGCACAATGATACATTGAATAGCCCTTTCGCTGATACCTTAAGAGCTGGTATGTATACGGTGACTGTAACCGACCAAAACAGTTGTATTGACTCTTTGGAGATCTTTATTCTGGCACCCACCCCTCCTAATATTATTTCCTTGGATGATGATAATGTGAGTTGTCCTAGTGATACAGATGGAGAGCTGAGTGTGGTAGCGCAAGGTACAAGTGCTGATATTAACAGTTATGTGTGGAGTACAGGATCTACAGCAACCACTATTTCCAACTTGAGCCCAGGAGTTTACTATGTGACCATTACGCAGGAGAATAGTTGCGCCGCGGTAGATTCAGCTTTTGTGTTGTCTCCCGGTCCTGTGGTGCTGGATAGTTTTAATCTGGTTTCTCCGCAATGTCCCGGAGATGGGAATGGTCTGGCTACAATATTTGCTAGTGGAGGTACTGCTCCCTACCGATATAACTGGTCAACGGACCCGAATAATGCTACTACTGTGAATCCGCTGCCAGCCTTATCAGCGGGTGCCTATTCGGTGACCGTAACTGATGCGAACAATTGTCCACCGCTAGTGGCTAATTTCGATATAGTAGATCCAGCATCTATTTTAATTACCTTGGACACAGCGGCCATTGTGCCGGTCAGCTGTCCAGATGATCTGATCTGCGATGGGCAAGCGGTTGCGTTTGCTTCTTATAGTGATGGAAGTGATGGTTCATTCCGATTTGAATGGACGTCAGGAGAGGTAGATGATGGCGTAATATTATCCAATGCATCCCAACTCTGTCGAGGACCGGGTACTTTGACGGTAAGTGATGGGGTTTGTGGAGAAACCTTTGATTTCAATGTCGGATCTCCAGAGAATATTGACGTCCTAGCCACGCCTACGCCGGTTAGTTGTAATGGGCTCACCGACGGAAACATCTCAATTAGCTTGAGTGGAGGTACTGCTCCATTTAATGTGTTATGGACTCAAACAGGAGAAACAACGACGGATATCAGCAACCTTGCTGCCGGAACTTATGACGCGGTGATTACAGATGCCAATAATTGTACGATGACGCAATCGGTGATCGTTAGTCAGCCCGAAGTCTTTATGGTCAATATATCCGATGATGCCTCTACACCTACCGTTTCCTGTAGTGGGGAGGATGATGGTCGAGTGGTAGTATTCACGACAGGAGGTAATGATCTAGGAGCAACGCCCTACAATTGGGCCAATAATGTGGCCTTGAGTTCTTCTCCTGACGCGACAGGTTTGAGTCCGGGAACCTATGCAGTGACTGTAACTGATACGAGAGGGTGTCAAGACTCTATTACTTACACAATTACCGAACCACTGCCATTGATTGTACAATTGGCTCCAGTGGCTCCGCCCTTGTGTTTTGGTGATCCAGCGCAGATTGCTATCGAGAATATCACAGGCGGTGCTGGTTCAGATTTCTTAGATTATACCTATACTGTAAATAACAATTTGCCCTTCCCGCCTAACATCACTTCGACGGTATTTGGGGCAGGGCCACATACGGTGATTGTTCGCGACCCGAATGGATGCACGGATACCACTTTGGTTAGCGTAGATGAACCAGATCCAATTCTGATTGATTTGCCAGAACGAATTGTGGTAGAGCTGGGAGATTCAATGACCATGTTAGATCCGATCGTTACTCCATTTGGTGGGAATTACACCTATATGTGGACACCTGGGGACTGGCTATCTCCTTCTGATATGGTGAGGAATCCTTCGATCTTCCCATTATCCAGTCAACAGTACACCTTTACGGTTACCAATGAGAATGGTTGTATGGCCAGTGCAGACATATTCGTGGAACTTGATGCTAATCGAAATGTGTATATCCCGAATGTTTTTGCTCCAGATGGAATTGGTGTAAACAATGACGTGTTTACGATCTTCACCTGTACTGGTGTGACTAATGTAAACTTTGTCAAGTTATACGATCGCTGGGGTGGGGTAGTATATGAAAGAACGAATCTCGATCCTTCCTGTACAGGTATTCGCTTATGGGATGGCCGAGTCAATAACCAGCCCTACAATTCGGGGGTTTATGTTTACCTGGTTGAAGTTGAATTCCTGGATGGGGTTACGCTACTTTATCGGGGTGATGTTACCTTGCTGAGATAGTAGTAACAACCAGACATGAACAAAATGAAAAAGGGAAATCGATACGAATTCGATTTCCCTTTTTTGTTTGCTAGAGGCTTCCTTTTTCTCCCATCTACCTCCTCCTCTTGGATTCGATATCCGGATCAATCGACTTGGCTTTAGTAAAGGCTTCATTTGCATTGACCTCATCTTGGGCATTCAAGTAAGCAACGCCGAGATCAAACCAGGCGCTAGCATTATTGGGCTGTAGTACGGTGCACTTGGTAAAGAGACGGATCGCCTCAGCTGAATTACCGGTCATGCCACTAGCTACACCAAGCAATCGAATCGTATTAAAGTCATTTGGACGTAATCGGAAGGCTTCCTGCAAGTAGGTTAGTGCCTTTGGTAGGTCCTGGACTTGTTCCCCATAATACTGTCCAGCCTCCGTGTAGGCGATGCCTAGGTTGTTGCTAGCTTCTGTATAATTAGGGTCGACATTTAACGATTGTTGATAAGCGCTAATGGCGGTTTCGTACTGCTTAAGGTAGAGGTGAGCATTGCCTTTTAGTAGCCAAGCATTTTTGTAGGTTGGGTGGATGCGTACAGCTTCCTCCAGATGGCCTAAGGCTTCCCGAAGCATATTATCTTTCCGCGCTTGATTTTCTGGTTTCTGAGACTGAGCGACCAACTCGCCACCAGTTGCGTTTCTAAGCTTTGCACTATTGGGAGCAACCTCAATATCTGTCGTGAATAATTTGTAGTTGTTCTTCCAAGCGTAATTACGGGTGATCGTCTTTAGGCTCAATAAGACTACCATGATTCCCAATATAGCCACCAATGTCTTCAAGGGTAGGCGCTCTCGGGCTAACAAGCGGTGGCTAATCACACCTACCAAAAGGCAAAATGCCAAGGAAGGCATAAAGATCAGACGTTCCGACATATTCGTACCGATCGGGAAGACAATATTTGATGCGATAGAAATAGTGGCTAAAAAGATCAATATGGCATAACTGACGGGGTCTCTTTTTCTCAAGCCCCACAAAGCATAACCGATCATCCCGAGGTAAAGTAGTAGACTGAGTAGAACCTGCCAATCACCCCAGTCCATGATATCCACTTGTCTGGGGTAATAATCGTGCGATAGTGGATGAGGGAAAACCAGTAGTTGGATATATTTCCCTAGTGTATAGGTAATTGTAGCTGATCGTTCTGCTGGACTGAAGGGAACCCATTGGTTATTTTCTATCTTCAGAAAAGGATTATTCATCAGTTCCATTGGCGGTTCACCAATAGAGACTCCAAGTATGGAAAAGCGAATGGTTAGAAATAAGGCACTGGCTACTACGTATGGCCCCAAGGCCGAAATGATCTTTGGTATTTTCGTTGAGGTAAAGAAATAGAGGCTTAAAGGAACAACCGCCAGGAAGGTGATGGCATTTTCCTTGGACATCAAAGCCAGAAAAAAGGCTATTCCTGCCAATAAATGGAACAACCACTTGTCGGCAATCTTAGCTCGCACTGTAAAATAAAGAGCGGCCAGACTACCCATGAGTGCTAAAATCTCGTCTCTCCCTTTAATATTGGCTACTACCTCGGTGTGAATGGGGTGAACCGCAAACAAGACGGAGGTAACTAAGGCCACTATCACGGCTTTGGTCGGTGAGAATTGAATATTGAAAAGCAGTAATAATACACTATACAATAGCACTACCGTTCCACCGAACAATATGGTGTTGATCAAGTGACTAATCCAGGGTCTTCCTCTTTGACTAGCCGGCTGGTTTTCTGCTCCAGTTTTTTTAGAAAATAACTCCCATTCGAGCGCAAAGGTGACCAAACTTAGGGGGCGATATCGACCGCCGGCGACCAATTGAGCTTTCCCTTCCTCTTTAAAAAATCCAAAAAAAGTGTCCTTGGTGAGTATTCCATTAATACCTGATACGCCATCGGTGGTAAACATGTTATCATGGATGACGATTGCATCATCCAAGGCATAATCCAGACTAGTGGTATTGATGTAACAGAAGAAGCTGAGAAAGAAAAGAACGATTTTATGCAATCGAGTATCGGTCAACCAAGAGGGGTAGCTTGTGGCCGCTTGGGTAGGTTTTGCTTTTACGGTTTTCTTTTTGGCTTTAGCCATGCATTCCTGATTTTATAATTCCCTTGCAGATTTTGCGCTTTGAGTCGACTGTGGTCGAAAGCTCTCAGGTAAATCAGAGCCTTGGATTGCTCATAATCAAGGCTCTAGACTAGGGGCAAAGATTGTCAAAGAAGGGATTTTATGTGCCAAAGGGAGGCATCTTCAAATTAACCCGCCTCAAATTAGAGAAAATTGGGATAAAAGCAGCGCCTACCTTCGGAGAATTATTCACAGCCGCCGCGGTATAAAGCACAGTGTTTGTTGGCCACTAAAGAAGGAATACTTACCTTGAAGGTGTAATCTTGTAAAATTTAATCCATCAAAATCTATCTTCATAGACCTCAACTTTTGCAGAATGAAAAACCTAATCCCGGCTCGTTTTTTCTTCAAGCCTTGCCTTACCTTTTTATTGATCTATTTGTTGGCATACTTTCCCTTAAGCGCTCAATATGATCAGGGGAAAGACTATTATGCTCCTTCAAAAGTTCCTGATCGCATCGTCCTTACCCTGACGGAGAGCCCGTCCACTACACAAGCAGTTACCTGGCGCAGCTCGACTGATGTAACAGTAGGAAAAGGACAATTGATGTTGGCTAATCCTTCACCGGATATCGTGGGTGACCTGCAGGAAGTTCAGGCGGAGACAACCACCTTAGAGACTGATAAAAACACCGCAAACTATCATTCATTAACCTTTACGAACTTATTACCAAATACCCAATATGCCTATCGTGTAGGTGGAGATGAGTTGTGGAGTGAATGGTTTCACTTTACTACAGCAGGCAAAGGGAATGCGCCTTATTCCTTCTTGTATTTCGGTGATGCCCAGAATGATCTAAAATCGCGCTGGTCTCGTACGATTCGGGGGGCTTATAGCAAGATGCCTGACGCAGATTTTTTGCTACATGCTGGAGACTTGGTCAATAGAGCCAATAGTGATCATGAATGGGGAGAGTGGTTTTATGCGGGAGGCTGGATCTACGGAATGATGCCAAGTATTGCTACTCCAGGAAACCATGAATATGCTAGGAGTCAAGATCGAGGCCGAGTGCTCTCCAACCACTGGAAGCCAACCTTTACTTTACCCGCCAATGGTCCAGAGGAATTTAAAGAAACGGTTTACTTCTTTGATTATCACAATACCCGTTTCATCTCGCTGGACTCGCAAAAATTCTTGAGTTCTAAAAGTGGACGTGCTACACAAATAGAATGGCTCAAGGAGGTGCTCGCTAATAATAAAATGAAGTGGACAATTCTGACTATGCACCATCCGGTATACTCTTCCGCAGCAGGTAGAGATAATGAAGAAATGAAAAAATTTCTAGCACCATTGTTTGAAGAGTATAAGGTGGATCTAGTATTACAAGGACATGATCATGCTTATGGACGTGGAGGAAATCTGCCGATCGGTAAGAAGAAAATTGTAATGGAAGGACCGGTATACGTGGTGTCAGTCAGTGGCCCGAAAATGTATGTAAATGCCATGGAGGATTGGATGCAACGTGCGGCTTCCAATACCCAACTATATCAATTAATCAGAGTTGATGGTAATCGCCTGAAATTTGAAGCCTATATGGTAACGGGGGAGTTGTACGATGCTTTCGAATTGATGAAAAAGCCAAATGGGAAGACCATTTTCAAGGAGAAAGCTCCAGAATCTGTTCCTGAGCGATTAGATATCCCTCCAAGGTATCAAAAACAGGCAACGGAAGATCAGTTGAAGGAATTCAATAAGCGTTTCAGAAAATATAAGGCCAAGCGCGGAGGAGATGGCTAGAAACTACTAGTCGGGGCTGGTCCCAAAGGGTAAGTGTGGGTGAATTTCACCCACACTTACTATTGTGCTACTACTTATACTAACAAAGAGCTAGCCTCCTTTTGAGTACTTTTTGCTCTCTCTAATTCTACAGTAAAATGGCGAAGAATCTTTGCTTGCCGCTTGATATTAAACCCATTCTCCAACTCGTGGCTACGAGCCGCAACCTTGGCCATCGTAGCTGCTACATAGTCCATGTGTGACCGTGAATAAACCCGACGAGGAATAGCCAAGCGAAGTAGTTCCATTTCTGCCATTCTATCTTTCCCGGTCTCTGGATCTCGATCTGCCAGAAGTGTACCGATTTCTACTCCTCTTACTCCCCCTTCGATATAAGCCTCAACGGCCAATAGCTGAGCGGGGTATTGAGTTTGAGGTATCTGTGGAAGCATGCGTTTAGCATCGATGTATAGTGCGTGCCCGCCTACGGGCTCTTGGATTGGAATTCCGTGTTTTTTAAGTTGCTCGCCCAAATACTGAACTTGCATCACTCGATCTTCTAAATAATGAAAATCTACTCCCTCTTGCAGGCCAACGGCTAAGGCACCCATCGCACGGCCACTCATACCTCCGTAGGTCAGGAATCCTTCATAAATGATGGTATACTGCCCAAGCTTCTCGTATAGTTCTGGGTCGTTCAAGGCAATGAATCCTCCGATGTTAACTAAGCCATCTTTCTTTGAACTCATCCAAACCACTTCTGCCTCCTTAAACATGGCTTTCACTATGTCCCTGATGCTCCAATCTGCATATGCTGCTTCCCGTGTTTTGATGAAGTAAGCATTCTCAGCATAACGTGCGATATCCATGTATACCGGAATGCCATAACGTTTGGCTAGCGCACAGGTGTCCTGAATATTAGCCAGAGAAACGGGTTGCCCACCCACGGTATTACAGGTTACCGTAATGTTGATGAAAGGGATATGTTCCTTACCATATTGTAGTATGGTAGCTTCCAACTTTTCCAAGTCAATATTGCCCTTAAATGGATGCTCTAAGGCGGTATCAAAGGCCTCTGCTATAGTACAATCGATGGCTTTGGCCTTACGAAATTCTATATGGCCTTTGGTCGTGTCAAAATGGGCATTGCCAGGAATAACATCTCCTTCTTTGACCGTGGCAGAAAACAAGATGTTCTCCGCAGCACGCCCTTGGTGGGTGGGAGCCAAGAATTCGAAGCCCAGGATATCTTGTACGGAACGCAGCAGCTTGAAATAAGATTCTGAACCGGCATAGCTCTCATCTCCAAGCATGATTTCGGCCCATTGTTGCTCACTCATTGCTCCAGTACCAGAGTCTGTCATAAGATCAATGATCACCCAATCACTGTGGATATTGAAGAGATTGTAATTTACCTCCTGGATTTTGGCTCTACGTTCTTCTTTAGTTCGGAAATAGACAGGTTCGACTACTTTAGTTTTATAGGGAGGAATAGCTGGTAATTTCATGGTGAATTAGATTTATCCGCATGGACCAATACCATGGTATTAGACCAATGCTTGAACCGATTCAAGACTTTAAGCCGCCGTTCAGGGGAATAAGTCCAAATCAGTTCCTGATTGAAAGAAACCTACAAACCGTTTGGCCTGTAGAAAATTGAAAAAGAAATAATTAAAGGAAGAGGGCTAGGCGCCCAGTGATGAGAAAGGACTAGGAGATGAAAGGATCTCTTTTCTTGATAAACCTAAAAATGAAATTAAAACGCATGCTACAAATTTACTGGATTTTGCTAAAAGAATCCAGCAACAGACAAAAAATTGGTTTTGGAGGAGATCTTTTGCTCCTCCAAAACCAGCAAGCACTAAACCAGTGCTCCCTTTATTACTTCTTCTACTACTTCAGGATTGAGTAGCGTAGAAATATCTCCTAGATTAGAAGTGTCGCTCGAGGCGACCTTTCGAAGAATGCGGCGCATGATTTTACCAGATCGAGTTTTCGGCAGACCGCTTACAATCTGGATCTTGTCGGGCTTGGCGATTGGCCCAATCTCTTTGGTCACCACTGCCAAGACCTCTTTGCGGAAGGCATCTTCATCGGATACGGCATCTCCTATGATTACGTAAGCATAAATGCCCTGTCCCTTGATATCATGTGGATAACCCACCACGGCAGATTCTACTACATTTGGATGTTCGTTGATGGCATTTTCTACTTCGGCAGTACCCATACGGTGACCTGAGACATTGATCACATCATCTACCCGACCAATGATTCTGTACCTACCTTCTTCGTCTCTGCGTGCACCATCTCCGGTAAAGTATAGATCCTCAAAAGAAGAAAAATAGGTCATCCTGCAGCGCTCATGATCTCCGTAGGTGGTTCGGAGCATCGAAGGCCAAGGAAATTTAACGCACAACAATCCTTCTACATCATTACCTTCTACCAACTCACCTTGGGAGTCAACCAGAATGGGTTGTATCCCAGGCATAGGATAGGAGGCATAACAAGGCTTGGTGTCGGTAATGCCAGGGAGTGGGGTGATCATGATCCCGCCTGTTTCGGTTTGCCACCAGGTATCGACGATTGGGGCATTGCCTTTCCCGACTTTTTCATTGTACCAATTCCAGGCTTCTTCATTGATCGGTTCGCCCACACTACCTATTACCTTCAAGGTACTTAGATCATATTTATCCACGAACTGATCTCCTTTTGCCATTAAAGCTCGGATAGCCGTAGGAGCAGTATAGAATTGGTTAACCTTTAGCTTATCGCATACCTCCCAGAATCTACCTGCATCAGGGTAAGTAGGTACCCCTTCGAACATGACAGTAGTGGCACCTGCTAAGAGCGGACCGTATACGATATAGCTATGTCCGGTGATCCAGCCGATGTCAGCCGTACACCAATACACATCTCCATCTTGATATTGAAAAACGTTGCGGAAGCTAAAGCAAGCATAAACCATATAGCCACCACAAGTGTGGACTACACCTTTTGGTTTACCCGTTGAACCAGAAGTGTACAAAATGAATAACATATCTTCTGAATCCATGGCCTCAGCGGGACAATCAGCCGATTGGGCATCCACTTCTTCATGCCACCACTTATCTCTACCTGCTTCCATTTGCACTTCGCCTCCTGTATTGCGATGCACCAATACCGTCTCGATACTATCGCAGTCCATGGCCAGCGCATCATCTACTACTTTCTTAACGGGTATATTTTTAGCTCCTCTGCTATTGTAATCTGAACAGATGACCATCTTACAAGTAGCGTCTTTGATACGGTCAGCTAAGGCTTGAGCAGAGAATCCTGCGAATACGACCGAATGAATGGCACCTATACGCGCACAGGCCAATACCGCAATGGCCAATTCAGGCACCATGGGCATATAAAAGCACACTCGATCTCCCTTTACAATGCCATTTGCTTTTAGCGCATTGGCTGTTTTGCAAACTGCCGCATGTAATTCTTTGTAGGTATAGCTTACGTTGGGCTGCGATGGATCATTGGGTTCAAATAAAATGGCTACCTGATCTCCACGATCTGCCAAATGCCGATCCAGGCAATTTTCCGTGATGTTCAATTTTCCTCCCACAAACCACTTTACATCGGGTTCTTTGAAGTTCCATTCCAGGGTTTTATCCCATTTTTTCTGCCATTGAAATGTCTCGGCTTGTTCAGCCCAGAAACCTTCGGGATCATTCACACTTTTTTGATACGCGTCCTTATATTCTGCTAAGGATTTTACCTGTAGTGTCATAGGTGAATTAATATTTTATAGCTATGATTGATTTTTCGTCAAGTGAAACTGTTATAATTGATAATGAAGAATGTTTAATGAGCAATTGAGAATATCTTAAATTCCATTCTCCATTCTCCATTCTCCATTCTCCATTCCTAATGCGCTACAGCATCTCCAGCCCCACTCGGTATTCTAATGTCTTCTACAATATCCTGTACCTCTTTCGGTGGCGCGGCTGTTAATCTGGATACCACAATGGAAATCACGAGATTGATTACCATGGCGACGGTGCCGAAGCCTTCTGGTGAAATACCAAACCACCAATCCTCAGCCGTTCCTCCCCCAAACCTGCCCAGCTTGAACTTCAACATGTAGAATAACATGACAGAAATGCCCACTACCATGCCGGTAATCGCACCCTCTCGATTCATTCGTTTATCAAAAATACCTAAGATAATAGCTGGGAAGAAGGAGGCCGCTGCCAGGCCAAAAGCCAAGGCTACCGTGGCCGCCACGAAATCAGGTGGATTAATACCAAAATAGCCGGCGATGACTACGGCTACGGTTGCTCCCAAACGGGCTGCAATCAACTCATTTCTTTCGGAAATATCTGGCTTCAGTTGCATTTTGATCAAGTCTCTGGACACTGCCGTGGAGATCACTAGTAATAGACCCGCAGCAGTGGAAAGGGCTGCTGCTAAGCCCCCAGCCGCGACTAAGGCGATGACCCAGTTGGGCAAACCCGCAATCTCTGGGTTCGCCAGCACCATGATGTCACGGTCGATGGTCAATTCATTTGTGCTTGGATCAGCAACGTATTGTATGAGACCATCGTTGTTTTTGTCCTCGTGGGTAATGAGTTTGGTGGTTTCCCATTTAGTGAACCACTCGGGCATGGCAGCGTATTCTTTGTTGCTTACCGTGTTGATTAAGTTGGTGCGAGCAAAGGCTGCGATGGCCGGTGCAGTGGTATATAAGATAGCGATGAAAAGCAAGGCATAACCTGCCGAAATTCTGGCGTCCCGAACTTTAGGAACCGTGAAAAATCGTACGATTACGTGTGGAAGGCCTGCGGTTCCGACCATCAATGCCATTGTAATGCAAAAAATGTCGGTCATGGATTTTGTTCCACTGGTATATTCAGCAAAGCCTAGCTCTCGGTGCAATTGATCCAATTTATCTAAGAGTGCCATTTCTGAGCCATCCGTTACGTTGCCCAGGAGGCCAAATTGAGGAATCACATTGCCTGTCATGGCCAAAGAAATAAAGAAGGCAGGCACCATGTAGGCGAAGATCAAAACGCAGTATTGCGCAACTTGTGTGTAGGTGATCCCTTTCATCCCACCCAGGACAGCATAAAACAGCACGATGGCCATCCCGATATAAACGCCAGTATTAATATCTACTTCAAGAAAACGAGAAAAAACAACCCCCACACCCCGCATCTGTCCTGCTACATAGGTAAAGGATACGATAATCGCACAAATCACGGCAACAGTACGAGCGACATTGGAATAATAGCGATCACCGATAAAATCAGGTACGGTAAACTTGCCAAACTTCCGTAAATAAGGCGCGAGCAACAAGGCCAATAGTACGTATCCGCCGGTCCACCCCATCAAGTATACGCCACCGTCATATCCCATGAAGCTGATTAAGCCTGCCATGGAAATAAAGGAAGCAGCTGACATCCAGTCTGCTGCAGTAGCCATCCCATTCGCTAAGGGAGACACGCCTCCACCCGCTACATAAAACTCTTTCGTTGAGCCAGCTCTCGACCAAATGGCGATTCCAATGTATAAAGCGAATGTGATTCCAACGATGATATAGGTCCAGGTTAATACACTCATGATTTTGCTTTAAACGTAAAACTGCTTAGGCTCTTGGGGGTAAAGCTGAACGGACTAGGATTCATCCAAGCCGTATTTTTTGTCCAACTTATTCATCAGATACACATAGACGAAAATGAGTACGACGAAAACATAGATAGATCCTTGCTGGGCAAACCAAAAGCCCAGTTTCGCACCCCCAATAGACAGGCTATTGAGCTGTTCTACCAATAAGATTCCAAAACCATATGATACAATGAACCAGATCACCAAAAGGATGGCTAGATAGCGAAGGTTCTCTTTCCAATAGGCTCTTAGTTTGTTTTCGGACATATCAAAGTTGGTTTTTATACAGTGCCTAGGTAAAAGAAAATTTATAGCAATGTCGACTTCTGCCTGCCATTATTAGCTAATAATAGGAGAGGAGGGCTACAGTAAGCCAAACAATTACGAAGCCCCAAAATAAAATTTTTCGTGGTATAGTGGAGGTAAAAGGTGCAAGTTTCGAAATATGCTCCTGATTTTTGGAATTCACCCAAGCATTGATGCGCTGCCAGAGGAGAGGAGGAGCAAAAATTTGGTGAGCAGGGTTACTGTTAAGAAGCCTTATGGATGTTCAATGGAAGTACCACCCGAATTCACGCCTGATTTCCCAACTAATTATAGCTTTTTTGGCTTTAGCCGTTGCAATACTGCCTCTCGATACTGCTGTCCTACCGGGATTAAAAGATCGTCGAGCTTGAGTTGATTACCTTCCATATAGGCCACTTTATCCCAAGCGATTACATAGGATCGGTGAACGCGGAGGAATTGGGTAGCAGGCAACTGCTCCATCAGTTTCGCTAGGGTTGTCTTAGGCAACAATTGCTTATCATTTAGAATCACCTTGACATAATCACCGTAAGCCTGGCAATAGTGTATTTCATCTAGGGCAATTCTATAGATTTTGCGGTCAGCTTTTAAGGTTATATGAGTGGTGCTTTGGTCAATAGATGGTTGTTTTTCCAGAAAAAGACCAGCCTTTTGCACTGCTTTGAGAAATCGTTCCTTTGCAAAGGGCTTTACCAGATAGTCAATGGCGTCAAGCTCAAAACCTTCTACCGCATAATCAGGGAAGGCGGTGGTGAAGATAATGAGCGGAGGCTGGCTCAGAGCCTTGACCAAGTTGATCCCGGAGAGTTCTGGCATATTGATATCTAGAAAAACGAGATCAACTTGCTGCTGTTGTAGAAATCGCATGGCTGCAATGGGGGAATCAAAAGACCCAAGAAGGGAGAGATAAGGGATATCAGCCACGTACTTTTCCAATATCCGGATGGCCAAGGGTTCATCGTCAACTATGATACAATTGATATTCATTCGCTTAAGCTGAGGGTCAAAAATACTTCAAATTCATTTTCCTTGTCTTCAATACGCAGTTCATGACCATTTGGATATAAAAGCGCAAGGCGTTTACGGGTATTTGAAAGCCCAATGCCCCCACCCACTCGGGGAGGAAGTGCTAATTTGCCTTTGTTATTCTTGATGCTAAAGGTCAAGATGTTTTCTTCAACAATACACTGAACATGCACATAGGCTTCCGTATTACTGCCTTTGGCTCCAAACTTAAATGCATTCTCGACAAAATGTATTAATAGCAGAGGAGCGATGGCATGATCCTTGATTTTACCCTCCACTGCAAATCGTATATCCACGCGCTTCGGAGCTCGTATCCGCTGTAGGTCAATGTAGTTTTCCAGGAATTGAATTTCCTTTTGTAGGGGCACAAAAGTATCCCCTGATTCGTAGAGCATATACCGGAGATTATCTGATAACCTTAGTAAAAGGTCCGGTAAGCGTTCGTCTTGATCTAAGGATAAGGAATACAGGTTATTGAGACTGTTGAACAGGAAATGGGGGTTGATTTGGGATTTTAAGCTCAACAGTTCAGCATCTAGTTTTTCTCGTTCTAAACGGTTAATCGCCTTCTTCTTTTCGTTCAGTTCAAACCAAGACTTTGATAGATGCAGTAAGGTGCTCAAAGCCATATAGGTAAAGGTGAACTCCAGGATATCTCCCCACTCATAGTAGGAGATGAAATAGTAGCCTTCGAATAGCCAATCTGCTAGATATTGGAAGGTCAAATGGTTAATTAGGGTTCCAAGGGCTAAGACCAGCGCAAACCCAAGAAGATATAGGCTGTATTGTTTGGCCTGAAAGTACCTAGGTAGCAAAAAGTTTAAGTTCAGGTATACGATAAATACTAGACTAATATGGAACAGAAACGTATAGATCAGATCCGTTTCCACATACTTTTCATCCGTACAAAAGAGGCGGAAAAGGACATAGAAGGACAACAGCCAAAACAAGAGGTGTTGTACCAGCCTGTGTTGCACGATCTGCTCCATATGTTGACGAAAATTCGTGGGCATTACAAGGGCCTTTTTAATGAAACGGTTTCTGTGAAAATGTTAGGATCATTAGCATATTTAAGAAAAAACTTCTGAAGTTCTCGTGGGCCAGCAGTCAATACGATTTCGTCATCAATTCGTTCATGCTTGATTCTAATCTTCCTTTGGTCAAAAAGATCCTCCAACCATTCTAATTCAGCGAAATGGCTAATTTCTAATTTTTTTCGATCCCATTTAACCTTGGCAAAAGAGTGCGTACGGATAAGGGGGGCAAGCGCTGCATCATCGCCAGGGAAAAGCCCTTCTTTACGGTGTGAATAGAAATCCAGGTAATACTCTGAACCGAGTTTGACCAGGTGTACTTCATACTGTTCTTGATCTGGCCCGTCCATGTAGGTGAATAGGTAGCCATTATCTTTCCATTTTTCAAATACGTAGGTATCCTCATTATCTGTCCAGGTCCCTAAAAGAGAATTTTCAAAAACAATGGTATCCTTAGTGTATAATGGGTGTAAAGACGGAATACAAGACTGTACCATCAAAGCTAATGCAAGCCAAATCCAATTACGTAGTTTCATGATGTACATTTTTAGTTTTGAATTGACAGCAAGGTATTTCCACGTCCTTGTAAGCTCAATTAAAGTCGTTGAACGGGCCCCATTTGTAGGTGAACAGGGTATGGAAGATGGAGGTGCTTAGAATTTGATTGTATTTTACTAAATTTGGTGGCCTGAAACTTGAACGAAAATGATCTTTCCTCTCAAATAACACTTTCCCTAAAGAGCCAATCTGTACATCCTTGAACAAATAAGGAACTTTACGATTACTATTGCATAGAAATCCTTAATCTAATTAAATATCTTCTTGGACCTAACCAAGAACCTTTAAATCCTAATGTAGTATGAAAAAACACCCAACTTTGTTTGGGCTTATTTGTCTATTGGTGATTCCTAGTTTTCTCTGGGCGCAAACTAATAATGACGAATTAAAGCCCGTCACTCGAACCTATGCCTTAACCCAGGCTACTGTCGTGACAGAGCCAGGCAAAATGATCGAAGGCGCCACTGTAGTAATTAAGGATGGTCTAATCCTCGCTGTTGGCAAGAACGTTAAGATTCCAATCGATGCGCAAGTTGTCAAAGCAGACTCCATGTACATTTATGCGGGCTTCATCGAAGGCTTGTCACATACCGGTATCCCAAAGGCCGAGGCACAGCAAGGTGGCCGTGGCGGAGGTCAACAAGCTCCGCAGGTTAAAGATCCTGGTTCCCCTCCTAATGATTTAGCTGGAATTACACCAGAGAAAGAATTGGCTAAGTCCCTAAAGCCTAAGGATAAGTCAATTGCCGATATGCGAAAGCTGGGCTTTACAGCCGCCAATGTGGTTCCTAATGGCCAAATGTTGCCTGGGCAAGGGGCATTGGTCCTGCTTCATGGAGACAATGCTGATAAAATGATCCTGAAAGATCAGACGGCCTTTTTCTCCCAGTTAACAGGAGCTAGGAGAATGTACCCTGCTACGGTAATTGCTGTGATTGCAAAATGGAGGGAATTATATCGACAAGCAGAACTAGCCCAGGCTCATGAAAAAGCCTATAAGAAGAGTCCAACTGGGATGTCTCGCCCTTCCTATGATCCGGTATTACAGGCTTTCTATCCTGTGATCAATAAGGATCAATCTGTCTTTATGAAAGCCAGCGATGTGAAATCTGCTTACCGAGCATTGTCCTTGCAAAAGGAATTTGACCTACCCATGGTTATCGCTGAACTGAAACAAGGCTGGCATGTAGCGGATGAACTCAAAAAGAGAAATATATCTGTATTGCTTTCTATGGATCTGCCTGAGGATAAGAAGGGCAAGGGAGGAAAGAAAGGTGATAAGAAAAAAGAAGAAGGTGAAAAGGATGATCCTTTTAAAGCCGAAAGAGAGGCACTAGAAAAGCGGAAAATGAAGGCCCTAAAAGAACACTGGACACAAGCAGGAAATATGGAAAAGGCAGGTATAGTATTTGGTTTTTCCACACTCGATGTGAAGAGTAAGGATGTGAAAGCCAATCTTCGCAAAATGATTGAAAATGGATTAAGTAAAGATGCTGCTTTGGCTGCCTTAACGACTACCCCTGCCAAAATGCTTGGTGTTTCTGATATGTTGGGTACGGTAGCGACGGGGAAGATAGCCAATTTAGTGGTTACTGATCAGCCCTACTTCGAGGAGAAATCCAACGTACGATATGTATTTGTTGAAGGAAACAAGTTTGAATTTGAAGCGAAAAAGCCAGCTAAGAAAGGCGATCCCAACGCCAAGGTAGCTGTGGCAGGAAAATGGACCTATAGTTTTGAAGCCATGGGGCAGAACATGGATGGAATCCTTGAGTTGGTGGACAATGACGGTGAAATTTCTGGAAGCATCACCAATACGGCTATGGGGAACAAGAGCACCATTGAGACCGCTGAGTTAAATGGTAACGAGCTTTCTTTCAGTATTAAGATCGATGGCGGTGGACAAACCGTAACGATTGAATACAACCTACTTATCGACGGAGATAATATGGAAGGAACGGTTTCCGCTGGTCAATTTGGTACGTTTGATCTAGAAGGTGAGCGCATTGGTACGCCTGATAAATAACTTCAATCCTTGATTCTAATCTTGAAGAAGCAATTATGAAAAAAGTAAAAAATACAATACTATTCACTTTCGTAGCGCTCAGCCTATTTGGCCAGCTCGACAAAGGTGATGTTTTAATAAAAAATGGTACGGTCATTACCATTACAAATGGTATCCTGGAAGAGACCGATGTATTGATCCAGAATGGGAAGATTACGCGTATTGGCAAAAACTTGCGCACCCCTTCTGGTACCAAAGAAATAGATGCTACGGGAATGCACGTCATGCCCGGGATCATCGATGCTCATTCTCACATCGCTATAGATGCAGTGAATGAGGGTACCAACCCTGTAACAGCAGAAGTTTTTACCGGAGATGCTATTGATCCACTAGATATTTCCATTTATCGAGCGCTTGCTGGCGGCGTTACCTCTTCTCATGCTATGCATGGCTCCGCAAATGCCATCGGAGGTCAGTGTGAGACGATCAAACACCATTACGGTTCTTACAATCCCGAAGATTTAAGAATGGTAGGAGCTCCTCGTACGATCAAGTTCGCTTTAGGTGAAAACCCAATGCGTGTCCATGGAGAAGGGCGTGGTATCCAGCCCAGGACTCGTATGGGGGTAGAGCAGGTATTCAGAAAGGCCTTCTCAGAGGCTACCGTTTACATGAAGGCCTGGGAAAAGTACAACAATGAGAAGAATACAAATCCAAAGGCAACTGCTCCCGAATATAATTATCGGATGCAAACCTTAGCCGATATCCTTACCGGAGACATCATCATACATTGTCACTCCTACCGTGCAGACGAGATCTTGATGTTGATGGAAGTATGCAAGGATTTTGGTATCAAAAAGCTATGCTTTCAGCACGTGAACGAAGGCTTTAAAGTAGCTCCTGAGTTAGCAGAATTTGGTGCTGGAGCTTCCGTTTTTGCAGATTGGTGGGCCTACAAGTTTGAAGTGTACTATTCTACTGCCTACAATGCTTCTATTCTAACGAAAAATGGAGTGGTGACCTCTATCAATTCGGATTCAGGAGAACTTATCCGTCACCTGTATCATGAGGCTGGTAAAACCCAGCGATACGGGGACCTTTCGGATAATGAAGCGCTGTCTTTGATTACGATCAACCCTGCCAAACAACTAGGTGTGGAGGATCGCATCGGTTCGTTGGAGGTAGGTAAAGATGGTGATGTAGCCATTTTCAAGGGGCACCCCCTTTCAGTTTATGCCATTCCACAAATGACCATTGTTGATGGTATCGTCCGCTTCGATATCAATGCTGATCCAGCTGACATGCGTATGGATGTAAACCCTGAAGAAGCGCTTCCTGCTTTCTTCCTAGAGGTGAAGGAGTATGATAACTGTATGGAAGGGGTATTTGAACAATTGTTCTTTCATAAGCACTAATGGAGGATCTATTCATCATTCAAAAAGAAGACATAATGAAATTTACTATAAAGATTATTGCTTTCCTAGTGCTTGGCTTCTGTGCCCTGAGCTCCTATGGTCAGCAAATTACTAAGCCTGCCCGGGGTACCTTTGCCCTAACAAATGCTACGATCGAAACGATCACTAATGGTACCGTACAAGGTACCTTGGTGATTGAGAATGGCAATATTTCTGCCATTGGTCCTAACGTAGCTATTCCACCAGATGCCAAAGTAGTGGATTGTTCAGGCTTATTTGTTTATCCTGGATTAATTGATGGAGGTACTCAACTAGGCCTGGTAGAGGTAAGCTCGGTGTCCTTGACTGCAGATGCTAATGAATTAGGAGATATCAAGCCTGAGATGCAAGCTTTAACTGCGGTAAACCCTAATGCTACCGCTATTCCTGTTACCCGAGTGGAAGGGGTGACTACGACTTTGGTTGCTCCAGTAGGTGGAACTATTCCTGGCACGGCTTCCTTGATCAATCTGGTCGGGTACACCCCACAGCAGATGTATGCTGGTTTTAAAGGCGTGGTGATCAACTATCCAAGTGCAGGTAGGAGAGGACGTAGAGATCGTCGAACAGATGAGGAACGCAAGAAGCAGGAAGAAAAGCAGTTGAAAAAGCTCAATGACCTTTGGGACAATCTTGCCTTGTATCACAAGTTGGATTCTGCAGCTAAAGCTGGAAGTGGTGAAGCCTTGGATTACAACCCCAAGATGGAGGCCATGCTACCTGTAATCAGAGGAGAAATGCCAATTTTGCTAGAGGTTAACCAAGCTAGTGCCATTGAATCCGCTATCAAGTGGGTCACTGAAAAGAAGGTAAAAGTCATATTTACAGGAGTAGCAGAAGGATGGCGAGTAGCGGATAAGATCGCCGCTGCCAATATTCCTGTTATTACTGGTCCCATGTTAAGCATGCCGACTCGTACCTCTGATCGCTATGATACCCCCTATGCTAATGCAGGGAAGATGCACAAGGCTGGCGTGAAAGTAGCCATTCGCTCAAATGACACTGAAAACGTCCGTAATTTGCCTTACAACGCAGGTTTTGCTGCTGCTTATGGTATGGGTAAGGAAGCGGCTTTAAAAGCCGTTACAATCGTGCCTGCGGAGATTTTTGGTGTAGCTGACCGATTAGGTTCCTTGGAAAAAGGGAAAAGCGCTACGTTATTCGTGACGAATGGGGATCCATTTGAGACCAAGACTCATGTCAAGCATCTATTTATTGATGGTTGGAGTGTGCCTCTAGACAGTCGCCACATCCGTTTGTACAATGAGTTTTTAGAAAGATCTCCAGGATTGGAGAAATAGATACTGGCAGCGCTTGTCTACTCACCGGGTGAATTATTCACCCGGTGAGTAGACAAGCGCTAGATTAATCCCTCCTTCACCAAGTTATGCAGGTGAATCATCCCCAAGTACTTCCCACCTTCTTCCACAATTAACTGTGTGATACTGTGCTTTCGCAAAATTTCCAGGGCATTCACGGCTAGGGCATCCTTGTTGATCATTTTTGGACTGGGACTCATCAGGTCAGCGGCGGTGAGCTGCTGAAGATCTGGAGCGGCTTCGAGCATTCTTCGGAGGTCCCCGTCCGTTACGATTCCTTTCACTTCATTGTGCTCATCTACCACAGCGGTAGCCCCCAAGCACTTGGACGTCATTTCCAATATAGTTCGTTGTAGACTATCGGTTGCGGCAACCGCAGGTTTTTCATTTTTTGGATAAATATCGGCCACACTTAGGTAGAGCTGTTTGCCTAGTGATCCTCCAGGATGAAACTGAGCGAAGTCTTTTGGCGTAAAACCCCTTAAAGCAAGCAAAGCTGTGGCCAAAGCATCTCCCAAAGCCAGCTGAGCAGTGGTGCTAGTGGTGGGGGCGAGGTTATTGGGATCAGCTTCTTTGACAATTGGGGTATGCAAAATGTAATTGGCTTGCTGACCCAAATAGGAGTCTCGCTTGGTTACCATCCCGATAATTGGGTTGCCAAGGTTTCTGACAAGGGGCACGAGTACCTTGATCTCTGCTGTTTCTCCACTCTTGGAGAGACAAAGTACTAGATCATGGGGACGCACCATGCCGAGATCGCCGTGAATGGCATCAGCGGCATGCATGAAAAGTGCTGGAGTTCCCGTAGAATTCAAGGTCGCGACGATCTTTTGAGCGATTAGGGCACTCTTACCGATACCCGTGACAACGAGCCGACCAGGAGAAGAATAGATGGCATTCACGCAGGCCACAAAATCCTGATCAATACTTTGATACAAAGCCTGCAGACATTGGGCCTCAATTTCCAGTGTTTCCCGGGCAGTTTTAACAATTAGGGCATCTGAATTCACAATGTTTTTTAGTATTTTTGGAAGCTTTTTGAAAAAAGCCTGTTGGACTATAATTTTTTTGCATCAGAACATGCCCAATTAGAAGTATCAGGAAGAGTTAACCAATAGGACCTTTTCTGATAATTATGTATAAAATAATGGACCAAGATAGGAATAGTAGACAGGTTAAAAAACTTTGTTCACTCAAACTTGCGATCGCCTGCCATGACGATGAAGAGCAGGGCTACAGGGCATTCCTATGGCCAAAAAAAAGAAGTCCAAGATTCTTTTTGTCCAGTGTTTTTAATAAATTTAAGGTAGCCAAACTCATCGTCCCTAACTTAAATTTTGGCATTCCACCAGTTTGCCAAAACATTATCGAAACAGCTTCGCCTTTCCGACATTTCATTCTCCGTTCAGGTCAAAAGCAGATGCTTTTGTTAGGTGTTGTACGGATTAGACTAAGCAAAAACTAAAGTTCAAATGTTAACCATGACAGCGACGAAAGAAAGTTTGCATGACGCACTGAATCAGTATTTCGGGTTTGATAAGTTCAAGGGTAATCAGGAAATGATTATCAAAAGTGTGCTGCAGGGGAAAAATACTTTTGTGATCATGCCGACGGGTGGTGGAAAGTCTCTTTGTTACCAGCTGCCAGCATTAATGTTAGAAGGAACGGCGATCATTATCTCTCCGCTCATAGCCCTTATGAAAAATCAGGTGGATTCGATCAGGGGCTATTCTCAAAGGGATGAAGTAGCACATTTTCTGAATTCTTCACTTACTAAGGCCCAAATGAAGCAAGTGAAGCAGGATATCATGGACGGCAAAACTAAATTGCTCTTCATTGCTCCCGAAACCCTTACCAAAGACGAAAACATAGAATTTTTCCGGCAAGTAAACGTCTCCTTTGTCGCTGTGGATGAGGCGCACTGTATCTCTGAGTGGGGACATGACTTCCGGCCTGAATACCGTCGCATTAGAGCTATGCTTGATGCTATTGGTCAAGGGATTCCAGTAATCGCATTGACTGCAACTGCGACTCCGAAGGTGCAATCTGATATTCTGAAGAACCTGAATATGGATGCCCAAAGCACCTTTATCTCTTCCTTTAACCGAGAAAACCTCTACTATGAAGTTCGGCCCAAAGGAAAGAAAGAACAAACGCTCAAGAGTATCATTCAGATTATTAAGGGCATTCCCAATCAGTCGGGCATTATCTACGTTCAAAGCCGTAAGTCGGCGGAGACCATCGCGCAAGTGCTGAAAGTGAATGATATTAAAGCCGCTCCTTATCACGCAGGATTGGACGCGAAGACGCGTAGCAAGACTCAAGATGACTTCCTAATGGAAGAGCTTGATGTGATTGTGGCTACCATTGCCTTTGGAATGGGTATAGACAAACCGGATGTACGCTTTGTAATCCACTATGACATTCCAAAGAGTATTGAGAATTACTACCAAGAAACAGGACGTGCTGGTCGTGATGGCTTGGACGGAAGCTGTATCGCCTTTTACTCTTATGCCGATATTCTCAAATTGGAGAAATTCTTGCGGGATAAGCCAGTAGCTGAAAGAGAAATGGGAGCGCAATTGATGCAAGAGGTAATGGC
>CAJXPD010000008.1 GCA_913057785.1 uncultured Lewinella sp. | reverse complement strand
AGGTTTGCGGCTGGACTCCATAGCAGTGACCGGTAATTGGATGGCCCAACAAGCTTTAATTGAACGGTATCTCCTAATTGAATTTGGGTCTGAGGAATCTCAATCTCAGGTACAGGCATAGGTTCATGGGTTACAGAAAGTTCCTCTTGACAACCGTTGACATCTTGAATGAACACTTTAGATGGCCATCGATTATAGCCCTGTACCGTATCCGCTATGAAGTAAGTTTCTGCTCCAAATAGATAAGGGGGAGAACCGCCAAAAGCCTTTTCGATGTACAATAGTCCACTTCCATCCTCACACCAAGAGGGAACAAAACGCCCCTCGGCTTTTAATTGGATCGGTTCAGTCAAAACAAAGTTCTTGACCTCCATACAGGCATTTTGGTCTGAAAGGGTAAGCGCATAAGCACCTGCTGCTATATCCTGGAGGAAGGAAGTAGTATCACCATTACTCCATTGGTAAAAATATGGAGCTTCGCCTCCCCTTGCCTGTACCTCTATAGCACCATCTTCACCAGCGAAACAACTGACAGGAAATTCAGCTAGAGTCTCCAGTATCAATGGATCGGGGGTTGTAATTTCAATATCCATTTCTTCTTCATACGAGGTATGCATGTCCCATAAGCGCAAATGATACATGCCCGCTGCTAGGTTGCTAAATTCATACACTCTTTCCCGGAGATCGCTCACTTGTCGCAAACGTTGCCCCTCCTCACTCATCAATAGGAAGGCGAAAGGTCCTACCCCATCCTCGATGGCCACGCTAATTCGGCCATTCGCCTCCCCAGCACATCTAATGGGATATATAGTTGGGGTCCAAGTAAAAGGACAGGGATCTATCGTAAGATGTAGGCTGATTGTACTGTCACAGCCCTCAGCACTCTGCCATTCCTCCATATACACCCCTGTACTACGCTGCCAATCACCAGCAAAAAACAGACTATCTCCCTGACATATCGTTACCGAATCCATTAAATCATAAATGGGAGATATGGATAGATCATATTGGATTACACTATCACAACCAGTAGCCGAGTTAAATGGTAGTACTAAGCTAGTATCAACCGTATAGACTTCACCTTGCCAGCTTTCCCCCGTACACAGAGATACCGGGATTATCTCATGATAAACTGGATGAATCTCCACAAAGGTCGTAACCAACAAACTATCTAGCCCTTGAACACTTTGAAAGGTATCCTGTACCATTCCCCCTTCAGTAATCCATTCGTCAAATATCCAGAGACTATCCCCTGCACAGAGCGACTGCAGCGAAGTATCCATTTGAACAGGGATTACCGTCAACTGCAACTGCATCACACTATCACAACCAAACTGGTTGGCAGCTGGCAAGGTATCCTGATAAAAGCCACTTTCGGACAAGACTCTTCCTTGCCAATGCAATTGATCCCAGCCCGAGATACGTATGACTTCTAGAGAATTACTGGCTGTGAATACCTGTAATTGTAGTATTTCAATACTATCGCAACCATTACTAGCCATACCCGAAAAGGTATGTTGATATTGTCCAGGGTCTGCTAGAGTCTGCCCATTCCATTCCAAGGAATCGCCGACGCAGATTGACTGCGTGGACTGTCGAATGGCTGGTGGCACTTCCGAAACCTCAATTATATCTTCACCTTGGCATCCAAAATCATCTGTAACAGTCACCTTATAAATTCCTGGGCCCGTATTTAGAATCTCCTTTTCTGATGCTCCTGTGCTCCAGCGATAAGCAGACATTTCTTCTGATATAGAAAGCATTTGACTTTGGCCTACACAAAGTATTGTCTCCCCTAGGATCACAGCCGTCGGCTGCGCTTGTCTTTCCACCCAAACACTATCCGTGCCGAAGCAATCCGCCCCACTGCTGACGGAGACGGCATACCAACCTCCAGTACTGATATCGATCGAGGCACTAGTAGCACCGGTAGACCAGCTGTAGGTATCATAATCGCCAACACTCAATTCGACCGTTTCACCTTCGCAAAAGGTGCTAGGGCCGCTTATGCTTGGGCTCAAGGAGGAGGATAAACTCACGGTGAAGTCCTCAGTCCTTCGACATCCTTCTACATTGGTAACGGTCAAGCTATATGTACCTGCTTGATCTATCCAGGTTTCTTCCGAAGTTGAGCCAGTGGACCAGGAATAAGCAAAGTCTCCTTCTGGCCCGCTCAAACGAATGCTGCTACCTGCACAGATAGAGGAAGAACCTTGAATGAGTCTTCCCGGCCAGGGTTCTCCTGGGATGGTAAGTGAGTAAATCAATTCGCATTCCCGGCGATCTGTGATCGTGACGCTATATTCCCCAGCGATCACGTTCTCCAAGGCAGCAGAGGTGGCCCCATTGCTCCAGCGATAGATCCGATTTCCTGTTCCACCGGTTACTTCTATTTGTGCGGCACCGTCTTCGCTTCCAGGACAGGAGGGTTCTGTGATAATAACATCCGAAATCGCCAACCCAGCAGGCACTTCTATACCAGCTTGTACGACTACTTCGCAACCTCTGGCATCCCTAATAGTAAATGCATAGGTTCCAGCCGGAAAGTCACTGAAGGTATTGCTAGTTTGTGTTACCCCATCAGCCTGCTGATAAGTATAGGGAGGGAGACCTCCATTGGCTAGCAATATAACCTGACCATCTACCGCCATAGGACAACTAAGGTCCTGTTCTATTACTTCAACCCTAAGTTGTTCCGGTACCGGAATTACAAACGGAATGGATTGTAGACAATCTTGCTGATCCCTGATCCAAAGCGTATAGCTTTCCTGAACGGAGAGGCTAGAAAAATTAGGTTCTGCTTGAAAGCTGGTACCATCCAGGCTGAATTCATAGGTGTCGGAACCTGACATGATATTCACATGCACGCTTCCTCTTTGATTTCCCTCACACCCCTCCACCTCAAAAACTAGAGATACTTGTGGGGAACTTTGCTCTTGTATCCGCACCTGCTCATTCCAGGTACAGCCATTTGCATCTTCTACTTCTACCTGGTACAGACCGGGGGATAGATTACTGAACTGGGCTTCATTTTGAAAGTCTTGTTGGTTGATTCGGTAGCGAAATGGGCCTTCCCCTTCTTCGATTAGGACTTCAATTCGGGCATCATCCGCATTGGGGCAGGTAGGTGCAGCTGTCTCTACTCGGGCATTCAAGCGAAGGAGATCTACGGCTGCGCTTCCAGAAACCGAGCCTTCACAGTTGCCACGACGAACTAATTCTAGTCGATATATCCCCGGGATACTGATTGGAAGAGGGAAAGGACTGCGATCTAGGTTCAAAGTGGGCTGTAACGCACCGTTTATACTATATAGTAGATCCCAACTACCTCCTTCACTATAGGTTACCCTCAAGTCGCCTTGTACCTCACCATTGCAGATATAAGCCTCTCCGGTTAAAGACACCGAAGCAGCACTTAGGCGTGTGACTTCAACAGACTGATGTATAGTTTGACCACAAGCATCTGTGATGGTAAGTCCATAGCTTCTACTTGAAGCTGGGTCAACCGTTAGCTGTTCAACATTACTTCCAGAGGACCAGACATAGCTGTAGGGGGCTAAACCTCCACTAACTTGTGGTGTCAGTGTTCCCTCTTCATCCTCGCAAAGGAACAGGGGGTCCAATCTCACCTCCATAGGATCCGCATCTCTAATATTGAGTCTAGACAAGGTACTGCTACAAGAACAGGCAGAGGACAATTCTAGTACTATCGATTCTGTTCCTTCCGGCAGGCCGTCTGCAATTACATTGACGGGCAAGCGAACTTCGTCCGCATTGGCCGGGAAAGTCACAGAACGGGGGATGGTTTCAAAGTCTATTCCTTCTCTTGCCGTACTCGTGGGGCTGAGCGAATAGTTCACCCGAAGGCTTCGGTTTAAATCACTCCCGAATCTCCGAAATAGGAAGTATCCATCACTACAACCTTCCGCTACTACGCCTATCCCTTGGCTTTCACTTTCCCCCTCTACCGTTATACTTTCTCCCGCCTCAAAGCTGTTGGCCGCTAAAAAAACGGCTGAGTCGTACTGCCCATCTGTGATATCTCCAATCACCAGCTTGATGTGGTAGGTAGCACAAGGAATAACGTCTGCCCTAGCCTTCAGTATCTTGGTAAAACCATCGTATTCACAATCTTGCAGCGCTACGCCATCCACATTTGGATAAGCCCCCGGGCAATTATTTAGCTGGTCATCTCCCGCTGCAATATTGTCCCGGTAATAGTTGGTGTTCGTAAGGTGGTTGATATTATTGATGGCAACAAAATCATCGGAGCCTGGGACACGGGCTATATTCTCTGCATTATTAGTGAAGGGGCCATTTATCCCAGGTCCCGAAATAAAAAACCCGAAAATGTCATTATAGTCTGAGTTGACAAAATCGCAGTACTCTTCGGAAGCAAATACATACTCAAATTGCACTTCATCCGCTGTAGGCGTGAAGTCAAACTCAAGGATGGCCACGTCCCGAATGGGTATCAAGGCGTTGTCGATAATTCTGGCCAGATCAGGGTCGGTTGCGGTATTATTGAAATTGGTGGTGAAATTCGTAGCCGTATTAGGTCCGGAAGCATTTAGAACACTCCCTGTAGATAGAATTATCCCTTCGGTTAAACCGACGGAGGAGTCTCCGTTGCGAAAGGTGCCGATGGATCCAAAACTACCTCGCGTCCTCGCATTTGACACATCAAAGCAGCCTCCTGCAATAAAAACCTCCTCTGTCAGGTAGCGAGCATCCGCATTGATGGAGGTAGAAATTCCCGCGAGCTGCAAAGATTTAGTCGTTGATACAACTTTAGGGCGTCCTTGCGGAACGAACCAGAGTAATATGAAGCTCCATATAAATCTGCTGTTGATCATCATGGCATTTTAATTACTCGCTAACCACAAAACTTAGGTAATACCACTGAACATCAGTTTGCAATACCAAGGTATATACCCCGGTTTGTAGGTTGGATAGTACAAATTCCTCTAGGTAGAAATTAGCACCGTCCCGATCTCTACTTTCTATCAATGTTCCGCCATCGTCGAATATCCAGAGCCTTATACCCTGCAGGTCATCCAGTTGAACCCGCACATCAAATACACCTTGATTGGGATTAGGATAAAGACTGAAATCCAACACATGATCCACTAGGTCTCCTCCCAGGCCCTGGTTCAGCAAAGAATCTGGATCATTATAAATAGTAATCGTCTTATCTAAGATGCCTTCACATTCTCCTTTTTTAGCGTAGAGTCGAATGTTATAGTTTCCCGTTTGGGGAAAGGACACAATCTCTTGATTGAAATAAGTTTCCTGATGAATTACCTCGGCAGGGTCATATTCCCAGCGAATCTCGTCCGGGATAGGCCATGAAATGTCGATCGCCACGATGGGTGTTTCAACGAGCCCGGCTCTAGGCAATAGAAAATCAGGGGCAAAAAATTCATCTCGATAAGTCAGCTGTACTTCATCACTAACTGTACAACCCTTTGCGTCTGTGACCGTAAGTTGATAAGTTCCGGCTTGATTCAAGACCACCTTAGCCGCGGTACTTTGAAAGCCATTATCACCTTCCCACTGATAGACGTAACCCTCCGGTTCAAAATCATAATTGAGGGATTGTCCGAGGCAAAGGGTTGTTTCTAGATCAGGGCCAAGAGAAATTTCTATAGGCTCCGGAGCCTTTAACTGATAGGTTCTAATGAGTTCGCAAGCACGGCTGTCCGTTACTGTAAGCTGGTAAGTGCCAGCGGATAGCTCCCCATTTTCCGGGGAGTTCACGCCATTGGACCATTGATATTCGTAAGGTCCAGCTCCTCCCGAAGCTGCTACGGTCAAAACTGCATCATTCAATCCAGCACAGCTTGGGTCTAGTTGTTCAAGCAATGTAACAGAGAGGTTATCTAATTTCCCCACTCGCACAGATTCCTGGTAGAAGTTCGGACAAGATCCTTCGGTCATGACTACCACTATGTAGTTGGTGGACACCAAGTCCTCGAAAACAGGATTATTAGACCAGGTTTGACCCGCATCAATGCTGTAAATCATCGATCCCTCCCCACTAGCCAGGACCTCAATTCGACCATCACTGGCAGAGCAATTTGAAGCTGGCGTAATTTTTATCTCCTGGATGCTAGGCATAGCTATTAATTCTAAGTCTACCCAAAAGGATTGTAGCTCACAATCACTATTCATCCTTCTTACAACCGGCTGGTAACGCCCTGGCCCTAGGTCTTCAAAAGCGGGACTTCGTTGCCAGGTTTCTCCATTATCAATACTATAGCTATAGCCTGCCGAAGGCGTCGACAACTCAAATTCGATTCGGCCATCCTGCTGCAGACAAGCCGAAGGATTTGTGCTATTGACTCGCGCCAAGGGAATTGGAGTAGGGTTAGGGATGACAATGGGTTCTAGATCAAGTTTGCCACAGCCGCCATCTTCTGATTGAATTCTTGGCAAGTACGTGCCAGCAGGTAAGCGACTAAAAGTGGATGAAGATTGCCAAGTTCGACCTCCATCAATGCTATATTGAAGATCGTCAGCTAATGCTTCGAAAGAGATACGCCCATCGACGGTGCCACAGTCCGAAACACCCTCTACCGTAAGGTTAGGTTCAGGCAATTGTACATCAGCCTCGAGGGTGTAAGTCTGAGATTCGAATAATTGGCAGTCCCCTTGATCGTACCGGATAGCCAAAGCAAAGGTTCCGAGGGACAGTCCTTCGAACCTGGTCTCCGTAGTCCAGGCCGCACCGTCCAGACTAAAACTCAGTCCTTCTGTGGTAGATGTTAAAATCCGAATAATACCGTCTTCGCTTAGACAGTTGGTCGGAGGTAGCAACTCCACCTGAAAATCAGGGATGTTGTCACTGCTTTGCAAGGTAATTAAAGTGGGATAAGATGCCGCCGGGCACTGGCTACCTTCTCGCCGAACCTGGACATCATAGGTGTCCGCTATCAAGCCGTTGAAGTTCGCCTCGCTTTGCCAGCTGAGGCCTCCATCTATGCTATACTCCAAGGGAGCTTGCTCCTGCATATCCACTCGGATACTTCCATCGGCAGCACCGCAGAAAGAGGGATTTACCCAATTGACTTCGGGCGTTTGTAGACCAGGAGGAGCTAGATCAATGATGCGATCGAGCGTAGCAATACACAAGTTTTCATTGTCGCGGATTTCAATTTCATAGGTTCTGGCGCCAAGGTTCTCGAAAAGAGGCTGGGTCTGCCATTCTCCCCCAGTCAAGCGAAAATTCAAGTCCTCCTGCGCGTCCAAGAAAATCTCTATGCTTCCATCTTCCATTTGACAATCACTAACCGGCATAGCTGTTACCTCAAATTCAAAGTCAGCCAGGGTAACTTCTAGGTCGAACAGGGGCAGCGGCTCTGGATCACAGGCTAATTCTTCTGCTTGTACTAATACTTCGTACTTCTCTGCCGCCAATTCACTGAACCCCGCTGTACTCTGCCAGCTAAGTCCACCATCAATCGAAAAACTCAAAGCACTGGCTTCCTCCTCCAATAGTATATGAATCTCACCATCCGAGTTTCCACAAGCACTTGGTGGATTTGTTTCTACACCCTGAATCTGAGCCAAAATTGGATGTTTGATTTCGGTATTGCCTTGGTAGATCGCCTGGCACTCCCCTTCGGTATCTTGGACCAACAATTGATATTGACCCTCCGCTAATCCTTCAAAGCGCGGAGAAGCTTGCCAATTGACGCCCCCATCTATACTGTACAAATAATTTTCTTGTTCCTGTTCTAACTGAAATTGTATGCTTCCACCGACTGCGCAGCTCTCCGCCTGCTGAATGTCTACAGCTAAGATGGTGGGGCTTTCTTCCGAAAGCAGAGAAATAATGCGTTCTACTATGGGTAAGCATGGGTAAATCGAGTTTCTTGCCTGAAACTGGTATGTTCCAGTGACTAGATCGTCCCAGATGGGGGTACTGATCCAGTCGACTCCTCCATTTATGCTGTACTCCCAATCCTCATTTGTTGGAAGGTTAAATAGGGTAATGCTTCCATTGGATTGATCACAAGCAGTAGGTTGGGTAATTAGAATATTGGGCTCCAGGGGTTGAATCTCATTGTCCAAAATGATCTCCTGTTCACCGAATTCACAATCCTCCCCCGCAAAACGAAGTAGCAATTGATAACTGCCTTGTAGCAGGTTCTGAAAGCTGGCCTGCGCTTGCCAACTTGCTCCTCCATCAAGGCTATACTCTATCTCCTGCTCGCTGGACAAGCTGATGTGAATCTCTCCATTTGCCTCGTTGCACACGATGGGTGACAACGTCTCAACAAAAACTTCTGGGAATGGTGCTTGTTCCAGCACGGCTTCTTGTGACCAAGACCTTACACAGCTCCCATCCGCATTTCTGGCCATAATCTGGTAAGTTCCCGCTCGAAGATTGGGGAAAGCACCAAAGTTAGACCAGCTCTGTCCGCCATTGATACTATACTGATAGCGTCCCTGACCGCCGTCGACCGGACCGGCCAAGATTAGACCGTCCTGGCCGTGACAGGCTGAAGGTTGTCGGATTTCCACATTTAAGGGAGGGAGCGTAGGACTTTGCAGTCTAGCCTCCTGGGAAAATTCGGTTTGGCAATCCGTGGTAACATCCCGGATGGCTAGATCATAGATGCCGCTTTCCAAATCGGTGAAACGCGGGGTTCTTTGCCAAGTGATACCGCCATTGATACTGTACTCCAAGTTTTGATTATTGGCGACCTCAATAAAGATTTGTCCATTAGCAGAACCACAATCGGTGGGATCATCCACTAATATTTCGAATGCGGGTAAAGCGGGGGGATTTAACTCAATGTTGAGTGGATAGGTTTGCGCACAGGTACCATCTAATTTTCGGAACGTCACTTCATATGTACCTTCTTCCAATCTATCAAAATAAGTCTGAGTTTGCCAATTTTGTCCGCCATCTAGACTGTATTCCAGCGGTTCATCTGCTGTTGACACGAGATCAATGCGACCATCATTGCCTCCACAATTGCTTGGTCCTTGCTGAGATATTTCGATGGCAGGTGCAGTAGGTGCTACCAAATCCACAATTGGCCCAGTAATGCTGCAAGATTGATCCCCATTTCGAATCTGGACCGGGAAGCGACCACCGCCAAGGCCCTGAAACCTGGGACTGGATGACCAGCTTATTCCTCCATCTATACTGTATTCTAATGGGATACTACTCGTAGCTTGTACGAAGATCACTCCATCATCCAGTGCGCAATCCGAAGGATGACTGGATTCGACCTCCAGCAATTCTGGTGTGGGAGGATCCTCCAATTGGATTACACGCCCTATACTTTGGCAGTTTCCTGTCGTTCTTCTCACCATGGGTTGATAGGTCCCTGCCTTTAAGTTGGCGAACTGATTGCTGCTCCCCCAGCTTTGTCCACCATCAATGCTGTATTCCAGTCCGCTTTCTCCTTGGGTTTGTATAGCAATAAATCCATTATTTCCGTCACAAGTGGAAGGCGAAATATCGACAATGTCATCAATGACCGGAGGGGTCGGGCCTATCAAGTCTATAGGCGGATGTGATTGAAGACAAGTACCATCTTCATTTCTAATTTGTATCTCATAAGTCCCGTCGGACAGGTCGGATAGGATGGGGCTGACCGTCCAGGTTGCCCCACCATCAAAGCTAAAAGAAACAGGGCCATCTCCAGCACTCGCTGCTACCTCTATGCGCCCATCGCTGATGCCGCAATCTGATGGCGATTGGAATTCTATGTCATTGATTTCTGGGGCAGTTCTAGTAGCAATGGATTCTACTGGGAGAACCTGAACACAAGTACCATCGCTATTCCGAACTTTGATTGTATACACTCCAGCATCTAAAGCGGAAAAATTACCGGTAGTTTGCCAACTGCCCTGACCTAGTTGGTATTGGTAGTTGCCCGAGGCTATGACTTGAATAGAAGCATCTTGCTGCCCACAATCAGAGATGGGACTCACCTGCACCTCTTCAATAATCGGTGCATCGATATCTGGAATCACCAGAGGACCATAATTAATCGGGCAACTTCCATCACCATTGCTTACCCAGATATCAAACCTTCCTGCCGCTAAATCATTGAAAGCCGCCCCCTGTTGCCAGGAAGCACGGCCATCAATGCTATAAAGAAAATCACCCGAATTTTCAGTTTGAATGCGAATACTTGCGTCTTCCCGATCACAGTCACTAATGGGACTGAAATCTACCGCAGTTATCTGTGGCGGTTCAGGACCAATTAGTTCAATCGGAAAAATATAAGGCGTCTCACATGTTCCATCTGCATTTCTTACCATCGCCTGATAAGTACCTGAGGGCAAAGCTTGAAAAACTTTAGTACCTACCCATGTAATTCCCCCATCTATACTGTAGCCATACGGTCCGGTCCCCCCTCTAGCTTCTATGGTAATGGTTCCATCTGCTACCTCACAATCCGTAGGTGGCGTTGAGTTTACGGCAATAAAGCGTGGGGAATCGGGTCCTTGCAATTCTACTACTTCTGATCCTGAACTTTCGCAAGCCCCATCTGTCTGTCTGACTTTGATCAGAAAGGTCCCAGCAGGCAGCCCCTGAAATATATTACTGTTCTGCCAGGAAGCGCCATCATTTACACTGTACTCATACGAACCATTCCCTCCGGACACCTCTATTTCAATCACCCCATTATTGATATTGCAATCGGTGGGATCTTGCCTATCAATACCGCTAATGGTAAGTGGACATTTGAAATAAGTTGGATCTGCCAATTTCCCATAGGCCAAACCATAACATAGCACAGCAACAATCGCAATGAGCAATCTTTTCATGACATCATTTCTTTTGGGACTCGGTCACGCAAAAGCATTGCTGAGTCCAGATTTTACAGTTGTTTCAAACCGAGCATAGCCACACACCAACTGTATGCATATTGTTAGATTTCAAATAATGGAGGGCCTTGCACTGACGCATTAGGACATTCATCCAACAAAACCAGTGACAATACCGGTTATGCTAGTAAGAGTACTGCATAAGGTCATTGGTAACCTCCAAACCAGATAATGGAAAGTTGGGGACCTCCGAGACGCCAGAGATCACTTCAATAAATGTGAACTAAATGATAATGGAAAGATTTGATTCAAAAGTAAGGATATTCTCAAATAAGTGCAAATAGAGAACTCCCAGCAAATACTAATCGTCTAGTTGCACCTCTATCTTTTCGGTAAAGGGGGAGAAAGATCCGTCCTCGAAAAAGGCCTTCAAATAATAATGATAGGTTCGGCCCTTTTGCAAGTTCTGGTCAATTAACTCCATTTCTTCAGCAGATACCACCTTCATCAAACTAGTTCGCTCCTTATCAGATCCTTTATACACCCAAAATTCACTGGCATTCAAGGGATAATTCCACTTGATTTCTACTTGCTTTTGATCTTCCATCAGATTGACTTCAGTCACCTCAATAGCATCTCGAAGGCCATAATCCATAACCTTTGCGGTAGCTGCTTGTGCTGGCTCCGATTCCAATCCATCATCATCGATAGCCACCAATGTATAAGCATATACTTTTTTGCGAACTACATTTGTATCCACGTAGGATTCCACATTATCCTCCAATCCGTATTCCTTGATCATTGTCCAGCTTTCCTCCTCACCCAAAACTTTTCTAAACAAGCGATGGCTTTCTACATCTGGACTACTGCTATTGTACCAATGGATCTCAATCTGTCCAGTAGATTTATCCACCTTGTGAATATGGGGTTCTACTGGAGGATACATATCCTTTTTCTTCAATTCCAATATTTGCGTGAAATCAGATCGATTATTTCGCTCATCTACTGCCTGGATCGTATAATACACCCATTCGTTACCGACAACCATATCTACTGTGTCCACGAAATTGGTGACTTGAATAGGTTTACTGGTAATACCAGAAAATTCTTCTTCTTTGAAATAAGACTTATATACCTTATAGCCATCGAGGTCTTCCTCAGTATTGGGATCCCAGGCTAAACGTACAATACCTAGGCTATCAATCGTTCCTGTAAAACCAATCGGCATGGCTGGAGGTTCTTCATCCCAAGCCATTACCAGGGCAGGGAAGGATGCTTTCTTCGGTCCACCGTAGGGCACCAAGACCACCCGATAGGCATTCGTATTGTAGCGCATTCTCACCGCAACTTCTCTTTCGGTAGGGTTGATCCCTTCTACGACCGGAGAAAATATACCATCCAAGGAATCAGAATGAAAAATCTGAAATTCTTTTACTCTAGCTTCAAAAGCCTCCGGAAATTTCCATTTGATAATAGCGTAGTTGCTATCCGTCTGGATAGCTTCTCGAATCATGGGGCTATGCGGTATCTCTTCGTAACCCATGCCACTGACTTCCGTGTACTTCTCACTTACTCCTCCGAGGTAATCCGCACCTCTAAGTCGATACCAATAGGTTTTGTCATTTTGTGCCAAGCTATCGGTATAGTAAAAGGACTTCAGCGCCTCCTGAGTTGTTGTGTCATAAACGTTAACGAAAGGCGTTTCATTGACCAGCTCAAAATTCACCCCATCTTCCGATCGTTCTAAAAAGTAGCCATAGTAGAAGTCGCGAAACTCGTAGGTACGCCATTGCAATTCCACACGGCTAGATAGAAATTCGGCCTGCAGCTTTGGCGTAATTGGTGCTTGATAGCTACTCATATCCACTTTTACGCTAGCGTTAATCTCATTAGGGTTTGAGGCTAGTTTCACTACATATAAATACTTGGCATTTGGCTCAAGTTCTCCATCTCTGATCCCTAAGCCAGCCAACTCTACTGCACCAAAATCAGCGTTCATGATATAGTTGGACAGTCTATGAAAAACATTCAATCGGCCTGCCTCGCCATATTCAGCTATGGGAAGATCCTGTTCGATAGAATCTGGATGCATCTGGTCATAATGAAACAGAATATGTGCATTTCGGCGAGTTTCCGTGGAAGTTTCAGATAGCCAATTATTTGCGGGCCAGGGAAGGATCGTCTCAGTGCTTGTGGAGACCAACACGGGCCTACCTCCATCTGCCGGATATCTATATTTTTCGATTAAATACCCATTCTTTCGGCCTTCCAGCCAAAGGTAGGGATTGGCAGGATTCCAACGAAGCAGGAGTTGGCCATCCTCAATTTTATAATAGGTCTGTAGTAGATTGGAATCTGGTTTAGCTTCATTGTTAGCATGCCCATAGGTGAAGCATAGCACGAAAAGGAATACAAATAAATTTCTCATGATAAGAAAATTACGATTGTCAAAATAAGGGTTGATTTTCTTTGTGTTCGGTAGATTTTCCGCTGCCCAATTTGAGCAACGGAAAACCACAATTACAGGTGCTTTAGTATACGGTACCACATTGTTGACCGACACTTACACCAAATGGTACATTGATTCCAAATGGGAGTTGTAGGGCAACTTGACCGTTGAAGTAGGATGGCTTTGGTACATCTGCCTGTAGCAATACCCCTAAACTCACATTAAAAGGAATGGTAGCGATTACCTTCCATTTTCCACTTGCATTCATGAAAGTCCAAAGGTTACCATTGGCTCTCCAATGCTTCAAGCCATGTGGGCTGGTATTACTCAAAGAGCAGGTAGTGCCATTGGCATATTTCAATAGTGAAATATCGAAGCCGACTCCTCCCGAGAGATTCACATATCGCTTATTTGGTGTCTTGGTATAGGTAAAGTTGAAATTGGCCGCAGCACCAAAGGCAAAGCCTGTGCCGAGGGCTGGGGTACCTCCGAGCCCACCTCGATTACTATTATTGACTCCAAAGACCGCTGCTGCCTGCGGATCCAAAGGTGGAGGCCCCGGTATATCATTCCCCGTTAAGAAGTAGGCACTTGCACTAACTTGAATATCGTCACTCGGATCGTTTGGATCATTCTCGTATTGAATGGAGACTGATACGGGATAAAGCGTAACCGTATTGCTCAATTGTTGTACGGTAATAGACCCGTCAGAGTATCCGCCGATGTATAAGTGCCATTTATTTTGCGGTGTCGATAGCAAGAGATCAGCCGAACCACTACCCACAATAATTCCATTACCCGCATTTAGGTAAGTATTGAAGGTACCTTGCAGTTCAAAGCCAGCGGTGAAATTCATGCGCATAAAGAGCGCAGCGCTAATCTTGCCTAATGGGTTTTGTGATTCAGCATCGTCTTGTGCTCTGGTCTGCTGTTGATTCATTAAAAACTTGGAAATCCGATTGTCCAAGAGTCCCTGACCAATGTTATCCGTGGCTAGCTCTGCCTTGCCATAAAAGACAATATCCTGTAGAGACATTCCCGAACCGAAGACCATTTCCAGCGTAGCCTCTCCATCAAGCGTACCTTCTACCGAGGAGAGCAATACCGAAGCCTTTAATCCCAGCGCTACTGATTGAGAAGGTACATACTTCACGCCCGTCTTATCCGGGTCTGGATTAGCCGTAAAGCTGGACATCTTCATATGGTGATAGGCACCTCCACCAAATCCATTGATTACTACCGGAGGATATAGGGGGATACTCAAAGCGTTGGATTGCACTTTCACATCAAAGTACCAATACCGATAATTATTCACATTACCGAAGTAAGTTTCGGCATCCATCTCAAATTTTCCATCTAATACATCTACGCTCAAAGTGCCATGAAAACCATTGCCATAATCGGGATCGTTTCGGAAGATATCAATCTGGCCATCCAACTCCAGCTTAGGTAAAGAGATGGATATACTAGCACTATTAATTTGCATCGAGCTATACTTCCAAAGATGTAAGGCTTGACTGGGGTCCATATCTCCAAACAGACTCACATCGGTAGTTGCTGCAAACCCACCATTTGTTTGAGACATCAAATTTATGTTTACACCTAGCCGCAATTCGACACCTCCCCCGGCCGTACCATGAATGGATGGATTGGCAATAGATACAGGGAAGTTAGCCACATTCAAGCCAGAGCTCAAGCTCATGGACCCACCGGTATCCAAACCGATGTAAGGCGCTTGTGTCTGTAGTTTCAACTTCTGAAACTGCAAGCCTACCAACTCAACCATCTCTTCATTATCCGCCAAATCAAACTTGGCATTGATATCCACACTACCATTCAATATCGCTACTGGCTCAAACTTTGTAGGTGTCGCCGTGATTTCCAGTTTGGAACCTGCGGCGATGGTCACCTGCCCAGCCTGCCATAGCGGGAACTCCATGTTGGAAGGATTCAGGATAGAAAAGTTATACTCCTGCATTCCAAAGTCAAAGTAGGCCGTATAGCCAAAGGGCGTTGTCTCCTTGGCAATCGGCACCCCAATCTCTCCCTCGAAACCGAAGCCCGTCACGTCACTAGCTACTACGTTGATACTGATTTCATCCAAAGACCATCGCCACTTGTCCATCTCTCCATCATTGATCCCAAAGATATTCTGGGCATAGAATTCTGCGCTCACTCCATTCGGATCAATCAATAAATCATTAGCGCCCAATTTAACCCGGCAATTATTGCTGGCATTGCAATTCTTCAAGGTAAACTGCTTGGGCAATACAATCTCGACATTCTCAAAGTAAACACCTCTCCATAAGCTAGCATTACCTGGCAAAAGATTCTGCTGGGCATACAAAGGAGGAAAATTCACATTTTGCCCATTGCGGAAATCACTAAAGTCAAATACAGCATTTGTGATGTTGAATGCAATATCATCAAAGGACTTCAAGGCAAAATTGGGTAGCGTAAGATTGTCTATTAGTAGGTCATTCCAATCGGTTAGGATGGTTTGGAAGCTCCCCGTTACTCGACCCGTAGGTAATACATCGCCATTGTTATCAACCGGTACGATCCAATCGCGGGAGAAGATTAGATCTGCCTCCACAGCCATCTCCTTAAACCCATCACAGTCTATAGTCACATAAGTACCCAAGGGTAAACCTGTAGTTGGATCCTCATGATAGGGCTGTAAGACCAAAGCCGATTTTTTATCCTTGATCGGAATGGCTACTGCTGAATACAAGGCTAAAGTTGCTGGTAATTCAAATCCACCATCATACGAAAACTTAATGTTAGGGGAGCCAAAGTAGAGTGAGAAGTTCTGATTAGGAATATCGATTCCAAGAAAAATCTCTAACTCCGTATGGGTCGGCTTCAAAGTCATTTTATTGATGGTTAAGCTATAGGTAACATTACTTATAGTCTGCTGCAACACCAATGGCAAATCCACCAGGTCTTCCCCCGTCAACTGACTGATAAAGTTTCCAATATCAATGGCTTTGTTGATCGCTTCTCTAGCCCTTTTCACCTTAGCACTGTAATCTCCGGTGCCAATATTGACAAAGATATCCGCCATATCATCGTTTAAAACAGCAGCCTGTGGTGCTTCATCAAAGGGCAACATCAAAGTCTTAGTCTCGATGATATGCTGCAACTGTGCATCAATGGACTCAAAATGATAGCCAGACTGCGGAGCAGCGGCGGAAGCCGGAGGTGGCGTTGCTGCCACCTCCAATTTTTTAGTCGTTAAAGACTCCACCTCATCCATAGCTAGGCGAGGTAATGTGGGCATTTCTTTTCGCTTGCCATCGCGATCCTCACTGGTTGGAGGGCTGGCATAGGCAAAGCTCGCCCAGCTCCCCAAGAGGAGAAATAGTATATATTTTTTGAACATGGTTTAAACTTTAGATCATCCAGTGATATTGAAAACCAAGCTTTTGCGTATCGCTGGCTTTCGGTTTATTTTCTCTTACCAAAAGGGGAAAAGAGAACTAAAGAGTCAAATGAAGTCAAAAATTTTCTACTCAATCACTAATTAGAAAAGTGCTGGATAACTTTATCCAGATCCGTCAAGATATAGGAATTGCCTTCAAACAGAATACGATATCGTCTAAGTAATTCCTCTAGATTATCCTTCTCCAACAAATGAGCTGCAATAGCCCCACTTAATACCTCTCGCTTATCGAAGAACTTTCTAACTTGGAGTAGATCTTCTTCTCGTTGAAAAGAACCGATTTCCTTTGCCAAAACTCGATTATTGATATAGGCATTTACTCCATCTAAGCTGTTGAGCTTATCTATGAAGGGAAAACCAACTAAACTCATAAAGCGAAAATGATCTTCGCAGATTACATCTAGATCCGTATCATGTTCTATGCGATAATAATAGGAACTACCATTTTCATCCTGAAAATTGAATGGGGAATTATCCATATCCCAAACGTTCATCTCATGAGCGAAGGAGCTTCCCTGGGTTCTAACGATAGTATTGAAAGCGAATTCAGAAGGGAATAGAGTTTTAAGGATCTTTTTTATTTCCTTGTTTTCTATTCTAATCCAAGGTCGAAAAATCAAAGCATCTGGAAAAGTTCGAGTTGGTCCCCAGTGAATGAATGCTTCCGAATTCTCGAAAGTTGCTGGTTTTACTTTTAGAGTAAATCCGTATTCATGAAACCTGGATTCCAAACTCAATAGTACTTTTTCTCGTAATTTCTTGACTTCATTCTTATTCATACCAAAATCTATTTCTAGTTCTTTAAGGTAACTACGGTTTTTACAGCCTGTTGATTGGCTTCACTACCTAGAATTCGGAAACTGGTATTTGAAAATGCTATTGGACTATTGTTACTTAGGCCTAGAATTTGCTGCAATTGAGTTAACTTATCGGGATCTGAAGCCTTTACTACAATGCTGTTCACTCCTCCAGGAGGTTCGAACAAAGGGTATACCAGTTTTTGATTATCTGTTGAAGCATCTAGCCAATCTGCAACCCAATCTTTGCTCTTGGTAGAGAATTTTGCATCTCCCAAATGGAATTTACCAGCGGCATCTTTACCAATAAAATCGACTCGAATCTTTATCCCATTAACCTCTAGAGTCACTTGCTCAACGAAACCTGTAAGATTGAGATTCAAATCGGGGCTACTCCCGGTAAATTTAGTTAGAGCTGCTCCAGATTCAAAATCTTGGGCTAATTTCCGCAAGTTCTTCCACCAATGCCCTTGCCCCCAGGCTAATAATTCAGCACTATTAGGAAGTTCTGCTTCATCCACGATATCCCAGTACTTTCCTGGTTCATTCAGGATATCATCAAAAGTGTCGAACCATTCAGGGTGATTTATTAGGTCTTCGGTAAGTTTATCCCACTTCTGAAGTCTATTAACCATCTCCTGAAAATGACTACCGTCAACATGTGGGAGGTTCAGACGATTGAGGATACTAGTTCTATTTAGATCGCTCGCATTTTCCAGAATATCTCCTAAATGTGAATCTAGCGCTTCTTCAAGTTTATTGACGGGAATATTCCCACTTTTGATAACGACATCAATTTTTTCTAAGCTGGTAATACTAGTTCTTAAACTGGCCTGTTTTTTCGCAGCCTTCCAAGCAATTACAAGATCTGGATTACTAGCTAGATCATCTAGATGCCTTCCGAACCATATACTCCCTGCTGCATTTCCAGCACTCTCTCCAATATCTGCCAAGTCCTCGAAGAATTTTCTCTTCAAGTCATCTGGTAAAGCATCTATTGCAGCTTTTAGGCCAGAGAAATTGGCCACATCATAGAGCTTGCTAGAAGAAGGTAATGACGCAATTTTCCCTGCTATCAAGTCCGCCTCCTCAGCATTCTTAAATAGCTTAGCAAAATCAAAATTTCCTTTGAGTAAATTCTTAGTAGCTGCTAATCCTGCATCGTCTGCTAGCCTTCTGAAATAGGAAGAAGTGCCTCCTGGATCACTGACCTTGACCATAACGATTGAGGCAGCTTCAATCAATCCATTACCAGTATCTAGAACAACTTGAGGAACAGGTATAGCTTCAGTTAATTGGATAAAGCTCTGTGCCCCAGTGTACAGGTGCTGTTGAAAGACCCTGAGTCTGCCTTTGGTCAATTCGGCTAGTTTGGTTCCATTGACACCATCTTTCATGACCTTAATTACCTTCCCTGTCCCCTTCTTTAAAATAAAGCCAGCGGCATCGAAAACATGTGTAAGAGGATTCAGTTTGTCTACAGCGTTGATCACCTTTGTGACCTTTGCTAGCTTTCCGACGGTCCCCACCTTGGAAACGGGAATTGCGATTGTAAGGATCATAATAATATCCTTCCCAATCTGATGTGCCACGAAAGTAGGGTGTCCCGTATGTGCAGTGATTGCACCATTAAGCATCTTTTCAACAAGGTCCAGAAAGTCGGTCTTCTGAAATACATCTATAACTTGATCGACTTCTGCCTTCTTTCTCTCATCCACAAAGTACCCGACCATGGAAATGACTTCAAAAATGCCATCCAACTCTAGCAAGATTCCATTCCAAAAACCGCAAAAAAGGGCAAATTGGATGTCCGTGATATTAGCTCCTAGCAAGACGGGGTACATACCTCCAAACTCATCCAATAATGGTTGCATTACCACTGCACTAAAGGCCATCGCTGGATTCACATAAGTCATGATATCCTTCAGAATTGGATTATACTGATTCATATCAGTCATGTCATAGTACTTAGGAGGAATGATTCCTGCCTGTAATACTGTGCGTACAAATTCTGAAATACCATAGATGACCTTAATCTTAATATCCAAGATTTGTTTAGCTGTAAACAAGGCCATATCGACATAGGAGCCATCCTGCAACAATTGATTGAATCGTTCCCAATCTAAATGGGCATTAATTTCATTTTGTAGGTCAGGAGAGACGCGAATAGAGGTTTCTATTACCGCATCGTTGTCGATATTCAACCAGAGAATCAAAGAGTTTTCATAGGCGGGATCAAGAATATTAATATTCTTGATCATATCGATAGTAGTCTGAGAAACAGCTGAATCCGTTATGAAAACCTTTAGTTTGGTCGAACTCTTGGCTAATTGGCCAGACAAAACGGTATTTATAGCATCGACCGCCACTTGAGAATTAGTACCATAAATGCCAGTAAAATCAAATAAGAATAGATTCTGATTCGCTAAATCTGAAGAAGTGTAAGTATTGTTACCAGCTTGATTTGCAGCGTCTTTAATTTTTGTCTGTCCCTCTAACTTAAAGTTCATACTGGGAGCCGGATTAGAGTCCATGCCTCCTTCTACATACTCAATGGCTGATAAAATTCTATTCTCCAGCTTATAATGCTCTCCACTTCTAGTCTTGAGCATTCGCTTTTCATACTTGTAGATTTCGTCCCAATGTTGCTTAAAATACCCGCGGATTCGAGCAGAATTAATTACTTTCTTAACTTCTCTACCCTGCTCCTCGGGGTCCTGAAGCTGTGCCTTGACCAAAGTTTGTGTGACGTACATTCGATTAGGCTTCGGCTGGAAGCTGACAAAATTTGAATCATTCTGCAGTTGCTGTTCAGTACCATCAAAAACTTGCTTGATAATATTATCCCACTGTTCTTCTAGCTTTTCTATACTCGCTGCAGATTCAGCGCTACTAAAACCAGGTATCTCCTTCTCATTTCGTTCATACATAGCCTTGATATTAGCCAAGCTTCCTGGGGGAAAGTCGTATGACACTTTTGCGGATAATTCAGTGACCAAGCATAAATACATTCCAAAATCGCTGAAATCGGGGTTAGTATTAAAGGCCTTAAGACGTTGGTTTAGCTCATCTTTTGTATCACCGAGATACTCTTCGGCAGGTGTATTGGGCACTTTAACGTACTGCGACCAGTCGTCTGAACTGACGAGACTAAAAACATAGATATTATCCTCAGGACAACCTCTACGCTCATTCTCAGCATTAAACTTCAGTAGTTCTAAGAACTGCTTCTGCCCTTCCTCAATCAATTCTTCTTGATTTTGAAATATATCGAGTAGATCTAGCTCCTTGGACTCTGCTTTCAGGACATGGGAGAGAAAGCCTACTAGCAGCAGTAAGCCTATTTTTATTTTATACATGGTTTGTTTTTTGAAAGATTAATAACCGTAAGCTTTCAGCAAGATGATATTTACTTTATCAATCAGTTCTTGCTTAACTGCATCGGAAATGACATTATGGGTATCTCCATTTGCCACCCCATCAGCAACAAGTTTCATGATATCCACATCCTCAAGCTTTACCAGTTCAATAAGACTAGTTAGATCATCATCAGTCTGGAGTTCTGTATTGAGTTCTTCTAATTTTTGCCAAAGTCGATATTGGTTGCCATCGACCAAAAAATCTTCAGATTTCTGATAGAAGGCTTGGTTTAAAACGGTAGGATCCATGTCACTCCATTTAACTTCCTCCATATCAATAAAGTCCGTCTTAATATCCTCATTAGGGATACTGGGGACCGAAGTTGTTCCAAACAATTGAGTTTGCTGTGCATCTAAGATGTTCTGGAGAGCCTGTTCACTTGTATTAAGATTATTGGTCAGAGTAGTAACATTATTCTGATAATCAGTTTCCAACTTCTGTAGAGCCAATTGTAAGATCGTTGAAGCATCCTGAATAAGCTGCGAAAGTGCAGCCTTATAGTTATCACTAGCCGTCTGCAACTGAGCCTGTGCCGCAGTTATATCTGAAGGGTTTCCAGATGTTACTGCAGCCTCCAATGCTTGTTTTGCATTTTCTAAATCCGTAATGATATTCGCTGGTAGATATTCGGCAAACATGGCTGTTGCTTCCTCAATTGAGGTTATGATATCCTCTGCAAATTCCAAGACATCATCCACGGTATTCAATACATTTAGAATATCATCAAGTATTGCAGCCGCTTTGTCGTCGAGAAGAGCCACACCAATGCCAGTAACCACCATTTCTCCATCCACTACGATGTACTCATCGTTGACGATGATATCTGAAAACTTCACATTTATCCGTGCCATATTGAGATATGGGATAGGAATATACCCCGTACCATTGAAATTACCTCCCCATCCATGAACCTCATTCATTATCACCTTGAAATCTCCAATAGTTACCTCATCTCCCGATATTAGATCCGACAATGGCATAAGATTGCTTAGGTCTACAATCCCGGTATCCACCCCACACTCATAAAACTCATTATCCAAAGATTCCCGCTCAATTTCGAAGTCATCATCGTATGTAAACGAAGTGTTAGCACCGAAGCAATTGGCAGCAATCGTGTACTCATAGATGGTGCCAGTCTGTAATCCGGTGAGTTCAATATTAGTAGCGTTGGTGTTGACAGAGGTGTACTGCGCGCCGGGGACGCCCATAGGGCGATAGAGCACCGTATAGGTAGCAAAACCCGAGCCTGTCCAAGTCAATTTTACGGTAGTAGAAGAGGTGATATCCTCTGTCACATTGGTAGGCGCGCCGCAGGGGCCATGATTCCAATTGCCAATTGGGCCGAAGTCCGTCCAGCCAAAGTTGCTACAGCTCGACTTGATCTTGAACTCATAGTCCTGCCCTTGTTGTAGGCCGGTTAGGGTTAAGCTGGGGGTACCTTCGATGGTTCGGTTGGTCCAGGGGCCGTCGCCACCTTCATTGGGTTTTGGGCGGTAGGCCACTTCCCAAAGGTTGTTGTAGGTTTCTGGCGTCCAATTGATGGTGATGTTTTCGCCATTGAAATTGTCGAACCAGATGTTGTTTGGAGGTTGGCAATTACTCAGCGTTGTGCCGGTAAAGGTCGAACTGAAATCCGATGGAATCACATCACTGCAAAAAGCTCTGATCCGAATATCGTAAGTGGTGTTATCCGCTAAGCCATCGATGTTGATAGCGGATTCCCGCACGTGAAAGAAGGTCCACCCTTCACCATCTACGCCAGGAATTTCATTGCCTAATCCGGGGATCTTTAAGCCGGATATAGTAGAACCGTCTTGGGCTTTCAGGTGCACTTGCCAGCGGTCCACTCTTGGGTTGTTGGTCCAACTTAAATCAAAGCCCGAAGGATCCTCATTGGATACGGTTATTGAAGAAGGTGCTGAACAATCTTCTCCCGTTGTGAATTCAGCAATAACGGAAGGATCCGACCAACTACCCCCACACTTAGATCGTACTCGAATTTCATAGGTAGTGAGATCTGCTAAGCCTGATAAGTCAACGTGCAAATCTGTGCTGGCTGACATGGTAATCCATTCGTTACTTCCTTTCTGTCTATACTCAAATTGATATTGGTCCGCACCATTGATAGAGTTGGTCAACAGAGTTGCGGTGAAGGCAGTGATTTGTTCTGCCCAAGCCAAGTCTGAAGCGCCACAAAGCGTCGTAAAATTGAGTGGGCTAGTCCAGTCTGACCAATTATCGTAACAATCATTCGCAATGATCACTTCATAGGTAGTATTGGGCTCTAGAAATTCGAGCTCAATCACACTGGTCGTTGATTGTATGACTTCATAGCTTGAAGCACCTACTGGTTTATACTTCACCAAATAATATTCTACGAGGTCAGAATGCGGTACGGTTACCGTTGCTGAAGAGGCCGTAATATTGGTGAATCGTATAGCCTCAGCATTGATCGGATCACAATCTTGTAGGGTAGTAAACTCAAAGATCGGCGAGTAGCTAGACCAGCTATTATCGAGACATTTCAGCTTGAGTCTATATTCATAGGTGGTACTGGCCTGTAGTCCGGTAATCGTCTTGCTACTTTCCGTAGTATAGACATTACTCCAGCTATTGGTTCCTTTGCGACGATACTGCAAACGGTAATTCTTGGCATAAGGCGAACTAAACCAAGCAAATAGCGCGGATTCATGATCGAAGCTTTCCACCCAAACAATATCTGGTGCCGCACAGTCTGAATTCCAAACAACTGTTTCAGACCAAGGACCGGGCTCTCCTTCAAAACATAATACTCGAATTTGTGCCTCGTAGGTTGTTCCAGGGATCAAATTCGCCACTTTTACTTGCGATTCGTTGCCAGCTACAGCAAATGTAGTCCAGCTTCCGCCTTCCCTTTCTCGGTAACGCACTTCGTACTGCATCGCACCAGAAACTGGGGGCCAATCTAAGATGGCATAAAAAGGAAAGGATTCTTGTAACTTGAAGGATTCTATTACCTGAGGTTCGCACTCTCCTTCTCCCTTCGTTGAAATAGGACCTACATCTACACAGGTCTGTCCTGCGCCTTCGCAAACAGTGCAAACGGTTACCGTGTAAGCTCTTCCGGGTTCTAGTCCTTCAAATGTAAATCGGCTATCTTCTCTTGATAGTTGAGCTTGATTAATGATTTCTTCATTTTCATCTTCAATGCTCACTTCAATGTAATTCACCCCTTCTGATTCTTCAAGCTGCCATAAAACTTCGAGGTAAGTATCACTGATTTCACCAAAACTGACCGCTACAGGTGAAGGGCATTCTCCACCAAAATGGAAAGACTCAATGACACTCCAGCCCTCGTTGTCGAAGTAATTAACGCCCAACAGATCAGCTGCTTTTACCCGAATCAGATAATCCTCTCCCTTAATCAATAGCGGGTCAATTGCAGAATAATTGTAGGTGGTTAAATTCGTCCTGGTCGTAAAAACAGGAGCAGTAGAGTTAACCGTGACATCAGGGCTAAAACCTGTATTATCTCGATAAACCTCTACTGTGTACTCTACCGGAAATGCACCAAGATGTTGTGGCTGCCAACTCAACATAAAGTTCTGTGGATTGGCCGCTTGTGTATAGCCAATGGGAGCAGTGACTATCGGTGGGGCATTGGTCATAATGGTCCCGTAGGAACAGGCCCTATTTGAAATCGGTGGATAACCTATTCGGTTGAAGTCATAGGCTTCGATACAGATGGTAATAGGTCCATCCGGCAGCCTTCCTCCGCTAGACAGAAAGGACTCCAAGGACATCCCATTAAAATCCAAATTGCTTGGATCTAAATAGGGCGCCAAGGAGAGGCCACTAAGTGTAATAGGTTGGTCCTTGTACAAGGTAATGGGGGGAGGGATAAAGTTGGGTCTGGATTTCAAGTTATAGCCATCGCCAGCTATTTCTACTTGGAGAAAAGCTTGATAAGATGGTCTTGAATCCGTCGACAACAGGGTCACAAACACCCTGTTGGGTTGGGCATAATCGTCCAGATACTTACTATAGGAAGTAGTCTGAATGTTAGTAGTGACAGCATAAGGCTGTGCAAACCCTACTACAAGCCCCAACCCTAGCCCGAGAGCCATGGTTAATAAAAGTCTCTTCATTAGAGTTGTAGTTAAAAGGGATAGGGGTTGGCTAGATAAGCTTATTCATCCGCGCTCCCCTACCCTTGGTGTAAGACAATAGTTTTAGCTATGCGAACAGACCTAGCTGATCGCGATTATTGATTTGCAGTAATCTTATGAATTCGGGTTACAGACTATGAATTGACGATGTCCTGACAGCTGTAGTTGAAAAAGAAAGAGGTCGCATCGCAATATTAGACGCGACCTCTTTTTCAAAATCTTTCCATTATCTGGCTATTTTCCTTTAGCCACTCTTATAATCTCCCAACTACACCAATCGTGACAGCTTTATTCAATTAAAAATTAATTATCGCTAGATATAGTACTAAACAAATCGTTCACAAATAATTGATTTTCAACACTTTAATTACCCATAAAAAGATTCACTTAAAGGACATAGAGAAAATAACACCTATACAAAAAGTACGATAGGGATTGCGTCTCTTTTCGAGATCACCTATATTTGTATCCATATTTTATTTCCTTTCCATTATCAAAGTCCAACTCGGACAAATTCCATTTTCCATTATCTGCTCAAGTTTTTAGTCAACTAGAGTCAAGCCATTTCAACCTCTGGCTGCAGCTTGTCTTTTACCCCTTAGCGGGTATGAGCTGTATACAAAGGTGATCCAGGATTGACTTCTTTGCAGGTTCTTCAGCATTCCCTATTTATTAGCCTAGCGAAGCATTGATTCTATAGGAAGCATCTAATGGCATGGAAAAACTGAAGACCTAGGTACCTGATTTATTGCCCATTAATTTCTAGATATCCACTCGTGGATAAATGGAATCGCTGCTGCTGAAGCTAAGTCTTCATCTGTAAGTTTATTGGCTCCTGACCAGGAAAGCCAGGGCATCATTATTGAAAGCCTTTGAGTATGAAAAGCAGATTTTACTTAACCATCATACTGTCCTTACTATTCATTTCAGCACAAGGACAGAACCTGGATAATGTCTTTAAGGGATTAAAAGAGCGAAGTCAGAATGGAGAATGGTTTAAAATGAGTGGCGGTGTTTCCACAGCCTTCAACTTCAACCATATTACGGGCATGCCTAGGCGATTCGATCCGTTTACCTGGCGATTAAATGCCAACTTAAACTTTGATATTGCAGGAATTAGTGCCCCTTTCTCAGCGGTCTTCTCAAACGGCAGCTCTGTGTACAATCTTCCTAAGTATAGTTTCTATGGCATCAGTCCAACTTACAAATACATTACCTTGCATCTGGGTGATCGAAGTATGAATTTTTCCCCTTATACCCTATCTGGCCACAATTTCTACGGAGCAGGGCTTGAACTCAAGCCCGGTAACTTCCGGTTTAGCTTTATGTATGGGCAACTGAAACGCGCACGAGCTGAAGATGCCAATAGTATTCAAAACTTTGAGCCCTCTTACGCAAGGAAAGGCTGGGGATTCAAAACAGGATACGACAATGGCAAAAGTAAGATCGGCTTGATTCTGTTCAATGCGGCAGATGACCCTTTTTCCATTCCGAATCCTACCCAAAATCTCAACGTCCAACCAGCAGCCAATGCTGTACTAGGCTTGGAGGCAAAGCACCAGTTTTGGAAAATCATGAGTCTATCTGTAGACTTTGCGAGAAGTGCACTAACCCGAAATCAAAATAGCTTTGATCTGCCGACTTCCAACTACAATACATGGCAGAAGTTTGGCGGATTAATCCAACCCAATGCCTCTACCGGCTTCCATCATGCTATCAAAACGAGTTTAGGTTTAAATACTAAGCTGGGTCAATTCAACCTCAACCATGAAAGGATAGATCCTGGCTATAAAACGTTAGGCGCCTTATTTTTTAACAATGATTTGGAAAATATCACGGCGAGTACCTCAACTAGCTTCTTTAAGAAAAAGCTCAATCTCTCCGCCAATGCTGGACTACAACGAAATAATATTTCCGGAGATGGATCCAATTCCTCCAATCGATTCATCGGAGCGCTAAACGCGGCTTATACTGCTTCAGAACGCCTAAACTTAAACCTAGCTATTTCCAACTTCAGTACTACTAACCGAATGCGAGCAGTCACCGTACCCGTAGTCCAGGTAGACTCCATCATCCTAGTGCAGACTAATCAAAGCGCAAACTTGTCCGTCACCTATCTGGCGGGCAAGGAGAAGACCAATGTTTTAACCGGTATGTTCTCCTATCAACAATCCAATTCCATTGAAAATGATGTAATCAATAAGGATCAAACTACAACTTACTACATGGGGGTGCTAGCCTTCAATAAGAGTCTTGCGGCTCAAAAAATGAGTCTATCTGCTTCCTTAATGGGTAATTATGGCGTTATACCTAATATCCAATTGCTTACCGTTGCCCCAAGCTTCAACATCAGCAAAAGTCTGCTAGAGGATAAAATGAACCTGTCGGCCAATGTTTCTTTGTCTGGCGTCTGGAGTAATGGCGAGAATACAAATACCATTTTGACCTTACAGTCCAATACCTCCTACCGGCTATTCGAAAAGCACCAACTCTCCCTTCAACTGAGTTGGGTGGACAGTAAGCAAAATGCCGTAGGAAATGGTCTAACGGAGGCCTTCAGTGAATTTACAGGTGGGGTAACTTATGGGCTCAATTTTTAACCTCATTCCCAGTATGTGCCCTAAAGTGCCGCTCGTACTTTGGGCTCTCCGTTTTCATCCAATGATCCCAGAAGGTAAAGTAAAGTCCAAAGTTGTACCGAAACTGCTTATGGTGTAGATCATGATGACTGGCTCCTATAAGCCACTTTCCTAGCCAATGTCGTTCAAATCCTTTGGGGAAGATTTCTACGCCAGCATGATTGATGGTACCAGATAAGGTCATGATCAAGAGTAGTATGAAGAGGATGTAAATATTCAGAGGAATACATAGGATCAAGATCGGTACGACAATGGCCTGTAAGATGGATTCGATCGGGTGAAACGAAAACGCGGTCAATGAGGAAGTCTCGATGCTATCGTGGTGCCACTTGTGCACCCATTTATAGACCTTGGGAAGATGCATCCAGCGATGTAGCCAATAATAATAGGTTTCATGTACCAGCAAGGCTAACAACAAACTCAAAGGGAGATACCAAATTGGATAAGCATTCCAATCGATATAGATCTGCGTCCATCCTTTTTGCCAAAAAATCACTAGTGCCGACCCTGAAAATGCAAAAATGAAGGAGGTCAAAAAAGAACGCCACACCTCTTGTCTCATCTGCCGCTTGCTGATCGTCTGAACGGTGATGATTCGTTTTTGAAAAGTAGGCCGTAACCAGACAAAAAAGAGGTAATGATAAACACCCGAAACGACTAAATACCTAATGAAGGTAATCGCAAATATGATTGCTGTTAGTCGAAAGAAATATAAAGGTTGGGTGAAAGGGTTGCTCAAGAATTGCTCCATTCGCTTTTAATTTATGAGTAAACAGCCAAGGTAAAAAGTTGTTGCTGATTTTGGCGCTTGTTCCTTATTCTCCCTTGTAATGTTGATGGCGGAAAACATCAACATTGGCTTGGGATCGAAGCTATCACCATTCCCGATCGGCCAAAAAATCCCAGTCCTTCACGCCCGTAAAGAAATAATTGGCCGACGAGTATTTGTAGTCTTCAGGTTCTTTAGCCAGCGGCGTTTTATACCGACAGGGATTCAAATGGATGTAATTCACTTTTTGTAGCCAAAAAGGTAAAGTATACAATGGCTTCGAAAGCGAGCAACGTTTCCAAATCTGGAACTTCCTATCCGCTTTGTAGACCCGATGCCGGTTTAGCGACCATGCTCCGCTCTGCTGCAATTCAAATTTCATGCGCTGGGCCGTAAACTTCAGCAATCGATGCTGGATCTTGCTCAACTCAAAAGGCTCTTTAATCTCCCATACGACGTGCATGTGATTGGGCATGATCACAAAGGCATAAATGGCAACAGAGCCCTCCTTAGTAAAATACCTAAAGCTATCTATGATGATGTCTTTGAATTGATCATTGGCTAGGAGGTGGTTCCAATCCAGGATGGTGCAGGTGGTGAAGTATTGGTTTTGGAGATGGAACATGATTTTTGTTTTCCATTGATTGCATTTGGAAGGGAAAGGTAACCGCTGCCTCGCCTTTAATATTGGTGAATACGCCAAGGTAGCCGATATCTCGCCTTTAATGTTGGTGGAAAACACCAACATTAGAACGGGCGGCCCAAATCACCCCAAGCCCCTGTTGGTGTTTTCCACCAACAGAATCCCTGACCTCATATTTCCCACCATATAATCTCACTCCCAAACAAACGACCCTGTTGGTCTTTTTGACCAACGGGAAAGCGCGCAAGCATTTCAACCCACAAAAAAAGCAATCCAACTCTTTTAGGTTTCGATGAAGCCGGATCTGGCGCACCTTTGAACCATCAATTAAAACCTAAAAACACTAACCATGCGGTTATTCTCTCTTTCTCTCGGCTTGTTATTTCTCTCCCAGGTTCTTTGGGCCCAAGCAGGTACCATCAAAGGAACCGTAATTGATCAGCAATCAGAAATCCCCTTAATTGGAGCAGCAGTTGAACTACTCAACCTAGAAGAGGCTACTGGTACAGTTACAGATATTGATGGTTATTTCACGTTGAAGAATGTCCCATTAGGGCGCAATGTGATTCGAGTTAGCTACCTAGGTTATGAAAGCATTACCTTACCGAATATCGAAGTCGGTAGTGGAAAAGATGTGCAACTGAGCATTAGTTTGCAGGAAAGTGTCAATCAGATCCAGGAGGTCGTCGTTACGGCTCAGACCATCAAGGATCAAGCGCAAAATGAAATGGCGACAGTCTCTGCCCGTCAGTTTTCGGTAGAGGAAGTAAATCGATACTCAGGCGGTCGAAGTGATGTAGCTCGACTGGCCTCCAACTTTGCTGGGGTTTCCGCACCTGACGACTCTCGAAACGATATTGTGATCAGAGGTAACTCGCCCACTGGTGTATTATGGCGATTGGAAGGTATCCCAATACCCAATCCAAATCACTTTTCTACTTTTGGAACTACGGGTAGCCCGGTAAGTGCTTTGAATCCCAATCTACTCCGTAACTCTGACTTCCTTACCTCTGCTTTCCCCGCTGAATATGGTAACGCCAATGCCGGTGTGTTCGACTTGGGTTTCCGCAATGGTAATAAAGACAATACAGAATATACTTTCCAGGTAGGCGCCTTTAGTGGACTGGAAGCCATGGTGGAGGGCCCCGTGGGTAAGAAAGGAGGATCGTATGTGGTAGCTGGTCGTTATTCCTTCATTGGTCTGATCGGTTCAGCTGGCGGCACTACGGCTACGCCAGATTATCAGGACCTTTCCTTCAAGGTAGATTTAGGCAACACCAATGCAGGGCGTTTTACCCTCTTCGGTATTGGAGGGCGCTCTGACATTACCTTCTTAGGTGCAGATATTGATCCCGATGACCTCTTCGCCGCTGAGGATGAGGATGCTTATGTAACTGGAGGTTTTGGCTTGATGGGGTTGAAACATAACTTGATCATTGGGAAAAACACCTATCTCCGAACTGTGATTGGTGGATCTTACAGAGGGAATCAGTTTGAACAAGATCGCTACTTTAACCTAGGTACGCCAGACGAATTCAAGCTGCGCTTAACTGAAGTTGACAATAGTGAAACGAGATTTACCATCTCCTCTTATTTGAACAGTAAACTAAGCGCTAAGCAGACCATCCGCGCTGGTGTGCTCTACGAAAATTTTTCCAATGACGCCAACTTCATAGATCGAGATGGCCGACCAGATCTAGATGGTGACGGAGAGCCTGACTGGTTTACAGTCTATGATTTCAACGGCAGTTTTGGCTTGGTACAACCCTTTGTGCAGACCATGTATCGCCTGACGGAAGACCTCAGCTTCAACGGCGGTATTCACGCCCAATATTCTACCCTGAATGAACAGTTCGTAGTAGAACCAAGAGCCTCACTGACCTATGCCCTCTCTCCTAGCAATAAATTGACGCTGGGTTATGGTATGCACAATCAAACTGCACCGCTTCCTATTCTATTTCTCAACGAAGAGGTGGAGGGAGAATTATTGCAAACCAACAAGAACCTAGACTTTGTAAGATCACAGCACTACGTACTTGCTTATGATGCTAAACTAGCTAAAGACTGGAGATTGAAAACCGAATTGTACTATCAAGCCATTGACAGAGCACCGGTTGAACAGGATCCCACTAGCTATTCTACCCTGACAGAGGGAGCATCCTTCGTATTCTCCGATGATAAGACCTCTTTGGTCAGTGAAGGGACAGGTTTTAACAGAGGGATCGAATTGACACTGGAGAAGTTCTACAGCAAAGGCTATCACTTGCTTACCACTGCCTCTTTCTTTGAGAGTAAATACGAAGGAAGTGACGGAATCGAACGTAGCACACCCTTCGACAATGGATATGTAGTCAACTTACTGGCTGGTAGAGAATTCAAGATCGGGAAGGCCAAGCGAAATGCCTTAGTTATAGATACCAAATTCACCACTGCGGGGGGCCGCTGGTACACCCCTGTAAACCTAGAAGCTTCTCGCCAATTCGATGTAGAAGTATTACAGGAAGACCAAGCCTTCAGCCTCCAATATGACGACTATTTTCGCTGGGATGTCAAGTTAGGTATCAAACTCAATAGCGCCAAGAAGAAAATTTCACACCAATTTTACTTGGATCTACAGAACGTCACCAACCGGGAGAACGTCTTTCTTCGACAGTACAATCGATTGACTCAAAATGTAGATCAAACCAACCAGATCGGCTTCTTCCCCGATTTCCTTTACCGAGTACAATTCTAAGGATGAAGCACTCAGCAAAAGATCAATATGACTCAGCATAAATCGAATCTCCGCCTTTCCTTCTGGGCAAAGCTCAAGTCCCAGAAGAGGCGGGGAAACCCTCAGCCCAAAGCTAGTAAGCATATCCTAGCGGCCTTGTTAAAGCATAATTTAATCACCTGGCAAGAAGTGAAATCAAGTGTGAGATAGTTGATAGCTATCTCTCCACTTCTCGCCCTAAATCTTTTAGATCATGAAAAAGCAAACCATCTTCACACTTTTCCTAGTAGCCTGCATGACGCTTAGCTTATCATTTGTACAAGCACAAGGGCCAATGGCAGAAAACTTGGATCTCCCTACAGAAAAGCTGAATCTACCCGTTACTAATGAAAAAGAAGTACTTTCTAATATCACACAGCACATTGGCAATACGATTGAGGACTTTTCGGATTTACTATCCTTCTACAACACAGATGTCGAATTCACCCTTAGCTTTCACATTAGCAAAAGTGGGAAAATAGAGCAGATTACTTCATCTGACTCCTGTAAAAGCCCAATCGCAGCAGCATTGGTGAAAGAACTTGAGGAACTAGGAAAGGTATCTCCTGTGTTCAAAGATGGAGTTGCTATCGAGAGACAGTTTCGTATTCCAGTGCGATTCCAAAAGAGTTAGGATCAATTAAAATAGCTTAAACCGCCATATATTATTCGATCGGCGTACTTGCACCACTCGCAGCGCCCAGGTATATTGAACTTAATTTACACTAATAGGAATCAGGTAAACATAACTATATTTAGGACAGAAAACATTGAGGACAGGACGGAACCACATATGCTAGTTAAACCCAACATACAATACTTAGCTTTTGACGACAGAAAACTACTGCTTTATGGCATCCCATTAGTTGCTCTCGTGAGTCCCCTAATCTTCTTTGGTCTATCATTTGATGAGTATAAAGCCGCTGCGCATTTAGAAGTTCCGGAAGGCATCATTTATACAAGTGTATTTTGGTTATTCAATAGATGGTTACTCATCACGCTACGCAAGCGGTATGATTCATTAACCCATCTTGTCAAGCGTTTTACACTGCAGATCTTAATCATCTTAGTTTCGGCCCCAATCATCTCCGGTTTAGTTACCTTTTTACTCAGTCTGTTATATGCTGTAACCCCTCTGGAAGACTTTTGCGACCCAACGCTAAGTCAAGGACTTGCAGCTACTTACTTTCTGACTTTTTCTGTGCTGATGTTGTATGATACCATTTACTTCTTTCACAAATACAAAGAGGCGATCATGGAAAAAGAATGGATAAAGAAAGCCCATGTTCAAAGCCAACTAGATAACCTCCGTAACCAGATCAATCCGCACTTCTTGTTCAACAGCATGAATACCCTAATGAATTTGATCCCAGAGGAGGGAGATCGGGCCCGCAGCTACCTAGGAAAGTTATCAACTTTCTATCGGTATGCAGTTAGTAAACAAGAAGAAGCTACAGTTCCCCTATCAATGGAATTCGAAAATGCTAAAATCTACGTTGAACTCCTAAAAGAACGCTTTGCTGACAGCCTGGACATCACCCTACCCCAGTCCATTCCTAGCAATAAGCACATTTTGCCGCTCTGTCTACAACTTTTGGTAGAAAATGCCATCAAGCACAATATTGTCTCCAAAAACAAACCACTGAAAATCGATATATCTATTTCAAATGATGGAAAATGTCTGATCGTCCGCAACAACTTGCAACGTAAGATACAACCCGTTGAATCTACCGGAATGGGATTAGCCAACATCAAGAAACGTATAGCTTTCTTTACCGATGAGCTACTGATCATATCCAGTGAAAACAATGTGTTCGAAGTTCGCCTTCCCCTTATTGAACCCAAATAAGCTTGAACGTCAAATGAATATCTTAATCGTTGAAGATGAAATAAATGCCTATGAGTATCTACGTTCTACGCTCAAGAAAATAGATCCGGCAACCACTGTACTCGCCCACTTAGATAGTGTTGAAGACACAGTGAACTGGCTGCATCAAAATGACCATCCTGATATCATCTTCATGGATATTCAACTTGCTGACGGACTGTGTTTTGAGATTTTCAACTACGTAAAAGTTCAATCTCCCATTATCTTCACTACCGCCTTTGACCAATACGCCATTGAAGCCTTTAAGGTCAACAGCATCGACTATCTTTTAAAGCCAATCATTCCTGAAGACCTGCGAAAAGCCATTGAGAAGTACAAATCTCAACAGGTGGCCCATGAGATAAACTACTCACAGCAAATCCAAAGTGCTTTTTCCTCCCTCAACAGACAAAAGAAGCACCGATGTCTGGTCAAACGAGGCAACCACTTTGAATTCATTGAAGTAAGTGATATCGCCTACGTTCACTCTGAGAACAGCATTACCTTTCTTCATACTTTTGATGGGAAAAGACATCTATATAATAATACGGTAGAGGGCTTGATGAAGAACCTAGATGAGACCCTATTCTTCCAGATCAGCCGCCATCAGATCGTTAATATTAATGCGGTGCAAAAGATTCACCCCTATTTCAATCAGCGACTTAAACTAGAATTGAACCTGGCAACCGACTTGGAGTTTCTGGTGAGTCGTTCCAAGCTTACGCCCTTTAAGGATTGGATTGATTTATAATTCCCCAAAACATCTTCACGCCCACTTCAGTCAGTTCATCTGGAAAGTCGTAGTCCTCATGATGCAAAGCGGGACGCTCCTCCCCCGCTCCAATACCAAACATGGCTGCAGGAAAGATCTCGGTAAAAGCGCCGAAGTCTTCTCCCCATTTCAAGGGCTGTTCCATCTCATGAATAGCATACTGATTCCCCTCCGCCGAAGCACGAATCTTCTCTACTAATACTTCTTGATTAAAGTTCGCTCGAAAACTATCCGTCCAACTGTGCTCCCATTGCAATCGATGACTATCACAGATCACCCCTACCCCACTCAACAGTGCCTTCACTAGTGCATCCATACTTTCCTTAGTCCAGGCACGTAAGGTGAAGTGCACTTCGCCCTCTCCTGCCGAAACGCCATAAGCTTTTTCTCCCAGTTCCATATAGACGGGCGTCAACAGGCGGAAGGCGTGATCTTCAGGTGTGGGGACTTCCAGGGATTTGGCGAGCCGTAGAATCTCAGCCAGGGCGAGTGCAGGGTTGAGGCCATTCTCAGGTTCGGCGGCGTGAGCGGTGTGACCTTGGAGCTTGAGGAGGATCGACTGGACGGCTGGCGTGAAAGCTCCGGCCTTGACCACGATCTGCCCTAAAGGATAGCCGGGGAGGTTATGGAAGGCGTATGCGGCATCCACTTGCATCCCTTGAATTCTTGGGTCCTCTAGCATTGCTAAGGCACCTGCTCCAGTTTCTTCGGCAGGCTGAAACAATAGGCTTACCTTTCCTTTCCAGTCTTGTTGTTGGTGAAGTAATCTGGCTAAGCCCAACAGCACTGTGGTATGTCCGTCATGGCCACATTTGTGGGAAACTCCAGGAAATATAGATCGGTGAGCGAAGGTATTGCTTTCCTGAATGGGTAGTGCATCTAATTCAGCCCGAAAGAGTAAATGCGGGCCTGTTTTACCGCTGTCGAAGGTTGCGACGACACCAGTACCGCCAAGCTCTTGCCAAAAGGCTGCTGGCGCTAAGGGCTGCAACTGCTGACATACATATTCCGCAGTAGCCTTCTCTTGCCCAGATAATTCCGGTCTGGCATGGATGTATCTTCTAATCTGCTGTAGTTCTCCCCAAGCTGTATTTGACAACATACTTATAGATTTTGACTGCCCATTGGTTTGAAGCAGACGCAAAATAAGCATGCCATTCAAATAATCCTATCTCCCTCTAGATCAAGATTGGGTCTACAATGTAAGAAGGCTGACCCAACTTAATGGATCAGCCTCCCATGCTGTATTTCTAACTAACTGGGCTTAGCCAGTAAGAATATTAGTCAAAAATGTAACGAACACCAATCTGCATGTTCCAAATAGAAGAACGCAAACCAGCATTGTCGAAGTTGTCTTCCCAAGGCTTCAGTCCGTCGATCAAATCACGGTTGATAGTGTACTCAGGAGTAGTTCCTCTAGTACCATCTGTACGGTTAGCCAAGTTCAAGATATCATAGTTACCGAAGCTACCAGCAAAACGAACACGTCCCCAGTCAGAGTTCAACAAGTTGGTGAAGTTGAAGATATCAACTGTCAACTGTAGCGTGTTGGTTCTTCCTGATGCCGTCTTGATATAGAAGTCTTGTACAAAACGAAGATCCATACCCACTTCGAAAGGCTCTCTACCATCGTTACGCTGAGAGTACTCTCCTCTACGCTTGCTTAGTCCTGGATCATCTTCGATGAATGCGTCTAGCAAAGCCCATTGCTCAGCAGGAGAATACGTTCTACCGTCATGCTCCAAATCTACCAATGGAATATCAGATTGAGATTCAGGAACGTAGATCAACTCGTTGTTGTCAAAACCACCGTCATCAATGAATCGGAAGTTACGAGCTCCAATTACGTAAGAGAAGAATCCTCCGGTCTGTGCATTGAAGTTAAGAGACAATTTGGACTTACCACCGAAATTACCAGCAATCTGGTAGGCTTTCTGGTAAGAAAATTGTCCAAAGACACGGTGTCCACCAGCAAAGGTTGAACGTTGTGCATCTCTTACAAAGTTACGTCCGCCTACGTTGTGGTATCCTCTCCATTGAGAGTTATTCTGAGAAGACGTTCCGTCCAATACAGAGTATGCATCACTATAAGAGTAAGACAAAGTACCACTGAAACCATTAGTGAATGGCTTAGTCAAGGTAGCAGCAAAGTTGTAGGTATATCCTTTGTTGATACTGCTAGCTAGCATGATATAAGTGTACGTAGGCTCAATCACATCATCTCCGAAAGCTGACTGCGTACCCAAGAACAAAGGTCTGTTATCTGGGCTACCGGTTAGCGTTCTGTTAGAAGGCTTAAGGTTTAGGTTCTGGTAGTAAGGAGCGTTGATATTCTGAGAGAATAGGCCTTCCAAAGAACCAATCAATCCCCAAGGCAACTTCTGATCCACAGCCACGTTGATCTTCAACACCTGAGGTAATTTGAAGTCCTCAGCGAAAAGGTCAATTTGGCCAGAAGGAATAGGATCAGCTAGATTAACCGCAGTAATTGGGTTTCCAGCATCGTCAAATCCAACAGGCTGTTTTTGCACGTCTGCAATGAAAGGTACATCTCTACCTCCAGTTGCACCAATGTTGAAACCGTAGTTGTTATAGGCACCACCTGGCCATACCAAAGGAATCCGGCTAGTGAAGAGACCAATACCACCACGAACTTGAGTTTGCTTATTTCCATTCACATCCCAGTTGAAGCCGAAGCGAGGAGCAAAAGCTACAGAACCACCGATGAAGCTACCGGTACGAGCTCCTTGCAAATCATAGCCAAAGCCTTCAATATTTGGAATAGTTGTATTGTTAAATTCTTCGTTGATTGGCTGATCGGTTGGCCAGATCGGGAAGTCTACACGAAGTCCTCCAGTCAAGGTTAGACGATCACTTGCCTGGTACTCATCTTGCATGTAGATACCAAACAACATCTGATCGAAAGCACCAATTGCTGCAGACTCATCACCGGCTACGTTATCTACTTGAGAGAAACTTCTTTCAAAGCGAGTAGCAGGCATTCCAGCTAGGAAACGATCGATACCCGTCATCCCATCATCATCCTCCCACTGGTAGCGGCCATAGTTGTTACGAATAAACAGGTTGGCAGCACTAAAGTATTCGAAGTTAGCACCAAATACCAAAGAGTGACGACCTTTGTAAACACTCAAGTCGTTGGTAATGGTGATAACGTCCTGATCCAAGCGGTTAGCTGTGGAAAAACGCTCAGCACCAATTTGCCAGTCGATATTATCATCAAACAATTCCACCGTTGGGAATGGAGTACCCAATGGGTCACGATCATCTCTAACGAAAGTTGCACCAATAGAAAACTTGTTGGCCAAGTTAGCATTGAAGATGGAGTTAACCTCCAAAGCAGTAGAGTTTGTCGTAGTAATGAAGAACTCAGATCCGTTTAGGAAACGAATATCATTACGGTCTGAAGATCTAGCTTCTAGGTTTTCACCATTTACGTACGAGTGACGTAAGCTTAGTTTGTGCTTGTCACTAATGTTCCAGTCGATCTTACCTAGCAAAGTCAAACCTTGAAGGTAAGCCGTGTTGGCGTCAAAGGTTCCAATATCATATCCATAGCGCTCCTGGAAGGCATTACGTACTTCTGTAATTTTGGACGGTCCAGCAGTACCAACGTAGTCAGCAAAATCAAAAGGATTTGGCGTTTCGTCGTCCTTAATTTCAGCATTAACAAAAAAGAATAACTTATCTTTTTTGATTGGACCTCCTAAGGTCATACCATAGGTAAGGGCACTAAATGGCGTAGGCTCCGTTCCAAAAGTGGTATTCCCCTGTAAGCTTTCGTTACGGAAAAGGTAATAAGCTGATCCTTTAAATTCGTTCGATCCAGACTTGGTTACAGCGTTGATAGAACCACCAGCAAAACCAGACTGTCGAACATCAAAAGGAGCAACTGCAATGGTGAATTGCTCAATGGCATCAATGGAGATAGGCTGAATACCTGTCTGTCCACCATTGGTACCAGAACCAGCCAAACCAAAAGCGTCATTGTTCACGGCACCGTCTATGTAGATCGTATTAAAGCGATTATTCTGGCCAGCTAATGACACAGTAAAACCATCGCCATTTTCTCCAATCGAAGCCAATGGGTTGAATCGCGCATAATCCGCAATAGCACGAGAGATAGTTGGCACGTCAGAAATCGTACGTGCATCAACAATTGTTTTCTGCCCATTACGGCTTCCGTCAAATACATCATTAATTCCAGCAGATACAACTACTCCCTCTAGTGTGTAAGCGGTTTCCTGTAGGGCTGGATTGAAACGAAATGCTTGTCCCAATGAAAGCGTTACATTATCCTTCACAAGGCTTTCAAAACCTGTGTATGATACTGTAATCCTGTAAGGACCTCCAACACGCATATTGGGAATGCGATAGAATCCTTCCAAGTTGGTAGCACTACCATAGCTAGTACCGGATGGACCATGTACCGCCAATACTGTAGCACCAATTAATGGCTCCCCCGAAGGATCAACTACCTTACCAAAAATCGAAGAGGTTGTAACCCCTTGTCCGAAGGCGGTAATCTGTAGTGCTACTAGCAGTACCACAGTCCCGAAAAATCGAGTAATACTGTTAAGCTTCATAAACCTAGCGTTTTTATTATGCATTAAATTTCAAGGCAAAGGTAGATTGATAATGTAAACTAAATGTAAACCAAATGTTTACCCAATATTAACCAGAGGAAGTTTAACATTAATATCAATACAAATTCTTGAACATTCTGAACAGCCAAACCTTCATACTCTTTGTCAATAAACCACAAAATAAAAGGATATCATTACATTATTTAGCAGAATAAAAAATTAAACATTAATATATTAACCATATATTCAGCTAATGAAGAATAATTATTGGAGCTGCTGTACAAAACACTATATTCTCGGAGTTTAAGTGCAACATCAACCAAATAGAATTCTGTACATTGTGGAATAACAATCCTCTACCTGAAATTTATGTTAACTAGGTTACAATAAAGTAACAAAAAATTAACATTAAATTTACATTTAGTCCCAGAAATAGATCTTTTTATCCGCAAAGTCGATCGAACAAAGCTGTTGACTTAGAAACGGATAGCCAACCAGCCCTTCTATCTTTAGGCCATACCCAGCCGTAAGATGTGAGATATCTGCAGAAACAAAAGACATGGCCTCAAAGCTTTGTCCACTCAACTTACTTTCGTGAACGATAAAGCGCTGTACTTCCGTTACATTTTTATCAGCCCCTCGCAGTTCTGTTTGCTCTTGTACTTCAAAACTCTCTTTAGGTAATCGGTCAAAACCGGCCTGGCTAAGCAAATTCTGCTCCGCTCCTGTATCCAAGCCCAAATCATAGTGCGCTCCAGCTATTTCTACCTCTAGTACAGGGATGTGCAATTGGTAGCTAAAGGATAATTCTGATTGGGGCTGAATTTTTTGGTGATAATCAGTTTGCCCGTCTTTAAACAACAGCAATTGCTCTTTCTCATAATCTATCAACAGCTCAAAATCTTGTAAAAGATCATAGCCGATCAAGCCCTTAAAGGGATGATCTAGTTCTTCCTCAAGATGGCTTAGATCCAAGCCCATCAAGTCGGTATCAGCTAATTCTATGTTACCCCAGCGAAAACTATCAATGTGGATCTGCTGACGTTGCAAACTACCGGAGACTCCTTGCGCAGAGCCATCCTCCATACCATTAGAGAAATACTTACTATTCAAAACAACTACCGGTGCACCACTGTCCAAGATGAAATAGGCTTCTTTTCCATTTAACTCCACCTCTACGAAGATTAAGCCCCGAATCTGCTTAAAGGAAGTCTTCACTGGCGCATCGGAAGTAAAGCTATAGTGTTGCACGGGATAGCGTGAAGATTGGCTATTAAGCTCCATAACGCGATAGGCTAATAAAATGAATAAACTAGATAATAACAGTCGAAAGCGATTCATGATACAATTTTTTAGTGTAGACCCAAAGTGTATCAAATTCCACTCTCAGAAGTCCGAAACCACACTTTCGGACGGATTTCTCAGGTTTTTCCTTGCTTCCGGTATTGTGTCGGTGTTACTCCCGTAAATCTCTTGAAAACATCATTAAAGGTTGACTTAGAATTAAAGCCATGGGTATAGGCTAGTACAATGACCTGTTCATCACTTTCTGTCAAAGCCTGTTTGATTTCCGCTATGCGAAACCGATTAATATAGTCATGAAAATTGCCTCCCGTTTGCGTATTGATGACTTGCGAAAGTTGATTGGCACTAAGCTCCACCTGCTCTGCCAGTTTATTTAAGGTTAAGGCGGGTTCGAGGTAAGGGCGCTGGGTGTGCATATGTGTTTCTAATTGCCTAAATAAGTTTTGCAACTTCTCTGTTTGTTCAGAACTGATCTGGCGTTTCTCCGGAGTCTTCACCAAAGGTGTCGGTGCAAAAGATTGCCGCACTAGGTAAGCCGAAAACAAGACAGCAGTTAAGCTGAAAAAGAACAGGAGCAGTTTGCCCAACCACCCGACGTCGAGGGTAGGCCGAAGGTAATTCGTGAAATAGATCACTAGGGGAAGTACCAAAAAAAGCATACAGATGATCAATACAGGTTCCAACCAAGGAGCCTTGATCTTACTTACATCTGAAAACTGATCAAGAATAGCCTGGTTGTATTGCCTGGCTTTACGGATGGCAAGTCCCAGAAAAATCAGATTGACGACCACCAAGGACACAATGAAAACCCACTCCCAAAAGTGAGGTTCAAAAGTCTTAGTCGCCAATTCTTCGCTCAGATCCTCGTATAGCTTTACCAAATCAGTATTAGTAAGGGAAATGTAAATGGACAAAGAAGAATACGCAGCTAGGAGGAAGGGAAGCAGATGTAAGAGGCGTCGCCAAATCGTCAATGGTTCTCCATTAATGGATTTAGTCAACCAGTACAGCAGAACCCCATCTAAAAAGAATAGGTTTTGATCGGCCACAATGACCCAAGAATGCTGGGTAAGATCAAGATGTGTTTTATAGTAAAGCAGCAGAAAACGGAGTGACCACAGACTAAGAATGGCTATACTAATTGGATCACCGGCCGATTTTTTTTCTCGACTTAACAATAGAAAGATGGAGAATAGGCAAATACCCAAACCCATCATCTGCACGTCAGGTATCATTTACTGCAACTTTTGCTTTAACCATGCTCGCGGCGTCATCCCTTCCACCTTCTTAAAATAGGAATTAAAAACCGTTTTGGAGTTGAAGCCACTATCATAGGCTAATCCGAGCAGCGTGAGATGTCGGTTTCCCGGGTCCAGCGCCAAGGTCTTAAAGGCGTCGAGTCGAAATGCGTTTACATAGGTATTGAAATTTTGGCCAATGCTTTCATTAATGAGCCAGGAAAGCTTGTTGGGATGTAATTCCAGTGCCTCGGCCAGTATTCTAAGTGACAAGGAAGGGTTGAGGTAGGGTTTATCGTTCTGCATTAGTCTTTCTAATCGCTGGGTAAAATGAACGGTCTCTGCTTGGGTGAAAGGTCCACTCTCCTGATTTTCTATTGTACTTTCCTGCGTATCGGATTTTAGATAGATCGTCTTTAACAATTCCTGATACTTTCGTTCTGCGACTAAAGCTGTCGTTTTTAGCAGTGGATCTACCTTTAGCAAAGTCATTAAAGGCTCACGAAATTGCACACCTTGTTCTACATGATGAAGTGCTTTATCCACTCTCCCCAAAATACTTTCTATATAGATCAGGAAGAATCGAACTCGTTCTCGTCCTACTCCCTTGAGCTGACTCTCCAATTGTGAAATTCCAACTTCCGCTTCTTGCACATCCCCTATTTTACTCCAAGCCAAGGTGCTCATAATTAGCTGCTCTACTTCGCTACCGTCGATGTGGGCAATAGCCTTCGCCCGCTCCAACAAATAAGATGGACGATCCTGTAACACCAGAGAAAGTCCATAAATCGAGTACCCGACCATGAAGGAGGGTTCCAATTCGAAGGTATACTCAAAGTGCTTATTAGATAGCTCAAATTCTTGGGTTAGATAATAAGAATATGAAATGAAGTAGTTATTGAGCGGCGCTAATGGATCTAATTGCAAAGCCGTCTCAATATGCTTGTGTGCTTCTTTTAACTTACCTTCCAAGGCTAGGGTAATAAACAGTTTCTGATACGCATCGGCATATCCCGGACGAAGTTCAATGGCGCGCTTCAGGTGATGCACTGCCTGGATGAAGTCCCAATCTTGATTGAGGCTATGCCAGCCTAGGGAATGATGACATTCCGGGAGTTTTTCATCGATGGCTAGGGCCTCATCCAGAAAAGGCTTCCCTTTGGCAAGGGATTCTCCGGCAGGCATAAGACCAGCAGCAGCCATAATGTTATAGGCATACTGAACGCCTACTTTTGCTAAAGCAAAATCAGGGGAAGTTCGGGTCAATTCTTCCAGGATGGAGAGTCCGCGCTGGACATCCAAGGTATTGAACCGATGAAGAAAGGAACGCCCTTCCAGATAGCGTTCATAAACAGAGACGCTAACATTAGGAACCTGAATTAACTGATCCTGGAACTCAAGATGCCCGAAATTCTCTCGAATTTGATCAGCAATAGAAAGACTAATCTCATCCTGTACCGCAAATATGTCTTCTAGGTCCCGATCAAAAGATCTAGACCACAGTTGAAAACCGTCATCGGTACGCACGAGCTGAGCGGTAACCCTTACTCGATTTCCAGCCTTCCGGACACTGCCTTCCAATACCGTAATCACCCCCAATTGTTTACCAATAGATCGAACATCGGTGGCTCTCCCCTTGAAGGCAAAAGAAGAGGTTCGAGCGGTTACTTTTAAATGCTTGATTGCCGTGAGCGCGTTTATGATCTCTTCCGTCATCCCATCGCTGAAGTATTCATTATCCGCATCGGGGCTCATATTTACGAAGGGCAGCACGGCGATCGACTTGTCATGCAGGGTCATGTATCAGGAGCTGGGTTTTAGAGATGCCTAAAGGTAAGAGGAATCGAAAACAGATACACTCAAATTCCTAAGAAAGATGGATTCATTCCTGTTGGCTATAGTCCAAAATGAGAAACGGGAAGGCCGCCATAGGCAACCTTCCCGCTTTTATAGGATTCGAAATGAGGATCAGAATCCTCAATTCTACTATTCTTCCTCTTCAGAAGTAGCAGCAACTGTAGCTGCACCTGCTGCCGCTGCAGCAGCTCCACCACCTTTGCCACCTCTACGACGGCGACGACGACGACCACCACCTTTACTTTCACCAGAATCTACGCTGTAGACATCATTGAAATCTACCAATTCGATCATTGCCATTTCGGCACCATCACCTTTTCTGAATCCGGTTTTAATCACTCTCACATATCCACCTGGACGCTCTCCTACCTTAGGACCAACGATACTAAATAGTTCTTTGATCGCTTCTTTGTTTTGAAGGTAGCTAAAAACTACACGACGTGAGTGCATCGTATCCGTTTTAGACTTAGTCACCAATGGCTCAACAAATTTTCTCAACGCTTTAGCCTTAGCCAAAGTGGTGTTGATTCTTTTATGCTCAATCAGAGCGATAGCCAAGTTGCGCAATAGCGCTTTACGGTGGGCTGATTTCCGTCCGAGATGGTTTACTTTCTTACCGTGTCTCATTATTCAATTATTTGCTTCGCAACACCTTTAAGCCGATTGATCTGAAGATCTTTGACAACAGGCTTGTTCGCTTAATCGGTAAAGGTTATTGCTATTATGAAAAAAGTCCTCCGAGAGGACTGCCTGTATCTTTTTATAAAAGCGGCCTGCTACATCAATGCAGCAGGCCTCAGTTTAATTCTTAGTCTTCTTCCAATTTATACTTGGAAAGATCCATACCAAAGGTTAGACCTTTGTCTTGTAGTAATTCTTCGATCTCAACCAAAGATTTCTTACCGAAATTACGGAACTTCAATAGCTCATGTGTGTCATACTTCACTAGTTCCGCTAAGGTGTTGATCTTAGCTGCCTTCAAGCAGTTGTAAGCACGTACGGACAAGTCGAGGTCTTCCAAAGAAGTCTTAAGCAGCTTGCGCATGTGCAAGATATGCTCATCCACGATATTGTCTTCACGGCTAGAAGCGTCATCAAAGGTGATGTTCTCATCAGTGATCAACATCAAGTGCTGAATCAAGATACGAGAAGCTTCTTTAATGGCATCTTCAGGGTGAATTGTACCATCAGTTTTAACATCGATGGTCAATTTTTCGTAGTCAGTTCTTTGTCCTACACGCGTATTTTCGATACGGTAGGCAACATTCTTGATAGGCGTATAGATCGCATCTACTGGAATAACTCCGATAGGTGCATCTTTGGGTAAGTTTTCGTCAGCTGGTACGTAACCACGGCCTTTGGTAACTGTCAATTCCATTTCCAAGTTAACAAAGGGTTCCATGTTGCAGATCAGTAGGTCAGGGTTCATGATTTTGAACACGTTAGTGTGTTCTTCAATATCACCTGCTCTAAACTCATCCTTGCCACTGATGGTGAGATAGATCTTTTCAGTGCTTACATCATCATCAGTAATAAGCTGTTTTAAGCGTACTTGTTTGAGGTTAAGGATGATTTCGATGACATCTTGTACAACACCTCGGATGGTGGCAAACTCATGGTCAACGCCCGCGATACGAACAGCAGAAATAGCGTGGCCTTCCAATGAGGAAAGCAACACCCTGCGTAAGGCATTGCCAACAGTTTGGCCGAAGCCAGGCTCCAGAGGTTTGAATTCAAAAGTCCCTTCAAAATCATTTGCCTTTTGCAATACGATCTTGTCGGGCTTCTGGAAGTTTAATATACTCATATGTCGTTTGAAACTTTGACGGGAAAAAAAGAGCTAAAGCGTATAGCTTATTATATAGCAAAATTGACAGCCTTCGAAAAGGCTGCCATTTTTTTTATCTTACTTAGAGTACAATTCAACGATTAGCTGCTCGTTGATTTTCTCCGGTATTTGATCTCGTTCAGGATACTCGAGGAAGGTTCCACTCATTGTATCCGGATTCATTTCTAGCCAAGGAAACTTTCGCACATCGTTCTTAGCACTAACGCTATCTCTGATCACTGACATCCCTTGTGATTTTCCTCTTACAGAGATAATGTCACCAGATCTTAGTTGAGCAGATGGGATATTGGTTACCACACCATTCAAAAGAATGTGTTTGTGAGAAACCAATTGACGAGCGGCTCTTCTAGTTGGTGCCAATCCTAGACGGAAAACCGTATTGTCTAAGCGAGCTTCCAATAACTGTAGCAATACAGTACCGGTTACACCTTTTTTACGGCTAGCCTTCTCAAAAAGATTCCTAAATTGGCGTTCTAAAACCCCATAGGTGTATTTTGCCTTTTGCTTTTCAAGCAATTGAAGCGCATAATCAGAACGTTGTCTTCTTCTACGAGAGTTACCGTGCTGACCTGGGCGATACTTCTTTTTCTCAAAGGCTCTATCAAACCCGAAAATAGGCTCCCCTAGTGCTCTTGCCTTCTTCGATGTGGGTCCAGTATATCTTGCCATTTTAGCTAAAAGATTTGCTTAGTGATGATAAAAGGCCTTTTACTAGTTGGTTTTGCCTCTTCTCACCATTACTTATTTTATAATTTCGATAATCGTGAAGAAGGATTATACTCTTCTTCTTTTGGGTGGACGACAACCGTTGTGTGGAATAGGTGTTACGTCCTTGATGCGGCTCACTTTGATACCAGCACCATCGATCCCGCGAATAGCGGCCTCTCTTCCTGATCCAGGTCCTTTAACAAAAACCTCTGCTGTTCTCATTCCTGCTTCAAAAGCAACTCGAGCAGCATCAGATGCAGCTACCTGAGCAGCATAAGGAGTGTTTTTCTTAGAACCTCTAAATCCAGCTTTACCAGCAGATGCCCAAGAGATTACCTGTCCTTGCTTATTTGTAAGAGAGATGATAATATTGTTGAAACTTGCTTTGATAAACACAAAGCCTTCTGGTTCCACTTTTACCTTCCGCTTCTTGACTTTTTTGGTTGACTTCGCCATTTGATCGCAAAAATTTTGAAAGATGAATAACTCCTAAGCTACACTACTTAGTAACCTTCTTCTTATTAGCAACTGTTTTACGCTTACCTTTACGCGTTCTGGCATTGGTCTGCGTTCTCTGTCCTCTTAATGGAAGCCCCTTACGGTGACGTAGACCTCGGTAGCAACCAATATCCATTAGACGTTTGATGTTCATCTGTACCTCAGAACGTAGTTCCCCCTCTACCGTCAGCTGGTTAGTGATATAGACAGAGATACTCTTGATATTGTCATCAGTCCAATCCTGTACTTTTACGCTTTCGTCGATCCCTGCCTGTGCTAGTACTTCTCTAGCCCTAGCTGGGCCGATACCGTAAATGTAAGTCAAACTGATAACCCCGCGTTTGTTTCTAGGCAAATCTACACCTGCAATACGAGCCATTGATTATATGGTTTGTGTGCTTGGAATACTTACTGAGCAGTCGTGCTGAGAAGTAAGCCTATCCAATCAGCTTAAGAATTAAATTAATTATCCTTGACGTTGCTTGAACTTAGGATTTTTCTTGTTGATTACGTACAACTTACCTTTGCGTCTTACAATTTTGCAATCACTAGTACGTTTCTTCACTGATGCTCTTACTTTCATGATAAAGCATTTATTATTTGCAATTCAGAATTACTGATTATTTGTAACGATAGATGATCCTTCCTCGAGTAAGATCGTATGGGGACATCTCAACTGCTACTTTATCTCCAGGTAGGATTCTGATGTAATTCATCCTCATCTTACCCGAAATGGTGGCTACGATCTGGTGGTCATTTTCTAACCGAACCCGGAACATAGCGTTAGATAAAGCTTCTTCAATAATACCGTCTTGCTTAATTAGATCTTTTTTTGCCATAGCTAAATTTTCGGAGTGCAAAGATACACAAAAATATTTACTTCCTATCGCTACGACTAAAAAAACTTAAATCGCTAAACCGCAGCGGTCTTGAGGCTCACTGACTTAACATTGTCGTTCTGCAAAATGGCAGCCTCTACCCCGCTATGATCCGACAGTATATCTGCTTCACCGTCTTTGACGGCTACAGTATGTTCGTAGTGCGCTGAAGGTTTTAGATCTTTGGCGATAACCGTCCATCCATCCTTAGCCGTTCGCACTTCTTTTCTTCCCAAATTAACCATGGGTTCAATAGCGATAACCAAACCTTCTTTCAGTTTAGGTCCACGCCCTCTCTTTCCATAGTTAGGAACTTCAGGAGCTTCATGCAGATCTCTTCCAATCCCGTGGCCCACCAGCTCTCTTACAATGCTGTAGTTGTGCAATCGTTCCACATAGTTTTGGATAGAAAACCCAATGTCTCCTAAACGGTTTCCGACAACTGCATTTCGAATTCCCTTGTATAAGGAGGTATTTGTCACGCGGCACAGCTCCATCACCTCTTCAGATACATCTCCCAAAGGGAAAGTGTAAGCGGAGTCTCCATGAAAATCATTCATCAATACTCCACAGTCTACAGAAACAATATCTCCATCATTAAAAACCAACTCTTCCGTTGCAATCCCGTGGACAACGCCTTCGTTTACAGAAACACATAGCGTTGAAGGAAAACCGCGGTAACCTTTAAAGGCAGGAACAGCGCCATGGTCACGAATTACTTGTTCGGCCAAGGCATCAATCGTTGCTGCTGAAATACCTGGTTTGATCACCTTAGCAACTTCTGTCAAGGCTTTACAAACCAACAAACAGCTCTCCCTAATTTTTTCAATCTCTTCCTGAGTCTTATAAAAAATCATTGGCAAATGGAGATAGAAAACATTTATAATACTGAATGGAGCAAACTAAACTCCCTTCTCTCTCTTCACTGATCTATCAATCCTCTATTTAGCGTTGCTCCATTCAGCGGTGCAGGTTGCCCTGCCCTATATAGATCCCTGTAACTTCCAGGGAAGATCTTACATATTCGCGCCGATTCCCTGCATTCTACTTCTACCTTGTAGACGACCAGATTTAACTAGACCATCATATCTGCGCATCAACAAGTGACTCTCGATTTGTTGCAAAGTATCTAGAACCACCCCAACAATGATCAACAAAGAAGTACCTCCAAAGAAGGCTGCAAAAGCTGCATTCACATTGAACATAGCTGTAACCACAGCGGGAAGAATCGCAATCAGACCTAAGAAGATAGAACCAGGTAGTGTAATTCTAGTAGTTACCGCGTCAATGAAATCGGCAGTAGCCTTACCTGGCTTGATGCCTGGAATGAAAGCGTTTTGGCGCTTCAAGTACTCGGCATATTGCTGAGGATTCACCATCAAGGCAGTATATACATAAGTAAAGACCACTACCAAAACAAAGTAGATCATGTTGTATGGTCCAGAGGTGAAATCATTCAATGCTCTCAACAATCCACTAGACTGTACATCACTTCCACTACCCGCAAAGAACTGAGCAATAACCGCTGGCAAGAACATCAATGCTTGAGCGAAGATGATCGGCATTACACCAGAAGCATTCACTTTCACTGGGATATAATCTCTAGCTCCAGAAACTGGCATACTAGATGAACCACGGCCCACCATTCGCTTAGCGAACTGGATCGGAATTCGTCGAACCCCGGTAACAATGAGTACCGTAGCTAAGGTCACCATGAAAAGAGCAGCCAATTCAATCACGAACATCAACAATCCGCCACCGGCCAACTGAGCCTGTAATTCGAATGCCAACGCACGTGGAAGCGTAGCCACAATACCAATCGTAATCAATAAAGAGATACCGTTACCAATTCCTCTATCTGTAATACGCTCACCCAGCCACATCGAGAATACAGTACCAGACGATAGGATAATGATGTTAGAGAACCAGAAGATAGCTTCAGGGATAGAAGCATCAATCGCTCCCATACTCTTAATATAGGTCAAGTATCCCCCTCCCTGTACCAAGGTGATAGCTACAGTCAGTAAACGTGTAATTTGATTAAGTTTTTTACGACCGGACTCTCCCTCTCTTTGCTGCAACTTCTGGAAATATGGTAGAGCAAACCCTAACAACTGCACGATGATCGAAGCCGTGATATAAGGCATGATACCTAGGGCTAGGATCGAAGCATTGTTAAAAGCTCCCCCCGTAAACATATTGATCAGACCTAAAAGATCATTTGGATTAGCGTTATTGGCTATCGCATCCTTTAAAGCCGCTGGATCAACCCCTGGTAGCACAATAAAAGTTCCGAAACGGAAAACCAACAAGATTCCTAAAGTGAATAAAATGCGGTTTCTCAGTTCCTGAATCTTCCAAATATTCTTTAGTGTGTCGAAAAACTTTTTCATCAGTTAAAATTATACGAGGTTAACAGATCCTCCACACGCCTCAATAGCCTTCTGAGCAGTAGAAGATACCGCATGGGCACTTACTGCAAGCTTGGCACTCAATTCGCCAGACCCTAGAATCTTTACTTTGTCATTTTTACGTACGATACCAGCAGAGATCAAGGCCTCTAAATCGATGGTATCTAATTTGTATTTGTCAGCGATCTCCTGTAATCGTTCCACATTGATGGGAACGTAAGCTACGCGGTTAGGATTTTTAAATCCTCGCTTAGGCAAACGCATCTGGATGGGCATTTGACCACCCTCGAAATTACGCTTAGACTTCCAGCCAGATCGAGATTTTGCTCCTTTGTGTCCACGTGTCGACGTACCGCCTCTTCCGGAACCTTGACCCCGGGCGATTCTCTTGCGACTCTTGACTGATCCTGCAGCAGGCTTTAAATTATGTAATTCCATTTTCTTTCTATTATTTGAGTGAGTGGGCGACAGAACGGTCTACGATACCACGTAATCCCTCCAGTCGACTAAACACTTCCTTTTAAACTTCTTCCACTTTCACCAAGTGGCTAATCTTAGCTACCATACCCGCAATCTGCGGATTTACCTCTTTAACAACGCTGTGGTTGATACGCTTAAGGCCTAGGGCTTTCATCGTATCTTTCTGACGTTGTGGACGCTTGATGAGGCTTTTGACTTGAGTAATTTTGATCTTGCCCATTATAGAAGCTTTAAACCACGTAAAGTTACAGCAAATAAAAGCATCTGCCTTACTTTACAATGATATTAACATTTTTAACCTTCGAACAGTTTCTCTAGGGAAATATTACGTTGACGCGCGATTTCCACTGGGCTTCTAAGCTTTGACAAAGCATCGATGGTTGCCTTCACCACGTTGTGTGGGTTAGAAGAACCTTGGGCCTTCGCCAAAACGTTTTGTACACCTGCGATTTCAAGGACGTTACGCATCGCACCACCTGCAATTACCCCGGTACCAGGAGCAGCTGGCTTGATCAACACTTTACCTGCTCCGTACTTACCTTTTTGCTCATGAGGGATGGTGCCATTCAATAATGGAACTTTGATCAAGTTCTTTTTGGCATCATCCACTGCCTTAGCAATAGATTCAGATACGTCACGGGCTTTACCTAGGCCATGTCCTACTGTACCCTTTCCATCTCCCACTACCACAATCGCAGCAAAACTAAAAGTACGACCACCTTTGGTCACCTTTGCCACACGGTTTAGGTTAACCAATTTTTCCTTCAACTCAGTTTCAGCTGGTTTTACCCGATCGCGGCTTTTCCCTTTGTTGTTTGAATTTCTCTTTGCCATGCTATTTTGCGATTAGAGATTTTTTAAAATTTAAGGCCGCCTTCGCGGGCACCTTCAGCCAAAGCTTTCACTCGGCCATGATACAAATAACCACCTCGATCGAATAGAACTTCAGAGATACCTTTGCTTTGCGCTTTGGCAGCCAATGCTTGTCCCACTCTCTTAGCGATATCAGATTTATTTCCAGTAGAATCCAAATCTTTATCTCTAGAGGAAGCCGATACCAGGGTCACTCCATTGATATCATCAATAGCCTGGCAGTAGATATCTTTGTTTGATCTGAACACACTTAGTCGTGGTCGATCAGCGGTTCCTCTTAGTTTTTTGCGGATCCTTCTACGGATCGTTTGTCTTCTCTTTGCCTTAGAAAACTGCATAATACTTTCTTTTATACCTTAGTGTGAGGCCTGTTTCATCCAAACCCAAGGTCCATCTAAAAAACAGATTATCGAGCAGTGCGCCAGCGCACCAACGCTTAAGGTTACCCTGCAGTCTTACCTGCTTTACGTCGAATCTCTTCACCCAAGAAGCGAATACCTTTACCTTTGTAAGGCTCTGGCTTACGGAATGCTCTAATCTTAGCAGCCACCTGACCGATCAATTGCTTGTCGTGGCTTTCCAAGATGATCATTGGGTTCTTACCTTTTTCCATCTTACCTTCTACCTTCACCTCTTGCGGTACAACAAAGTAAATAGGGTGAGAGAAACCAAGTGTCAACTCAAGAAGTTGTCCGGTATTTGCAACCCTGTACCCTACACCAATCACTTCTAATGTGATCTTGTACCCCTCTGATACTCCCGTAACCATATTGCTGATCAATGAACGGTAAAGACCGTGCATTGAGCGGTGTCTCTTTGATTCAGTTGGACGCTTAACAGTAAGTGTTCCGTCTTCGATCTCAAGAGCCAGATCAGGATCAACTTGCTGTGTCAGCTCTCCTTTAGGGCCCTTAACCGTCACCAAATTCCCCTTGCTAACGTCAATAGTAACACCAGCGGGAACGGTAATGGGTGCTTTTCCAATCCTTGACATGTCGATTAATTTTTGATCTGAACAATAAGATTAATACACGTAACATAGTACCTCGCCACCCACATTGGCTGCTTTCGCTTGCTTACCGGTCATTACTCCTCTAGAAGTTGACACGATTGCAATACCTAAGCCATTGATAATACGAGGAAACTCACCTGCTTTGGAATACTTACGCAAACCAGGCTTACTGATACGACCTAACTGACGAATAACGGGCTTGCGGGTAATAGGATCGTACTTCAAGGCAATCTTGATGATACCTTGTTTACCTTGGCCAACACCGTCTTCGAATTTATATCTTAGGATATAACCTTGATCGAATAAGATCTCAGTTAATCGCTTTTTTAATTTAGATGCAGGAATTTCTACAATTCTGTGACCCGCCTGTTGAGCATTTCTAATGCGAGTCAAAAAATCTGCAATAGGATCTGTTACTGCCATTATTTCAAATTTCGCTAATGGGTTTTCCTAAGAAGCGTTCGGAACCTTATTAGCTATGATGAATAGGAGAAAAAGAAAATTTGAAAAGGAACAATCTTACAAAGTTCCTTTGTGGCTTACCAACTTGCTTTGGTGACGCCTGGGATCTTGCCATCAAGGGCCATCTGACGGAACTTAACACGACAGATCCCGAACTGACGCATATAACCTTTAGGTCTTCCGGTCAACAAGCAGCGATTGTGCAAACGGATAGGATTGGAATTTCGGGGCAACTTATCCAGTTCGTCCCAACGTCCCTCCTTCTTCAGTTGTTTGCGCAGCTCAGCATACTTCTCCACCATGCGCTGTCTTTTCTTTTCTCGGGCAATGAGTGACTTCCTTGCCATGATTATAATTTTATGCTTACCTCAGCTGAGATAAGTAGTTATTAATTTCTTTGGTTCTTGAATGGTAGTCCGAGCAACTTCAGCAAAGCCAAGGCTTCTGCGTCAGTGTTAGCCGTTGTAACGAAAGTTACATCCATACCCGTGATACGACTTACCTTATCCAGATCAATCTCTGGGAAGATGATGTGTTCTGTGATTCCTAAGGTATAGTTACCTCTACCGTCAAAACTCTTATCGTTGATACCACGGAAGTCACGTACACGAGGAAGGGCTACACTCACTAATCTTTCCAAGAATTCGTACATACGATCTTGGCGAAGGGTTACGCGGGCACCGATGGTCATGCCTTCTCTCAACTTAAAGTTAGAAACAGATTTTCTAGCTTTAGTAGGTACGGCCTTTTGCCCAGCGATCAAAGTTAATTCTGCTAGGGCATTATCCGCCAATTTCTTATCCTGAGTAGCTTGTCCCACACCTTGGTTTAGACAGATCTTCACCAACTTAGGAACCTGCATGACAGAACTATACTGGAATTGCTCCATCAAAGCAGGAACAATCTCGTCTTTATATTTCTTTCTAAGTGATGGTTGATAGCTCATTAGTCAATAGTTTGGCCAGATTTTTTAGAATAACGTACAATTTTTCCATCATCACCAACTTGGCGGCCAACTCTAGTAGGTTCTCCTGAAGCAGGATCAACCAACATCAAATTGGAAATATGGATAGGAGCAGCAATTTCGTTGATACCACCTGGGCTATCTTGTGTCGGCTTAGAGTGCTTCTTGCGAAGGTTCACCTGGTCGACTACCGCACGGTTCTTCTCTGGAATAACCTCCAAAACCTCTCTTACTTTAGAGCGATCTTTGTAGGCACCAGCGATAACCACTACTTTGTCCCCTTTTTTTATCTTAAGCTTGGGTGCAAATCTTTTGTTTCCCATTTTTTGTCTGATTAAGACCAGCTCAATAAAGGCTGGTGAATTTTACAATACCTCAGGAGCGAGTGATACAATTCGCATGAAGTCCTTTTCCCTCAACTCACGAGCAACAGGTCCAAAGATACGAGTCCCTCTTGGCTCATCTGCTGCAGTCAATAGTACTACTGCATTGTCATCAAAGCGGATGTAAGTTCCGTCTTTTCGACGAATCTCTTTTTTGGTGCGAACTACCACGGCTTTTGAAACCGTACCTTTCTTGATACCCCCTGGGGTTGCATCTTTCACCGTCACCACAATGGTATCACCGATGGAAGCATAGCGTCTTTTAGAACCACCCAATACGCGGATGCACAGCACTTCTCTTGCGCCGCTATTATCTGCTACTTTAAGTCTTGATTCTGACTGGATCATGACACGTTCAGTTTATGATAAGTTTGTACTGGGATTAACCTTTAATAATGAATAATTTTTTAGTGTTGAATGAATAATTGGGTTTGCCATTATCCATTGAACATCTTTCATTAAACATCACAAAAGCAATATCCAACGAGTACGTCAATTATTTTGCTCTCTCAAGGATTTCAACCAATCTCCAGCGCTTACGCTTACTTAGAGGACGTGTTTCCATAATGCGAACACGGTCTCCAATGTTACACTGATTCTGCTCGTCGTGAGCGATGAATTTCTTGGATTTTTTCACGAACTTACCGTAAATCGGGTGCTGAAGACGACGCTCCACACTCACAGCAATAGTTTTATCCATCTTGTTGCTGGTAACCACCCCGGTACGAGTCTTTCGAACATTTCTTTCTGCCATTGGTCAATTTATTTACGGCGTCTTCTAGCCCTAATTTTTGAACGATTGCTCAATTCTTCCTCAGAACAAGCCGCCAACTCTCTGCGACGGATCTCCGTCTGCAATCTGGCGATATCGCGTCTAATCTCACGCAAAAGGATTGGATTGTCTAGTCCTTTGATGGCGTGGTCAAACTTGAGCTTTTGATATTGCGTTTCAGTAGCCTCAAGTTCGCTGGTCAATTCTGCCTCACTGAATCCTTGAAGCTCCAGGAATTTCTTGCTTGCCATTTAAATACAATTAATTGTTTAACAACAACTTGTTATTCGCCAACGTAATCTGGGCGAGTAACTGTCTTAGTCTTCACAGGCAGCTTCTGTGCTGCTAATCGCAAGGCTTCAACAGCCACTTCACGAGGCACACCATCAAGTTCGAACATGATGCGTCCTGGCTTCACCTCTGCTACATAGTGGTCAAGGTTACCTTTACCTTTACCCATCCGTACCTCCTGAGGCTTGGCAGTGATTGGCTTGTCAGGGAAAATTCGGATCCAAACCTTTCCTTCCCTTTTCATATATCGCGTCATGGCAATACGAGCCGCCTCAATCTGGCGGTTAGTAATCCGTCCGCGATCCAGGCTTTTCAACCCAAAGGAACCGAAATCAACAGAGCTACCTTTGTAGGCGATCCCATTGTTTCTCCCCTTCTGCTGCTTGCGATACTTTGTTCTTTTTGGCTGTAACATGGTCGTAATATTTTACGATATGAGTCCGAAAAATGCCTTTAAGGGCCAGCTTCCGAAAAAGCTGTGCAAAGGTAAGGCATTTTTGTTAATTATTCTAACCTCTTCTTTGGTTTCTTCCGCCGCCACCGCCTCTGCGATCGCCACCTCTTCCGCCACCTCTACGGTCGCCTCTTCCACCACCTCTGCGGTCACCTCTTCCACCTTTCTGTTGCACGCCGACGTTTGGAGACAAGTCACGTTTTCCAAGTACCTCTCCTTTACAGATCCATACTTTGATACCAATGATACCGTATACGGTCAAGGCCTCTTTCAAAGCATAGTCGATATCTGCTCGGAAGGTGTGCAAAGGAGTACGTCCTTCTTTGTATTCCTCCGAACGAGCCATATCAGAACCATTCAAACGGCCAGCAATTCTCACCTTAATCCCTTCTGCACCGGCACGAATGGTAGACTGGATAGCCATCTTAATCGCACGACGATAGTTAATTCTCGCTTCCAATTGCTTGGCGATAGATTCAGCTACGATAGCTGCGTCAAGCTCTGGCTTGCGGATTTCTACGATATTGATTTGGACGTCCTTTCCAGTGAGTTTTTTCAACTCCTCACGAATTCTATCTACCTCTTGACCTCCCTTACCGATAATGATACCAGGACGAGATGTGTGAATTGTAACTGTGATACGCTTTAGTGTACGCTCGATGATGATACGAGCGATACCACCTTTGTGTACCCGTGCCTCCAAGTATTTGCGGATATGCTCATCCTCAACTACCTTCTGGGCATAGTCCTTGTCACCGAACCAGTTAGATTCCCATCCCTTGATGATACCTAAACGATTACCAATTGGATTTGTCTTTTGACCCATATCTATGGTGTATAAATGTTTTTTTAAATAGCTTATTCGTCAGCTGTTTCCTCAACTGCTTCGATCACCTCTTCGATCTCTGCATCATCGTCGCCGGCTTCATCCTGAGCAACTGGGATACGGTTTTCAACAATGAGAGTGACGTGGTTCGTGCGCTTGCGAATTCGGTGCGCTCTACCGTGAGGAGCAGGACGGAAACGTTTTAGCTGTGCACCTTCATCAGAGAAGATCGTCTTGACGTACAATTCGTAGTCATCTGCACTTTCCAGGCCATCCAACTTGTATTCCCAGTTGGCGATAGCAGATAGTAGCAGTTTTTCCAGCCAGCTTGCTGCCTCCTTCTTGGTGAAGCGAAGGATATCCAAAGCCTCATCCACATCTTTTCCTCTGATATTATCCACCACTAGGCGCATTTTGCGCGCTGACATGGGGACATTCTTGAGTTTGGCTATTGCTTCCATAATTTGATTAATTATGATGAATTGGATTGCTCCAATCGACTTAACAATTATTTCTTACGGTTACCGGAGTGACCTCTAAAGTTGCGGGTTGGAGAAAATTCACCCAATTTGTGTCCCACCATGTTTTCCGTTACAAATACGGGGATGAAAGTTTTGCCATTGTGAACGGCAATAGTCTCACCAACCATATCAGGAATGATCATTGAAGAACGAGACCAAGTTTTGATCACCATCTTCTTCTTTGATTCCTTAGCTTTAGCCACTTTATCCAACAACTTGTGAAAGACGTAGGGGCCTTTTTTTATTGATCTTGCCATTATCTAGCTATTATTTTCTTGATTTCGATTTACGCTTAGAAATGATCAGGCTCGTAGAGTACTTCTTGTTGTTACGGGTTTTCTGACCTTTGGCCATGATACCTGTTCTAGAACGTGGGTGTCCTCCAGAAGCACGGCCTTCACCACCACCCATTGGGTGATCTACTGGGTTCATGGCTACACCTCTTACTCGAGGTCTTCTTCCTAACCAACGCTTACGACCTGCTTTACCTAGTACCTGTAGACCGTGGTCTGGGTTAGAGGTAGAACCGATAGTCGCTTTACAAGTTTGTAGAATTCTGCGCACCTCACCTGATGGCAACTCAATAATGGCATATTTTCCTTCTCTACCTTTCAAGGTACCTTTTGTACCTGCACTTCTAGCCAAAGCAGCTCCTCTTCCAGGCTGCATCTCAATCGCGTGAATAACTACACCGAAAGGAATATCTTTCAAATAAAGGGCATTACCAACAGTTGGTGCCGCTCCTGCTCCAGATACAATCTCCGCACCTACCTTCAAGCCATTAGGAGCAACGATGTATCTCTTCTCACCATCCGTATACTCGATCAAAGCGATAAAAGCCGTACGGTTTGGATCATACTCAATTGACTTCACTGTTCCTACTACTCCATCCTTATCTCTCTTGAAGTCAATCACACGGTAACGACGCTTGTGTCCACCACCTCTTTGGCGTACCGTCATTTTACCGTCGTGGTTACGTCCACCCGACTTGTGTAAAGGTGCCAATAGGGTCTTTTCCGGCTTATTCGTCGTAATCTCCGTATAAGCATTCCCTACTCTCGTTCGAGTACCCGGCGTAATCGGATTATACTTTTTAACTGGCATTACTTAAAAATTTATTAGACATTGAATTTCGGAGCCTAGCCCTTGTAATGAAGAATGAAAAATTATGAATGAAAAATGAAGGATGGAAATCTATTCATTATACACTCTCAATTATACATTCCCCTTGGTGACTTAAGGAACTAGTTCCACACTCAATGAATGAACTTAAATGTCACCAAAGAAATCTATCTCTTCTCCTTCTGTCAATGTAATGATGGCTTTCTTGTAAGAAGAAACCCGTCCGCGTACATATCCAGATCGAGTAGTACGATTTTTAGTCTTAGCAGGCATGATCATTGTGTTAACGGAGTCAACCGTCACGCCATACATTTCTTCTACCGCCTTACGGATTTCGATCTTATTGGCTTTGCGATCGACAACGAAAGAATATTGATTCAAGCTGTCAGACAAGCCTTCCGCCTTTTCCGTAATGATCGGTTTTACTAATACTGTCTTAGCCATGATTATGCGTTTGCAAAGGTTTCTTTAATCTTCTCCACGGCTCCTTCGGAAAGGATCAACTTACCCGCGTTCATGATCTCGTAAGTATTAAGGTCCGTAGCACGCACTGTCTCCGTTTTAGGCACGTTGCGGCTAGATAGGTAGACCTCTTTTTCGAAATCCGAAGTGACTAGGATCGTTTTCTGACCGTTCACATCAAGCTGCTGAAGAATATTGATAAACTCTTTTGTTTTTGGCGCTTCAAAGGAGAAGTCCTCTACGATCAAGATATTACCAGCTGCTGCCTTATCAGACAAAGCAGATTTTCTAGCCAATCTCTTCACCTTCTTGTTCAAGCGAACGGTATATTTTCGCGGTCTTGGACCGAAAATACGTCCACCTCCTCTGAAGACGGGATTTTTGATATCACCAGCACGAGCTGTACCCGTTCCCTTTTGGCGCTTAAGTTTGCGGGTAGAACCAGCGACCTCGCCACGTTCTTTGGCTTTGTGCGTTCCTTGTCTTTGGTTAGCCAAGAATTGCTTTACAGCCAAGTACACCGCGTGCTCATTGGGTTCGATACCAAAAATATCTTCTGGTAGATCCACGGATCTCCCTGTTTTCTCGCCTTGAATATTTAAAACCTCGAGCTTCATTTTTTATCGCGTTAATGCGTTCGCCAATCGAAATTCGCGAGACACCATTAATAATTACTTTTCAAGAATAACGTAGGCTCCTTTATGGCCTGGGACTGCTCCCTTCACCAAAATCAGGTTACGCTCTGGGAAGATCTTCACTACCTCAAGGTTTTGAATCTTCACTTGACGGCCACCATCGCGACCTGCCATACGCATACCTTTGAAAACTTTGGCTGGATAAGAAGCCGCACCAATAGAACCTGGGGCACGTTGACGGTTGTGCTGACCGTGCGTGGCGTCATTTACACCCGCAAAGCCGTGTCTTTTAACAACCCCCTGGAAACCTTTACCCTTGGAAGTACCAATTGCGTTTACGAAATCTCCTTCTTCAAAAACCTCGTCAACAGTGATCGTCTCACCTAAGGTTTTTTCCGTTTCGAAATCGCGAAACTCAGCCACTTTACGTTTTGGAGTAGTTTTGGCGTTGTCAAAATGTCCTTGAAGGGCTTTGGAAGTATTTTTAGCTTTAGCTTCGCTAAAACCGACTTGGATAGCGCTGTAGCCATCGGATTCAGCTGTCTTAACCTGGGTCACAACACAGGGGCCCACCTCGATTACCGTGCATGGCACATTACGACCCGCGTCATTATAAACGCTGGTCATTCCGATCTTTTTTCCGATTAATCCGTTCATCAGTTTTTCTTTTTATGGACCTCAGTATGGAGGCTGAGGAACTCAAAGATGACAGACTCTAGATCGCCGTTGATAGACCTAGCTTTAGCAGGGTTATCAACCAGCAGATATTAGATAACAGACTTGGATGCCATATACGAAAACTCACTATAACGATCAGCTCGTGGACATCTAGTTTCTACCTCTGTCTTGATCCAAAATGGCGAGGAATGATGGCGGAAAGCGCAAAATCCAGCTCACTTCGAATCTATTAGGACAAGCGCCTAATATCTAACATCTAGCATCTTCAGACTTTACAAAAAATGGACAGGATTACAAGATTGGTAAGGAAAACCTTTCCTGTAAAGCTCCGTCGTTTATTATCACGTCAATTTCACTTGAATATCTACCCCGCTTGGCAATTCCAATTTGGACAGAGCGTCCACTGTTTTCTGTGTAGGAGTATAGATTTCAATGAGGCGTTTGTGTGTACGCAACTGGAACTGCTCGCGAGATTTCTTATTGACGTGCGGTGAACGGAGCACGGTAAAGATTTTCTTCTCGGTGGGCAGCGGAATCGGACCAGTAACGACAGCACCACTATTCCGAACTGTTTTAACGATCTTTTCAGTAGACTTGTCTACTAAATTATGGTCGTAAGAACGGAGTTTGATTCTGATTTTCTGATTCATGCCTGAATTAAAATGTTTTTGATAAAAACGTCTTTCTGCTATACTAAAAGTAACGTAGTAGTCTGTACGTGTATCTTATTATCAAGATGTGGTTACTGGCAGCTTTCGCCAGCCAATAACCACATGCTATTCTTATACTTTAACTTCTCCTCTTGCTTTTTCAATTACTTCTTTAGCAATCCCTTGAGGAGCCTCCGCATAGTGAGAGAATTCCATCGTAGAACTTGCACGACCAGAAGTAATCGTACGAAGTGAAGTTACATAACCGAACATTTCTGATAGAGGTACATCAGCCTGGATGGCTACTGCTCCCCCCATACGAGCTTCCTGATTCTTAGGAAGACCACGACGACGGTTCAAGTCACCGATTACAGGTCCAACGTATTCTTCAGGAGTTACAACCTCGAGCTTCATGATTGGCTCAAGAAGTACAGATTTTGCTCTACCTGCTGCTGCTTTGAATCCTTCCTTCGCACAAAGTTCGAAGGCAATAGGTTTCGAGTCAACCGCGTGCATAGATCCATCAAATACTCTAACTTTCATGCTATCGATGCTGTAGCCAGCAAGGATACCATTGTCCATCATCGCAGTGAATCCGTCCCTAATTGGCTTGACGTAGTTCTTGTCGATAGCACCACCAACGATACCCCACTCGAACTGCAACTTAGTCTTACCATTCTTGAAGTCTTCGCTTTCCAAGAATTCTTCATCGGCTGGGCCTAATTCGAATTCCATATCGGCGAACAAACCAGAACCACCCGTTTGCTTTTTCAAGCGCTCACGGTGTTCAACAGTTTTGGTAAGTGCTTCTTTGTAATTTACCTGAGGTTGACCTTGGTTACACTCTACTTTAAACTCTCTTCTCAAACGGTCAACAATGATTTCCAAGTGAAGCTCACCCATACCGCTGATTACGGTTTGGTTAGTGTCTTCGTCGTATCGTACGCGGAAAGTAGGATCCTCTTCAGCCAATTTGGCCAAAGCCATACCCAACTTGTCCAAGTCTTTCTGAGATTTTGGCTCTACAGCCACCCCGATCACAGGCTCTGGGAAAGTCATGCTCTCCAGTACGATTGGCTTATCAACTGCACAAATCGTATCCCCTGTTCTCAAGTCTTTGAAACCAACAGCTGCTGCGATGTCTCCAGCTTGAACGCCGGGTACTGCATTTTGCTTGTTGGAGTGCATCTGGTACAAACGAGAGATTCTCTCTTTCTTACCAGAACGTGTATTCATGACATATGAACCAGCATCTAATGTACCAGAGTACACACGGAAGAAGGCCAAACGACCAACGTAAGGGTCGGTAGCAATTTTGAAGGCCAATGCTGCGAAAGGCTCATCATTGCTAGGCTTTCTAGTAACAGGCTCATCTGTACGAGGATCAGTACCTTCGATCGCATCAACATCTACAGGAGAAGGTAAGAAAGAACATACTGCATCAAGAGCAGCTTGAACTCCTTTATTCTTAAAAGCAGATCCACACATCATTGGGATGATGCTCATGTCGATCACTGCCGCACGGATAGCCGCACGAATCTCATCTGCAGAAATTGAATCTGGATCTTCGAAGTATTTCTCCATCAAAGACTCGTCATATTCTGCTACCGCTTCCAACAACTTTTCTCTGTACTCTTCAACGGTATCTTTCAAGTCTTCAGGAATGTCAATTACTTCGTAAGTCATTCCTCTGTCTTCCTCATTCCAAACAATCGCTTGATTGGTAATCAGGTCAACAACTCCTTTAAAGCGCTCTTCAGCTCCGATTGGCACTTGCAAAGGCACTGGGTTTGCACCTAGTTTTTCCTTTACATCATTCACTACATTAAAGAAGTCTGCACCAGAGCGGTCCATTTTATTAACGAAACCGATTCTTGGTACTTTATAACGATCAGCTTGACGCCAAACAGTTTCAGATTGTGGCTCAACACCAGATACTGCACAGAAAAGGGCAACCACCCCATCCAATACACGTAGTGAGCGCTCTACTTCAACAGTAAAGTCAACGTGACCTGGAGTATCAATGATGTTAACCGTATATTCTTCGTCTTTCCACTTCCAAGAAGTCTTGGTGGCAGCCGAAGTAATAGTAATTCCTCTTTCCTGCTCCTGCTCCATCCAGTCCATGGTAGCAGCACCATCGTGCACCTCACCGATCTTATGGCTTATACCGGTGTAGTATAGAATACGCTCAGTAGTCGTAGTCTTACCCGCATCAATGTGAGCAGCAATCCCAATGTTTCTCGTGTATTTGAGATCTTTTGCCATAGTTACTCCTTTACGGAATTTAAAAGGTTAAGATTATAATTATTAAACACGGAAGTGAGCGAAAGCTCGGTTAGATTCAGCCATTTTGTGCGTATCTTCTTTACGCTTCACAGCTGCACCTTCTCCCTTGCTAGCGGCAATTAGCTCTGCAGCTAATTTTTCAGCCATACCCTTTCCACTGCGTGTACGGGCAAATTTGATAAGCCATTTCATACCAATAGAGATTTTACGCTTAGGGCGAATCTCAGTTGGAATCTGAAACGTAGCACCACCAATTCGGCGGCTACGAACCTCTACTTGAGGCATAGCGTTATTGAGAGCCTTCTTCCAGATAGCGTGCTCTTCCTGCTTAGTGCGATCTTTGATGATGTCCATTGCATCATAAAAAATGCGGAAAGCAGTAGTCTTTTTACCCTGCCACATCATGTTGTTGACGAACTGGGTTACTAAAGGGTCACCGTATCGTGGATCCGGCTGAGGAATTCTTAATTTTGGTTTTCTTTTTCTCATTTCTCTTAATTAGAGGTTTCCGTAGGAATACCTACAATGATTGAAACATAATTACTACTTAGGTCTCTTAGCTCCGTACTTCGAACGGCTCTGCTTACGATCACTCACCCCTGCAGTATCCAAAGCACCACGAACAATCGTGTAGCGCACCCCTGGCAAGTCTTTTACCCTACCACCGCGAATCAGTACGATAGAGTGCTCTTGCAAGTTGTGCCCCTCTCCTGGGATATAAGCGATCACCTCAATGCCATTTGTTAGACGAACCTTCGCTACCTTACGCAACGCAGAGTTAGGTTTCTTCGGAGTAGTAGTATATACTCTCGTGCAAACCCCACGCTTCTGTGGACATGCGTCCAAAGCTCTAGACTTGCTTTTTGTGATAACCTGTGTTCTGCCTTTGCGTACGAGCTGATTAATGGTTGGCATACGTTCGCATTTACGATTAAAATTCAATTAATTAACGCTCGCTTAACACCTCTTTCAAGATGGACGGAGGGCACCCCTCTGTCAAAAGCGATTGCAAAGGTAAGGTTTTCCCTTGAATTACCAAAGCCAGAATTAAAATTATTGGTGGATAAACGGCTACTCGCTTTTCAATGATTTTGTTGGCGTCCTTACCCCCGCTTAGGCAATAGAATTTTATATGGATCAGCAGCAAAATCACCAATTTGATCAGTTGTGCTTAAGTTTATCGCCAAAGTATATAAGGAAACAGGGGCAGCTAAGTCAAGATGAAGGCTTATCGCTGCTTTCTGCCTCAAGCGGTGTATCGTCCTAAGGATGGGCTTAGAAGGCCACTTCTGCCAGATATACTTCCTTTCCTAACTCGGAACCTATGTGGCGAGCAAGGTGAATTTGCTTATCCCCTTAAAATTAGTTTCTTTTGGGCCAAAGAATCACTGCATTATGACCAGCCCACTGAAACCCATTGTACACGAGGCCGAATTTCAGATCCGCACCTATGATATCGATAGTCGAAAGGTGGCTACACTTCCAGCCCTAGTCCGCCTGATGCAGGAGGCAGCAATGGAACAAGTCATCAAGTTGGGCATTTCGGTCTGGGATTTGGAGCCACATGATATCTCCTGGATATTGATGCGGAATCATATGGAGGTCGTACGATTGCCTAGATTGGGAGAAAAGATTCGAGTGAGAACTCACCCCTCTGGTTTTGAACGCGTATACACCTACCGAGACTTCCGCATTTTCGATGAATCTGGTGAGCAAATTGCTTCTTCGAGTACCGCCTGGCTATTGATGAATACGAAAACGCGACGCTTAACCCGAATTCCCGCCTTTATACTGAAATTGGAAGAGCGCCTACCTGCTCCCGAAACTTACTTGCCGAGAGTCAATACCAAAATGGACAAGGAAATGGACGAGGTTCATTGGGAAAAATCTTTCCGTGTAAATTGGCATGACCTGGATTTTAACAGACATCTAAACAATACCTATTACATCCAATGGATGCTCGAAAGTCTACCCCAGCGCGTGCTAGAGCATAAACAATTGGTGGATATGCAAGTGCAATACCAAGCTGAAGCTTTACTGGAAGATCGGGTCGTTTCTCAATGCTTTGAAAAGGAAGCTGGACACTTTCAGCATAGGCTGGTCAAGGAAGAAGATGGGAAAGAATTGGCCTACTTGAGTACCATTTGGGAATAGAGCGCTGAACTAGTAATCGATATATCGAAAATTGGCCTCTTCCACCTGCATCATATACAGGATCAATAGCACTAAAAAAGTATACCAAAGTATAATTCCCACATTGGCCCAGCGAACCGATAGATATTTGAGCAGAAATTCGTACATACTTTCTAGTTAAAAAACAGTAAAATCTTATATCGCTCCCAAACAGAAATCCAATCAGGTTCCATTACGATAACGAAACTCAAAACCACAAAGTGGAAAGTCAGCACTTTTGCCCAGAATTCGTAATAAGGCAAATTTTTCGTCAGGCGATTTGCTATTCCACTATTCTTATAGAGATGCCAAATGGCAATACCTATGCCATGAAACAATCCCCAGATAATATATTTCATGGACAATTCATGCCAGAGTCCGATAACCAACATCGTAAAAATGATCCCCCAAATGGGCTGCCGAGTGATGCTGGCAACGGGTATGTAGACGTAGTCTTTGCACCAAGACGATAGCGAAATATGCCAGCGATTCCAGAATTCATTGATATTCGGTGCGCTGAGTGGGTAGTTGAAATTTTCCATCACTCTAAAGCCACAGAGGAGTGCTAGACCAATAGCTACATCGGAAAAGCCAGCGAACTGGAAGTAGGTATTAAGCAAGAAATTGATGGACTCCAAATAGGTCTTCAGCCAGATATACTGATGATCAATGTCTTCAATCGCCTCTGCTATGATCCGTGACACCAAAAAATTACCCAAGATCACAATCTTCGCATAGCCATATAATATCCGTTCTAAGCCATCCGCAAACATCTGTTCATCCCACCGTCGCCGTCGCAGATGGCGCATGAAGGTGGGAAAACGATTGATAGGCCCCACTAAGATGGTCGGTAAAAAGAACATATAGCACACGTACTCCCCAAAACTATGTATTGGAACTTTCTCCTTGTATTGCTCGATAGCATAGTGAATCTGTCGAAAGGAATAGTACGATAAGCCTAAGGGTATCAATCGATTACCATCTTGCAATACATCGGGAGCCCAGTTTGCTTTGTACAGAACAAATAGTCCTATGGATTGCAACAGAATCATTATCGTGGCCCACGCCCTATTCAGACCCGATTGGAAAATTCCATAACTACTTACGGTGGTAAATGCAAGAATGGCAACGGAAATCGGAGACTGCCACAACAGAAACGCCAAAGTCCCTACGACAATAGCCCAGACCTGCCATTTGCTGGGCACCAACCAGCAAATCGGTACCAGAACAGCCAAGAATGCCAATATGAGGTTTAGAATATCCATCAGGGGTGAAGTTGCTTTTCAATTTGCTCGCTCAACCAATTTGAGTATCAACGCATCCCCGTCATATTCAAATGATCATCTCCCGAATACATGATATAGGGCAGGGTATCTGGGAATATCCAAAAGTCTACCTCATGTTGTTCCTCGTATTTATCCCTCAAGCTCAAGTAGTCTTCCTGACCTCTAAGTTTGGCCAACTTTTCTTCGGCATGTGGAGCTCTGGGTATACTGATGCATACTATATGTGTGTTGTCAGGCACATATGTCTTGAGCCACTTATTTAATCGGCGATTGCTGGCATAGTTTCTTACCTGGTAATTCGGTTTTTGACCGACCTCCAACGAATCCGCGTGATAAGTAGTATCATGGTATTTCCAGAAGAACTCAAAGGTGGGTACATCATGCCATTCTGTACTATCCGACTCTGGAAGAAAGTAACTTCTTATGGCGTTTACGCCTAAATTGAAGTCACTTATCCAGCTCGGTATGCTCATGCCATCTGTATCTGGATTTTCATTAATGGCCAATAGGTGTTCCTCCACACAGACGATGTCCGGCTGCAAGGATGCAGCCATTTCGAAGAATTCCGGAAGTCTCTGGAAAACTTCAGCATTGCAACCATACATGTATAGCTTGAACACATGTAGGTTACCCCCATGACTCTGTTGGTACTTATCATAGAAGAAAGGCCGATGATCCACAGCCATGGCCGTGAAAGAAGAACCAATCACCACAACCACCTTATCGCCTTCGTTGATTTCGGCAGTGGATTTCAAATGCGCTAGACGGCTTCTGAAGCTCCCATAATTGGTTCCAAAGCCATGGCGTATATCAATGATTCCAGAACTACCTATGACAAAGACTGTTAGCATCACAAAGCCCATGGTACAAGCCCACACCCACAAAGGAGGAAATCTGTGCTTCATTCCTAGTTCAGTTTTGCAGCGAGAATCTGCTCAGCCTCTGCCAAGGTATTCATCACCATGATCTCCTTGGAATTAAAGCGCACTTTAAATTGATCTTCTAGATTCGTAATAAAGACCAAATGGGCCATGGAATCCCAGCCATCGATACTCAAGGAATCCCCCTTCATATCTAATTTAGAAGCATCTATTTTGAACGCATCTGCCGCAGCGGCGAGGATGCCCTCGGTATAACCGTGATCACCATTGCTTAGTACCAGTTCTTTATCGGCCTTCAGCAGTTCCGTCACCTCCTGATATTTGATCTTTCCAGAGCCTGTCTTGGGTATAGCACTCACAAAATGAATCTTCTTTGGCACCTTAGCCTCCTCTAACTCTGTTCGGCAGTGCTCAACCAAGGCCAATTCATCGACCGAAGTACCTGTATTGAGTACAACAGCTGCTACTAGTTTCTCCCCAAAAATATCATCTGGTAAACCTAAGGATGCTGATTCTAGTACCGCTGGGTGGCTATTTAATACCGCGGTTACTTCTTCCGGTTGTATATTGATTCCTCCCGAAATGATCAGGTTTTTCTTGCGTCCGACGATGTAGTAGAAGCCATCCTCATCACGTTTGGCAAAATCACCTGTATGAAACCAACCATCTTGTATGGCGGCCGCTGTCGCTTCTTCATTATTCAGGTAATTCGTCAGCAAGTTATCTCCTTTAATGAGTAATTCACCTTGTTCATTATCTCCTAAGGTCTCTCCCGTCTCGTTGATGATTTTGAATTCACAATCCACTGGCACGCCCACTGATCCGATGCGATGTGTGGACGGGCTTGGTCCGCAATAACTGGCCCCTACCACTGTTTCCGTCAAGCCGTAGTTATTGACGATCCGGGTATTGAACTTCTGTTCAAAGGTCTTCCATAATTCAACTTCCAAGGGAGAGGCGGAGGTGATTATGCTCTTAAAATCGGCATTGTCAAAGGTATCCTCAAATCCATCCGAGAATTTATTGAGGAAAGCCAGCATGGTTGGAACAGTAATGAAATGGGTAATCCGATATTTATAGATGCTGTCGAAAATCGCTTCGATCTTGTCGATCGCAAATTCAAAAGGATGATACCAGCTATGTGTGTTTAGGACAGCCAGCACAGGGCCTTGAATAATACCATCTGTATGATAGGCTGTTAGGATATTGAATACTCTATCCCCTTCCTCGATATTATACACTTTCACTATCGTATTCAAATTGGCCCACAAAGCCCGATGACTGATCTGCACAGCCTTGGGTGTGGAGGTAGAGCCAGAGGTAAACAGGATGTAAGCAGTGCTCTCTGGATCTATCTGACTCGGTCCATCTCCTTCCTCTAGTTGATTGAGAATAGCCGGAAAGGTCGTCGCCTTTTGCGCTCCATTGCTCTTGCTCTTAAGCATCTTCTTGAACAGCAATCCTTTCTTTTGTTTTTCCTTCTTGATCGGCAAGATAAACTCAGTCTTATCTGCAAGAGACCAGGCTGCAGTAAGCTCATGATCTACCAACAAGCCCTTAGGCTCTGTTAGCTTGATCAATTCGTTCGCTCGGATCGTCCCCATATCGGGGTCCAACATCATCGCGGTGATGCCATTTTTCAAACAAGAAAGAAAAAGGATGCTAACGGCATAATTATCTCTAGAGGAAATGATTAAACGATCTCCCTGGCTTAGGCCTTTTTGTTGGAAGTAGGTCGTCATTTTAGCTAATCCGGTGTGGAGATCAGCATAAGTATATTTCTTATCGAGCTGGGCGAATAGCTTCGATTGTATTTTTTTGTCTTCTAGTCTTTTGAAAATTGCAACGGTGTCTGTCATTTTGCGTCTAGCTTATAGGGATTCTTGAAGATATTGTTCAATAAGTTGTGCTTTTAGGACCTTACCATTCGCAGAAATCGGGATATCGGAAATAGGAACAAAACGCAGCGGTGCCTTCCTTTTCCCTAGTCGATTGATAACATGTGCTTTCAAGCTCTTTTCCAGCTCCCGCAAATCAGCTTCCGTGGATTCAGGCACGATGAAAGCAATGATCTTTTCCATTCCGTCTTCGTGGATGGCAGTGACAGCCGCTTCTTTGATGAGGTCTGTTTGCTCTTGTAGGCAATCTTCAATTTCTGAAGCGAATACTAGGTTCCCGTCGGCGGTCTTGATGATATCGCGTTTACGCCCCATCAGCTCAATGTGTCCCTCTTCCGTAAAACTGGCATAGTCCCCTGTATAGAACCAGCCATCTCTCACCACTTGGGCCGTAAGTTTTGGGTTGGCGTAATAGCCCATCATTATATTTTCACTGTAAATACGGAGTTCCCCTTTTTCGCCAGGCTTAGCCAATTTACCTTCGTCCGTGAGGATTTGAGCGATGCAAGCCACAGGTATGCCGATAGTGTGTTGATCAAGTTGATGATTCTCTTCCGTTTCTGCAGTGCAAATGCCCGTGGTTTCGGTCAAACCGTAATAATTAAGGATCGGGATACTGAAAATTTCGAGGAATGATTTCCGCAAGGCGGGGTACAGATTACTTCCCGTACAGATTACTTGTCTTAAACTTCTTAGATCTGCTTTAACCCTCCGTTCAAATTTGACAGCTTGATTTAAGAAGGCTGGAGTAGTGCCCAAAAGTGTAGTTTCAAAGTTGCCGATCGCTTCACAAATACCGAAAAGATTGCCTTTATTTCGGGCGTCGGGAATAACTACTGCGGCACCTACTTCCAATGGTGCAAAACAGCAATTTCGCAAACCACTCATGCTATCTAGTTCACCCAAGGCCAAGAACCGATCCGTCTTGCGCCATTGGTAGGTCTCGCTAATCAATCTGGCACTACGCATCAGATGTCCATGGGATAGCTGAACCCCTTTCGGCAAGCCTGTAGAACCAGAGGTGTACAAGATCACAGCAAGATCTCTTTCATGTACTGCTGCACTCGGTGCTTCAACCTCCTCCTCAATATCCATGAGCCAATCCGAAAACAGCGTGCCTTCTGTTTCTTCTTCCTCGTCAAATACAATGGTATGTTCAGCACTTAGGAGGGACGATAAGCGCTCAAAATTGGTAGGGCTGAGGAAGGTTAGTTTAGGCTGAACTTGGTCTAAAATATATCGTATTGAGCTCTCAGGAAGGTCATATTCTATGGGTACCACTACCAAACCCAATTGCGTAGCTGCCAGTAGACTCAGGACCCCTTCAAAATGATTAGGGCTTACAATGGCTAACTTATCCCCTTTCTGCAGTCCTGCCTTCAACAAGCGCGCCTGGATTTGTTTGATCAATTGATTGCTATCTTCATAAGTAAACTCACTCTCATCCATTTCAGAAATCAAAAACAGTTCTTCCGAATAATTTCGGACAGCACGCTCCCAAAGCGCATTGATGGTCTGCTCATTTTTAGGGACCACATAAGTCTGGGTACTTACAAATGCCTGCAGACGAATACTCTGTTTGGAGACAGGTACAACCTGCAGAATGTCTCTAGTCTGCAACTCCTCCAAGGCGGCGGCTAGATCCTCCACCGCGTAACCCGTCTTATCTGCAATTTCAGCTACCGAAAGCAACTGCCCTGCCCAAAACAACAATTTGCATTCTAGCTCAGACAATTTATAATCAGCTGCTTTTCTTAGTTTTTCCATGTAGATGGGATGGCGATCTAAAAGGTATCCCACCCGATCTGAAAGATAGCCACGATTGAGGCGAACGACCGCCTGATGTAGGCTGATATCTAGGAGCGGATTAATCAAGATGTGACAATCATCGATCGATCCAAGATCTTTAAAACGGAAGGCTTGCAGCTGTTCTTCTTGTACCCAGTACTTTGGCAGAATAGCAATACAAGAGTTATAGTGATGAGAATCGGGTTGTGACTGCAGTGGCGCAAGCCCGCTCTCTGATAGCTCATTCAAGGCAAACATCTCAGGCTCTGGGAAAACCATTCCCACCCTTTCGGTCTTGCTAAGCATTCGCTGAAAGAAGCGGTCATAATCCGTGCCATGCAATTGTCGACATCCTCGCTCAAAGAAGGGATCGGGTTCATTATTGGAAAGGTGCACGTGCGGAAATACAATGGCAGCATCATCTGTGGTTATTCTCAACATCTCGCTCAACATCAAGGATTGGTCGAAGCGATGGAAGGTATCTAAGCCCACCACAAGCGCCACAGAGTTGTCCGCAAAGGGAAGTGGTTTTTCCAAATTAGCAAAGGCAACTTGAAAGCCTTGCCCTTCTTCCTGATTCTGATACCAGAAATAAAACCCCTTATAGCCTAGCACATCTTTATCACCCTCCCAAATTGAAATCACTTTTTGCTCGGGGAAAAGACCGGCCAATAGGGCCGCATTCCAACCGGTTCGATCCCAAAGATTGAGTAGTAAATCACCAGGTTTCAGACGTTTCTTTAGGCTCGGAAGAAATGGATAAAGTGCTTTGAATGCCTCGTTAAAAGGTTGGAAACAAGCATATATATCGTAATTAGGGCGACGTCCTTTTTGCCTTACAAACTGCTCGTAGGCATCGACCGTCTCTACCGTGCTTTTTAGCAATTGCTCACATCTATCCTGCAGGATCTTTTCAGAATAAAAATCAGACTCATTAAAGAATGCAATGTCTCCAATCACGGGAAAGGCCTTCGTGTAATCATCATTGTGAATGATTGATACCTGGGGCTGTTCGAGGGAAGTGTCTGCTATAACAGTAGCCGCCAGGCCATGATCGCGGAGTATCAGGTGCCTGTTCATACTATTTGTTAGAATTTAAATGGATTTTACTTGAAGTAGGTCTTTAGAGAAATAACCAGGAACTACTGGAAGAATTCATCTAAATATTGCGGGACATTATGCTCTGTTCATCTAGGCTTAAGGCTTATTGACTTGACAAACTTCAGTTTACGCCTAAAATGCCTAAAGTTTTTTACTTGGGAAAGGGTGGCAAGGTTGCAATTGCTAGGAAAAATCTATCTCTGACCAAGAACTTAATTTGAGTAGACAACAAGAATGGTCAAGTAAGTTCCTTTTAGACATCTCAAGGCTTCCTCAGTAAGAGTAGGAAGGAAGCAAATTATCTTTCGATTCAGCTTGATCGATTTGATCTGTACCTGCCCAGCCTCCAAAAGATAAAATAGCATCGAACACAAACAGCATGTTTTTTATGTCAGCTAGAAGAAACCATTAGCTTATTTCTTAGACATAGGACGTCCCAGGTCTTTCACCCCAAAAGAAGGATGGAAGGCAAGGTGGATGGGAAAAGAGTATAATGTCAATAAGTCTGACCTTAACTAATCTTTTTCCCAACAATGATGGTCGCCAGATGCGTATACCGGCTGATATGATTCAGCAGCGCATAAATGAACAGGACTACACCTACCATCTCTAGCAGTTCTTCTATCGTGTACAGGATCTCGAATCCTACATTCTTATCCCCAAAAGCCGTCACGTGCCAACCCGTGATCGCCTCAACCCCAATGGCTCCGGCCACAAAAATAAATCCAGCGAGAAAGAAGTTTCTGCGGGTATCGTTGGGAAGTTTGACGATAAAGGGAAGAAGAATAAAAAACAAAAGAACGAGTAAGATGCTATAGGGAATAATCCAGGCGTAATACAAAAAACCTGTAGTATTGAGCGTCTCACGTACAGGGATCATTAAAGCTTCGTGGATCATCAAAGTCTCATCGACCGCCAAGAACAAGAACACTAGGGATAGAATAAACCATCCTCTGCCCCGCTTACCTTGTTGCCGGCTTAGCATTCCAATCAAACCTAGAAGTCCAGCCGATAATAGGAGAATAATGAAGGAGTATAAAGTAGGAAAACTATTTTCGGTGTTGAAGTCAAATAATTGTAAGGCTGAGGTAAATAAGGTCCTAGGAAAATATCTAAAGCTAATTGCCAAGATATTTGCTGAAAGTAGTAATCCAAGGATAAAAAGTAGTGTTTTTGCGGCCCCTTTAGGGCAAAGTTGAACTTCCATAACCAATTTCTTTCATTACCGGGAGGAGTTTACTCCACAGCGCTATTGAGTAACTTGTTTAGGTCTGATTGCGTATTTTCCCAGAAGTAGGCCAACCAACAAACTATTCCGAGAAACTTAAATCCGTCTTCAAAGAGAATCCTCCACTCTCCCAGCAATAACTCGACTTCATCTTGAATCAAATCGATCCCTACCGACATGGCAAAAAAGCCCATGGCTATGATCAGAAACCGGTATTTACTTTCCAGCACTAAATCTCTGAAATAGTAAAGACCGGAGATCAATAGCAGTCCATATCCACCAAAAATAATTTTCTCATCAAAGGGTAAGAAGATCGGGAAAATCTCTTCGTGTAGAAGGAATAGGTCATCTAGCATTAAAAGACTCGTATACAATCCCGCTAGCAAGTAGAACAGGCCAAGCTTAGGCTGGGTCTTCTGCCTAGATAATACACCCCATGCCATAAAACAGACCATAGCCCCGCCACACCAGGATAACACGCCCAGATTAGATAGGAATCCCGACCAGGGTGCCATTTCCCCAAGGTAGGCTGGATCTCTAGTAAAATCCCCCACCGGGATATCTACCAAAACGCTCGCTCCGGCAAGAAGAAAAAGAAGAAAGAGTGGTACGACTATTACGTACACGACCGGCCATTTATCGCTCATAGTCTGCGGAGTATGAGATGAATAGGTTGTATAAATTGCATTCCCACTTGGGAATTTGACACTTGGTCAAGCTCAAGTTGATTTGAAAAAGGGCCGATGTGAAACTCTTGGAATTCAGAGACTTGGAAAACGGGGCAAATGCCCATTTTCTAAATGAGTAACTTAAGGAGATCGAGAAAAGTGGTTTCTTCTAATTGCTGTAGCCCTAATTCTATCAACAGCTGGTTTCTTTTGGTGTCCAGCAAGGTGGCTTAACCAACTGATAAAAACGCTTAACTAAGTACATTTAGGAGGGACAAAAGAGATTGGCCTTGGGGCAGTTTATTACTATCTTTTATAAAATTAAAAAAAAGTAATGTATTATAAAAGCGTTCTAACGACTAAGCCTTCGCTGCTTTGCGAAATTGGGTGGGGGTGAGTTGTTCGTGCTTCTTAAACTGTCTAATGAAATAACTAAGATTATTGAAGCCTACTCTATAGCAAACGTCCGCTAAGGTATTGCGACGATCCAATAGTAATTTCTTGGCTTTCTTGATTCGCTCCGAATTCACATATTCGATCGGCGATACTCCGAAGGTATGCTTAAAGCATTTGAAGAAATGGGACTTACTCATACAAGCCTTATCAGCCAGAGATTCTACGCTGAAATCCTGTGTTAGGTTTTCACGAATATAGCGGATGACGAAAGCAAGGCGATGATCACTCAGTAGATTTTCCGCATTATCCATCAATAAAAAACGGGCCTGGGTTTGCAATAACCTGATGATGAGTTCTTTCAACAAGAGATCTGCAAATACGTCTTTAGATTGATGACTTTCGGTAAATAAGAAGATTAAACGTTCTACCAGTTGTTGAATTCCTTGATTGTCAACAATGTGCAGGGACTGAACATCCAGCGACCAATCCATGGCTTCTTTTTCGATGGCCGTTTGCTCCTGGAAAAAAGTAATGTTCTCTCTAATCTTGTCCGGTGCAATGGTAAGGGCAAGGCACTCGGTCGGGTCATCCGGTTGGGCTTCTGGGAAGTCAATGAGCATGGGTTGGCCAGCCGGCACAACTACGGATTCACCTGGAAAGAAATCGAAAGCTGATTGATCCTTCAGATACATCACTTTTTTCCCGGAAATCATGCTGGCAATCACTGGATCATCAAATTGCAAAAATACCTTCTCAGCCTGCTGGTGGGTTTCAAAAATGCTCAACTCCGCATCTTGTAAAGTGTATGCGGTCCGATTCTCTACCCAATCTTCTAATTTCCGATGCTGATAATGCTGTTTTAACAATCTACTCATCGACTAGCGATTTATGATAGTATTGTGCAATTATTTAAGATTAAAGTACTTTGACAACTGAAATTTCCGTTAGATTTTTATCTTCCAGAATATAATTTCACAATTATCCGTGAATTTAAAATTATTTCCTATTTTAGAAGCTAGTAATTGTGAGTCTTGCAAAAAAACCTACTAAGTTTTTCAGACAACCGCACATCCTTGCTATAGCCATCTATTGTAAATCGCGAAGCGCTACTAGCAATGTCTACGACTTAGACTTCGACCATCCGATATTGATAGCTTCTAAGACAAACAAATTTGAATGAAGATAGAAGGAGATTACTTACTCAAAGCTAGTCCAGCTACTCTTTGGGAAAAATTATTACACACTGAAACACTCGCTAAGATCACTCCAGGGGTCAAGCATCTGGAAGAGACGGCCCCAGATCAATTCATCGCCACCTCCGAAATCAAGATCGGGCCCGTCCAGGGATCATTCAAAGGCGATCTCTCCATTAAAGACAAAAAAGAACCCGAAGGTTTCACCTTAGTACTAAGTCAGAAAAGCAAGATCGGTAATGCCACAGCGGAAGTAAAGCTAAACATAATACCAGAATCTGAGGAAGAGACTAAGGTCAAGTACGAAGGCAAAGCGAAGCTTTCCGGAGTCCTCGCCAGAACCGGTCAACGGGTGATCGGCGGCGTAGTCAAGACCCTAGCCAAGCAGTTCTTCAAAGCCCTAGAGGCAGAGTTGGCGAAAAGTAGTTCTGACGTGGAAGCAAGTCCATCCGCTGCCAGCCCTCCCTCTAGCCCCGAACCCGACACACCACCGGCATAGCAATTCAATAATACCTTCAACCATAAATTACTTATACCGAAATGAAAAAACAAATTAACCTAACCGTTAACGGCAAAGCCTACAGCCACGAAGTGGAGCCTAGGACTTTGCTGGTACACTACCTACGGGATACGTTGCGCCTTACTGGCACGCACGTGGGTTGTGATACCAGTAGTTGTGGTTCCTGCACGATCTTAATGGATGGGCAAGCAGTAAAATGCTGTTCGCTGCTGGCTGTTCAGGCCGACGGAGCCAACATCACCACCATTGAGGGACTTGCCGAAAACGGTACTTTACATCCCTTACAAGAAGGATTTCGGGAAGAACATGGTCTACAGTGTGGGTTTTGCACACCAGGCATGATCATGACAGCTGCCGATCTATTGAGCAACAACCCTGACCCTAGCGAACAAGAGATTAGACATGCCCTAGAAGGTAATTTCTGCCGATGCACCGGATACCATAATATTGTCAAGTCTATCCAATATGCGGCTAACAAAATCAATAAAAAGGAGGTAGTATCATGACAAAGATGATTGGAAAATCCGTAAAGCGGGTAGAAGATAAGCGGTTTATTACCGGAAAAGGTCAATATACCGATGATATCATTTTGCCAAATATGGTCTATGCTCATTTTGTGCGTAGCCCCTATGCTCATGCCAAAATACTTAGCGTTGATACGGCCGAAGCACTTGCCCATCCGGGTGTGATTGCGGTATATACAGGCGCTGATGTTGCTGAAGTCAATGGCGTTCCTTGCGGATGGCAAGTAAACTTCAAGAATGGCGAGACGATGAAAGAACCTAAGCACCCTTTATTGGTAGCCGATAAAGCTCGGCACGCAGGGGATGCTGTCGCCGTGGTAATCGCCGAATCAAAAGAAGCGGCTCGCGATGCGGTTGACTTGGTTGAAGTAGATTATGAGGAATTAGATGCCGTAGTAGATCCTAAAAAAGCAGCAGAAGATGGCGCTCCTCTGGTACACGAGGATGCTCCTAATAATATCTGCTTTGACTGGGAATTGGGTAATCCCAAAGAAGAGGTAGATGCAGCCATTGCTGGCTCTACTCACGTCACTACTTTGGAGTTTGCCAACCAACGGGTGATTCCCAACGCAATAGAACCAAGAAGTTACATTGGTGATTATGATGTAGCTCATGATAAATACACGCTATATACTAGTACCCAAAACCCTCACTTGATCAGACTGCTACTCTGTGCTTTTGTATTGGGAATTCCAGAGCATAAAGTGCGCGTAGTAAGTAAGGATGTGGGCGGAGGATTTGGTAGTAAAATCTTCCACTATGCCGAGGAAGCACTAGTTACTTGGATAGCAAAAGAACTAGGTCGTCCGGTTAAATGGACTGCGGACCGTAGTGAAGCCTTCTTGACTGATGCACATGGACGTGATCACGTCACCAAAGCAGAAATGGGTTTTGACGCAGAAGGCAATATTACCGGTTTGCGCATCAAGACTTACGCAGCTATGGGCGGTTACCTGTCCACTTTCGCACCTGCTGTACCAACCTACTTGCATGGTACCTTGCTACAAGGATTGTATACTACACCGAAGATCCATGTCGACGTTGTAGCTACCTTCACGCATACTTGCGCTGTTGATGCTTATCGAGGAGCAGGACGGCCAGAGGCTACCTACCTTTTGGAGCGCATGTTAGATACGGCAGCGCTGGAGATGGGAATGGACCCAGCTGAACTTCGATTCAAAAACTTCATTCCTGCCTTTAATGGCGTGGATGAGGAAGGATATGTAACCAATGTAGCGCTACAATATGATAGTGGAAACTATCATCCTGTACTGCAGAGAGCATTAGAAATGGTAGGCTATGAAGATTTCCGTAAGGAACAGGCTGCCGCTAGAGAGAATGGAAAATTGCTAGGTATTGGCTTCTCCACTTACATTGAAGCTTGTGGTATCGCTCCTTCTGCTGTGGTAGGTGCCCTAGGTGCTCGTGCCGGACTTTTTGAAGTAAGTCAGGTTCGGGTGCAGCCAACCGGTATGGTTAGCGTTTACACGGGTGCTCACTCTCATGGTCAAGGCCACGAAACTACCTTTGCACAGGTAGTAGCCGATAAGTTCGGTATTCCCATCGAGCATGTAGATATCGTACATGGTGACTCTGACTCCGTTGCCTTCGGTATGGGCACTTATGGTTCCAGAAGTTTAGCCGTAGGTGGTAGCGCCTTGGTGAAGAGTATCGAGAAAGTAATTGAAAAAGGTACGAAGATCGCTGCTCACGTATTAGAGGCAGCAGAAGATGATTTAGAGTTTGCTGATGGCAAATGGACAGTTAAGGGAACAGATAAGTCAATTGGCTTTGGAGACGTATCCTTAACGGCATATGTACCACACAATTACCCAGCCGGATTGGAGCCTGGCCTTGACTTCTCCAGCTTCTACGATCCGACCAACTTTACCTATCCATTCGGTGCGCACATCGCCATTGTTGAGGTAGACAAAGACACAGGTAAAGTAAGCCTGAAGCGCTTCATTGCTGTGGACGACGTTGGAAACGTAATCAACCCAATGATTGTGGACGGACAAATCCACGGAGGAGTCGTACAAGGTGTAGGACAAGCCATGTTCGAGCAAGCTCACTACGATGAAGATGGTCAGTTGATCACAGGTTCCTACATGGATTATGCTATGCCTCGTGCAGATGATATTCCAATGATCGAAACCGATCGTACCACCACGCCATGCCCACATAATCCACTAGGGGTAAAAGGAGCAGGTGAGGCAGGAGCTATTGGATCAACCCCTGCTGTGGTCAATGCGGTAATGGATGCCTTATCTCCATTTGGCGTTAAGAACCTATCCATGCCTTTGACTTCAGAAAGTGTTTGGAGAGCTATGAATAGCTAGGCCATTAGAGAAGTTGTTTAAAAATGTCTCACTGGCCGCGATGAAGTGCTTTTCGACTCAATCTTCGGTTTTTTATCGCCATGTAGCGCTGCTATGCGACTCTGAAAAAAAAGCCTCAATTGAGCCAAAAATCTTCTC
>CAJXPD010000007.1 GCA_913057785.1 uncultured Lewinella sp. | reverse complement strand
ATCCGAGCCGATGGCTACGCCAATGCGGATACTTATCAAGGGCAAGTACCAGCTTTGGAGATGGGAGCTTTACTTGCGCTGCTCCCTTCTTTCGATATAGAGCAATTACAGACTGCCCCGGCAAGGATATTGGCGCAGGCTTTCATTGATTATGGCGGGTATGTGGTGGATGATACCGCCTGGGATGTCTTCGCCTTAGCAACGGAATGGGGGCCTGCTGGCCGAGTAACCGATGAATTCAAGGAGGTTTGGGGATATGAGATGGAAACGAATGACAAGGAGCATCCTTGGGCGCAGGACATGATACTGCTTTTTACCTCTTTACAAGTGGTAGACAATAATTCCTCCAATGCGATTGGAGGGGGAGGTACCCCTAGGCAACCCTTGGCCCCTCCTTTCGACTTAACCGTGGTGAATGAAGACACAAATCAGAACTTCCAACTGGAAATATTTCCAAACCCTGCGCATGAGCGCCTACAACTAAGGTTTATCGGCAATCGGCCTGCACAAATTCAGCGGATCATCCTTTGGGATACGATGGGCAGGGCTCGACAGCGTTGGCAAAATCCAGCAATGAATACAGGGGCCACTGATTTACAATTGGAATTGACCTTAGAAGCGGGAATATACTATCTCGAATTTAGAGATAAAGAGGGGAGGAGTAGCGTAGAGAAATTAATGATCGCTAACAACTAGGAAAGGGAAGCAGCGTCGGTATGATCCGACGCTGCTATATATCATTTACGCATTTCTATTAATGCAGTTCAAATCTTCGAAAGCTTGAGTCAAGCGTTTCACGAATGTTTGCTCTCCTGCTCGAAGCCACTTACGAGGATCGTAGTTCTTCTTGTTGGGAATGTCATCTCCATCTGGGTTCCCAATCTGTGCTTGCATGTAATCACGCTTGCCCTCATAGTAATCCTTCACACCGTCCCAGAATGCCCATTGCATATCCGTATCGATGTTCATTTTTACCGCACCATATTCAATGGCTTCTCTGATCTCGGCTTGAGAAGATCCTGATCCACCATGGAATACAAAGTTGATTGGGTTGGCACTTCCTGTATTGAATTTTTTCTGGATATACTCTTGAGAGTTTTTCAGAATGATTGGGCGCAATTCTACGTTACCTGGCTTGTATACCCCGTGAACATTACCGAAAGCTGCAGCTACGGTAAAACGGTGGCTAATTTTACTCAATGCTTCGTAGGCATAGGCTACCTCTTCTGGCTGCGTATACAGGCGAGAACTATCGATATCCGTATTATCAACTCCATCTTCTTCACCACCAGTTACCCCTAGCTCAATTTCTAGGGTCATGCCCATCTTAGCCATTCTCTCCAAAAACTTCGCAGAAACTTCGATGTTCTCTTCGATTGGTTCTTCTGAGAAGTCAAGCATGTGAGAGCTATATAGCGGATATCCGCGAGATTCGTAGAATTTTTCCCCAGCATCCAACAATCCTTCTACCCATGGAAGTAGTTTCATAGCACAGTGATCGGTATGCAGAATCACTGTCACACCATAAGCTTCTGCCATAGTGTGGACATGCATGGCACCAGAAACGCCACCCAAGATAGCAGCTTGCTGATTTTCGTTGGACAATCCTTTACCTGCAAAAAATGAGGCACCACCATTAGAAAATTGAACAATCACCGGAGAATTGACTGCTTTAGCTGTTTCCAATACCGCATTTACGGAGTTGGTTCCAACAACATTAACCGCTGGTAAAGCAAAGTCATTTTCATTCGCGTAGTTCAACAATTCAGTAACTTCCTCTCCGTGCAAAACGCCAGGTCGGAACCTTGTTGATGTTGCAGTTGACATAGATGATTACAGTTTATAGTTTAATCAAAAAAGATTGGCTAAGGCTTGTGTTTCTTGGAAATGTTAAAGTTGGTTAAGTGCGGCGCAAAAATACCTTTTCTCGCCGATTTTAATCCAAGTTCGGTCGGATATTGTTGCAATAATTATAGAATATCCTTAGTTTACTGCAAAAGAAGGAATGTTTTTTACATAAAACAAGTGAATTTATGATCTCGACTGGAATTATTTTTCTTGGGTTCGCGCTTGCAGCCATAGCACTCCCGTTATGGTTTTTTCAGCAGTCTTCCGGTAAGTCAAGTACAATCATTCGCAACCTACTATGGGTAGGTTTGGGAGCGTATGCTGTAGGGGCAGTGATGTCACCTGCTGCCATGGATGTAAAGTTTTCAGGAGCTTTCCGCGATTTCCTCGTACTGGCCGCCATCGGCCTTGGTGCGAACTTCTTGGTTAGAAATAGAATACTTTTCATATTGGCTTCTATTGCCGGCGTTTTTGCTTTAGGCATATATTATAAGAATATCCTAGTGCCTTCTTTCAGCGTTAGTGCTGCCGAAACTACTGATATAGACCTGGCTGAAAATGCTGAGCTATTGGTGGAATTGTCTCCTAATGCGAAACTGGACAAATTTGACCGAGTGTTACGCAAATATGGACTGGTAGCTCAACCTGCTTTTGCTCCAGCCAATGCCGATATGACAGAATTGGACGACTACTTTGTAGTAGACGTTCCTCAAAAGGAACTGACAAATCTTGCTGGAATTAAGGAAGAATTGAAACTAACGGGAGTGGTCGATTGGATTGAGGAGAATGAGATGGTTACCTTCGATGATCCAGTACATTCCAATAAAGTCGGCAAGATCAATAAGAAGTTTGGAATCAATGATCCAGATGTCGAAAAGCTATGGAGTTTTGAGGCAATGGAAATGGACAAATTGTACAACTATATCGAGACCAACAATATCAAGCCTAAGAAAAAGGCTTTAATCGCAATCCTCGATACGGGTGTTGACTCTAAACACGAGGATTTAGCTGGAAACTACAAGTCTTTTAGAGGTAAGTACGATGATGATCCACGTGGTCACGGTACCCACTGTGCGGGTATCGCGGCGGCTGTATCTAATAATGGTATTGGAGTAGCCTCTTATTCCAGAGATAATCGTTTTGTGCAGGTGGCAAGTATCAAGGTGTTAAGTGCATCCGGTATGGGTACCCAACAGACCATAATCAAGGGAATTATTGAAGCTGCAGATAAGGGTGCAGATGTTATCTCTATGTCCTTAGGTGGTTTATCCACGACCTCTCGCCAAAAGGCATATTCCAAGGCAGTAAAATATGCGCTAGATAAAGGAGCGATTGTCCTGGCAGCAGCGGGTAACTCCAATCGCAATGCGAAGGATTATGCTCCTGTAAATGCAAAAGGAGTAATTGGTGTGAGCGCAGTTGATGCGAATTTGAATAGAGCGGTTTTCTCCAACTATGTTCAAGATATCAACATGGGAATTGCTGCGCCAGGTGTAGATATTTATTCAACTAAGCCATCTAATAACTATGCTGTACATAGTGGAACCTCGATGGCGACGCCTTATGCTGCAGGCCTGGTAGGTGTGATGAAGAGTATTAAGCCTTCCTTAGACAGCAAAGAAGCTTACCAAATCTTGTCGAAGACAGGAAAGAACACCAAGGCGAATACAGAAACGGGTAAGTTTATTTATCCTTTTGCCGCGGTAAAAGCACTAGTGGAGAAATAACCTGAAGAGTATTTTCTCTGCATAAAGAAAGCCCAGTTGATATTCGACTGGGCTTTCTTTATGCTTTTAGCTCAAGAATCTCTTGATGGATGGCCAGGACCTGTTTAATCAATGAATGCTGTCCATCGTTATTGATGACAAAATCCGCTTTTGCTACCTTTTCTGCTTCAGGCATCTGACGAGCTATTCTTTCCTTGACCTCCTGTTCACTAAGATCGTCTCGTTTCATGACCCGTGCAATACGAAGGTCCTGAGGAGCTGTCACCACAATTACCTTGTCCAACATTTTATAGGATCCTGTTTCGTAAATCAGAGCGGCTTCCTTCAGGGTATAGGGAGCGCCGAGAGCCAATTGCTCTTGCTGCCAATTTTCCCCGTCCACAAAGACAGCAGGATGTACCAAGGCATTTAGCTTTTGTAATTTAGCGGGATCCTTAAAAGCGATACTACCAATATGCGCTCGGTTCAAAGCGCCATCCGCAAAGTAGGCTTGCTCGCCGAATAACTGTATGATTCCAGTTTGCAAGGCTGGTGAGTTGACCATGAGCCACTTAGCCCGATCATCCGCATAGTAAATTGGAATATGTAAGGTTTCAAATATTTTACAAACTGTCGTCTTGCCACTCCCAATCCCTCCGGTAATGCCCAATCTCAACATACTGTCCGTATTGATTTTTTCTGCTAGAGATCTTTATCCTTAAGGTAAGAATTGACTAGCAGGTATATTTTTTATTAATGATAAATTTTTCTATCTTTCCCGAGTCAAAATGTAACACTATTGGCTAAACACCTAAAGCCATCAATCCTATTTTATTTGCTTTTGAGCGTCTTCACCTCCGGCGCTCAAGATATACACTTTTCACAGTTTTACCATAATCCCCTATACCTAAATCCCGCTAATACAGGGCTGTTCTCCGGCGATCAAAGATTTGCTGCCATCTACCGAAATCAGTGGTCAGATGTCCCAGTCCCCTATATGTCTATGGCTGCTTCATTTGATGAAAAGGTTTATTTACCTGGCCTCAATAATGGACTGTTTACTTGGGGACTTTCTTTTACCAGGGATGAAGCAGGGGATGGTAAATTGAGTTGGACAATTCTGCAGGCTACTCTTGGCTATGTACAACAGTTGGCTGACGAATGGTATCTAAGTGGTGGAGTTGCCTTGGGTGCTGGACAACGCGCTTTTGAGGCCGATGAACTATTCTTTGGAGATCAGTTCAATGGAGATATTTTTGATCCTAATTTGCAGACAGCGGAAGGATTTGACCAAACCTCAGCAGGATTCTTTACTCTCGGCTCCGGCCTTAACTTATACTTCCAAGACTTGGATAGTAGATCAAAGGCTTATTTTGGGGTGGCTGGTCATAACTTCAATCAACCCGGTTTGTCTTTCTTTAATCAGGATAAAGTTCAACTCCCAATTCGAGTGGGATTACATTCTATGGGTTTGGTACAATTAGATGAGCATTGGGATGTGGGACTGCAGGCACAATGGCAACAGCAAGGTCCCTATCAAGAGATAGTTGTTGGAGGATTTGGCAAACTGCATTTGGCTACGGAGGCGGGAAGAGAATTAGCCGTCCGGGCTGGTTTGGGATATCGAATTGGAGATGCGCTGATCGCGGAAGCCGGAGTATATTATCAGAATTGGCGCTTAGTCATGAGTTATGATGTCAATAACTCTCCGTTTCGAGTGGCCACCAATAGGAGAGGAGGACCTGAGTTTAGTCTCCGACACATTCTTACGAAGGTTAAGCCACCGGATGAGTTTAAATCTTGTCCAATCTTTTGATTTACCTACTGTTCTCAGCAATTCAAATAAAGCTATGGCGTTCATTTTCTTGACCCTAAATTCTCCATTGACTTGAAAATACGAGCCTGGATAATAAGTATTTGCATTCTTTGTTCTGGTAGTGCTACTGGGCAATCCTTCCAGGCTTTTCAAAAGGCTGCCGATAAGTCTTTTCAGCATAAGGATTACTACGCAGTATTACATTATTGTCGAGGTGCTTTGGCACGTAAGCCTGAGGCCGTGGATACCTGGTATACCTACGCACGTGCTGCTCAACTGTTCTACGCTTATGAGGAAGCAGAGAAGGGATATAAGAGGGTACTGTCACTTGATCGGAGCAACAAATTCCCAGATGCTGCTTTTCAATTGGCCTTGGTGTATAAAGGCATGGGAGATTATGTCGCCGCACTTGCCCAGTTTAAATCGTATCAATCAGAAGGAGCTACTCAGGAGAACCAGCAGTTAGAAGCTCATATTGAATCCTGCCAAACAGCCCTAAAAGACAAGAATCCTTCCACCTATATCGTCACGCCGCTTTCAAAGCGAATGAATTCAGCCTATTCCGAATTTGGTGCCTGGAAGCAGGGCGATACCTTGTATTATTCTTCCTACCGTTATGAAAACAAGGAGGACAAAGCTAGACCTAAACGCAAGATTGCCAAAGTCCTCTATGCCGTCGGTAATGGGAGAGGCCGCCCCTTACGCAACCTTAATGTCGATACCTTACATACCGCGCACACCGCCATTAGCTTGGATGGTCAACGGTTGTACTATACCCAATGTAGATTCAAGGAAGGTGCGGAGATAGAGTGTACACTGTACTATCGAAAAAAGGACCGAAGGCGGCGATGGGGGAAAAGAGCTTACCGCTTGCCTAGGGATATTAATTCACCGAACTTCACTACTACGCAACCTGCCATCGGATACGATTCTCTGATGCAAAAGGAGGTCTTGTATTTTGTAAGTGATCGACCAGGAGCAGTAGGTGGATTGGATATCTGGTGGTGTACGGTTGAATCAGGAGAAAATACTTTTTCTACTCCTAAGCCCTACATTGGAAACACCCTTCAAGATGAGATTACTCCCTTTGTTTCTTCCGCTGAACAGAGACTATATTTTAGCGGGGATTACGCAAAAGGATTAGGTGGTTTTGATGTTTATGAAGGGCCATTAGGGGGATCCAAATCTTTTGAGCGTTTGCCTCTGGGAAAAGTGATCAACAGTAGTTATAATGATCTATACTATCACTTAAACGATCCAGAAAATAGAAAGGGTTATTTGGTGTCGAATCGTCCTGGGCAAAGATATTTAGATCGACTTAGTAAAGCCTGTTGTAATGACATCTACACCTTTGAGCAGATTCCTGTTCAGGATACGTCATCCAATACTGAAGTAGATTCTAGCGCTCTTGACCCCAGTCTTACGCTTGAACCTCTTCCAAAGCCTGATCCCGACTTATCTTCAAGCGGAGAAAATGAACGAGAAATAATACCATCAACCCTAGCTGATTTCCTACCCTTGGCTTTGTACTTCGAAAATGATCACCCCGATCCTAGGACCCGTCGAGCCAAGACGAGATTGGACTATTTGAGTACTTTCGATCCCTATTTAGAAGCAGAAGAAGATTATGTTGAGAACTATTTAAAGCTGTTTTCCGCTGCAGAAAAAGAGGAAGCAAAAGTAGAGATGCAACAGTTTTTTGAGCAAGAGGTAGCATTTGGAGGAGAGCGCTTAATTCTGTTTTCCAATTTGCTCTTGCAACGTTTGGAGGAGGGTGATAAGGTGGAGATATTCGTAAAAGGGTATACTTCCCCTAGAGCACAGAGTGATTATAACCTGCAGTTGGGAAAACGACGAGTAAGCAGTTTAATCAATCACTTCAGATCTTTTCAAGCAGGGGTATTGAGGCCTTATTTACAGCAGAAGCAATTGATCATATCGGAACGGTCCTTTGGGGAGACTACAGCTGCTAAAACTGTAAGTGATGATTTAAGTGATCGGCAGCGCTCTGTATATAGCATCGATGCGGCCCGAGAAAGAAGGGTGGAAATAGTCGAAGTAAAAAGGAATTAATTGTTTGAGAACCATTATTTTTAGGCCCAATGAATTTCTTTTCATTTACCTCCTCTGCAATTCGGCTGAACAAATCTACACAAACGATCTATTTGGATTGCACCCTTGTGCGGCCAGAGAGGACAATACTATAGCATGGCCAAATTTAGAACGAATCATGAGCGGAGCGGTTCTGGCGCTTCGGGAAATATTGTAAAAGTCGGAATCTTTAGTGCGGTGATTGGAGGCTTATTTTTCGTGTTTAATCAATTTATGGGCGGCTCTTCATCAGAGGATACTACCGATAATCCGGACCCGATCGAAGAAACGAATTACCAACCTAGCGAAGAATATCTCCCGACTTCTACCACTGGCCAAGTTGTTCATCACCGATATTATTCCTTATCCTATTCAGAAGAGGATGAACAAGCAGAATGGGTAGCGTATACATTGACTAAGGAAAACCTCAATAAGCCTTGGGTAGATCGTAAAGACGTTTTCATTCCGGACAGCAAGGTCAAAACCAACTCCAGCACGCCCGCTGATTATCGTGGTTCAGGGTATGATAGAGGGCATTTGGTGCCTGCGGCAGATATGGCCTTCTCTGAAGAAGCCATGAGGGAAACCTTCTTTATGAGCAATATCAGTCCACAATCCCACAATTTCAATGGTGGTATCTGGAGGGAATTAGAAGAATTGACTCGATCCTGGGCGAAGAAAATGAATAAGTTGTATGTTGTTACTGGCCCCATTCTAAGCTACGAGCCCAAAGGCTATATTGGCGATAATGAGGTGGCTATACCTGCCGCTTATTTCAAAGTGCTATTAGATTTGGAGGACCCTGGGCAGAAAGGAATTGGCTTTGTAATTCCTAATGAGGTGAGCTATGATCCCTTATATAAGTTTGCCGTTTCGGTGGATAGAGTGGAGGAAATCAGTGGATTGGATTTTTATCCAGACCTACTAGGGGATGAGGCAGAAGAGGCCATCGAAAGTAATTTTAACATTGATCTATGGCCTTTCAGCAAAAAGAAGTTCGAAGATCGAATTGATAAATGGAATAAACGATAAGCATCATGTCAAAAAAAGATCAATTTCTGAAGGAAATAAGCGATGGTTACTTATTCGAAGGCGCGGATATCATCTTAGGTGGTGCGATGCTAGATGGAGAGGTGATGACCGATACCCTGGTTAAGCTGCCTCTGGAAACTTTAAATCGACATGGCCTGATTGCAGGGGCAACAGGTTCAGGGAAAACCAAAACCTTGCAGATTATCGCTGAGCAATTGTCTTCTAAGAGTGTACCAGTGCTTTTGATGGATATCAAAGGAGACTTAAGCGGGATTGCTGTACCAAGTGATGGGCATCCAAAAATCGATGAGAGACATGAGAAGATCGGCTTCCCATTCCTTCCCGATAGTAGCCCGGTGGAGTTTCTAAGTTTATCAGACGAGAAAGGAGCGCGTTTGAGAGCTACTGTTTCAGAATTCGGACCTGTGCTCTTCTCTAAAATCTTGGATCTCAATGAGACCCAATCTGGTATTGTAGCAGTAGTCTTTAAGTACTGTGATGACCAGAAGCTGCCATTGCTGGATCTGAAGGACTTCAAAAAAACCATCCAATATATCACTGGAGAGGGGAAAGAGGAAATTGAAAAGGATTATGGCAGAATCTCTACAGCTTCTACTGGCGCGATCATGCGTCGGGTAGTTGAATTGGAGCAGCAAGGTGCGGACATTTTTTTCGGGGAACGCTCTTTTGATGTGGATGATCTCTGTCGACTAGACGAAAATGGTAAAGGGATGGTTTCTGTCATACGATTGACCGACATTCAGGATAGACCGAAACTCTTTTCCACCTTTATGTTGCAAATGCTCGCCGAAATCTATGCTACTTTCCCTGAAGAAGGTGACTTAGAGCAGCCCAAGTTAGTCATCTTTATCGATGAAGCACACTTGGTATTTGAGGAAGCTTCTAGAGCGTTGATGGATCAAATTGAGGCAATCGTAAAGCTGATCCGATCCAAGGGGGTGGGATTGTTCTTCGTAACCCAGAATCCTGCCGATATTCCAGATGATGTATTGGGGCAGCTAGGGCTAAAGATTCAGCATGCCCTGCGGGCCTTCACCGCTAAAGATCGGAAAGCGATTAAGTTGGCAGCACAGAATTATCCAATTACAGAGCATTACGATGTCGATCAATTGCTGACGGAATTAGGTATTGGGGAGGCATTGGTCACCGCACTGAATGAAAAAGGGATACCCACGCCATTGGTACATACCATGCTGAGAGCTCCACAATCAAGGATGGATGTACTGACCAAAAGTGAGATAGAGGAAGTACTCGATCAATCCCGAATCATGCGGAAGTACAATGAAGAGATCGACCGAGAAAGTGCTTACGAAATATTACAGGAAAAGATTGAGAACTTCCAGGAAGCTGAGGAACAGGAGAAGTTGAAAAAGCAGAGAGAGAAGGCACGTGGAACTCGTAGAAGAAGAGAAAAGAGTACTTTGGAAACGATTGTGAATAGTACCACTACCAGGCAAATCGGCCGAACCATTGCCCGAGAACTTACCCGTGGATTGCTAGGTGTGCTTGGAGTAAAACAGACAAGGAGACGCAGAAGGCGCTAGTTGTTTCTAAGATAAATGAATGGAGATGGAGGATTAGAAGCGTGAGGTTTTATTCTTCATCCACAAAAACCCCTTTGGCTTGAAATCTCTTGCAGTAAGAAGTCCAAGGGGTTTCTTTATAATGGTCCTCTGCAAAATATTTCACTAGCTGCATCAGTTGGTCTGGCGTCTTGAAACCTACTAAGCATTGTATGATTTCTGTGGATTCATCGAGAAAGACAACCGAAGGGAAACTCATTCTACCGCGAAGCATTTCAATCGCTAATTCATGGTAAGCTCTTTTGCCAGCACGCCTTTGCGCATATTTCTTTTCTTGAAAGACGATAATGTCATTTCTTTCTGCATCAAATTTGACCGGGTAGAAATTTTCGTTGATAAAAGAAACTATGGCAGGATGTCGAAAGGTTGTTTTATCCATGCGCTCACACCAACGGCACCACTCCGTATAGAAATCCAGCATGATCTTCTTGGGTTCTTCAACGGACTTCGTCAAAGCTTCTTCCAAGGTAATCCATTCAATCTGCGGCATAGTATCGGGCTGGACGGGAGTCCGAGCCTGCAGTTGCGCATGTAGTGATTGCTGTAAGAGTATCGAAAATAAAAGTGATAGTATAAAACTAACCTTTCTCATTGCTAACATAATTGTTTTCTCTAGTAAATCATGGCCAATCAAACCCTCCTCCCTTCACTTTGGTAGATAGGCCGGAGACGACTATCGGATACGAAATAATATCAAACATTTCTGATTTCATACCACTATGTAAGAAACAAAAATAATCCAAGTCTTATGTTTCAGGTAGGCAGTTTTAAAGTAAGTTTAACAAATTTTAAGGCTTGGAGAATACCCCTTAACAAATCATAGAGCGACAGAGGCAAAGGTCCGATCACGGTAGATAATGCTCAAGTGATCTTGTAGCAGTTTGAAATCTTTTCTAGGGTATCCTGAGGGAATCTCAGGAGCTTTGATGCCCTTTGAGATCGTTACAGGAGCCTGGAACAAGCGTATTTCATCCCAAAGATCTTGATCTAAAAACTCCTGCAATATCATAGCCCCGCCTTCAACCATTAAGTTGATCTTTCTAATTTCGGTGAGGTGATTTAGTATTTGCCTTGCTGTTGATTCCGCTTGGGTGAGGTGGATATAGCTAACAGTAGGATTTTCTACTGAGGCAGCTTGCTCCAAGGTATACACATAAGTGGGAATGCTACCATCAAAGAGGGCTAGGGTATCAGGCAGGCGAAGATTGCGGTCTATGACCAAGCGAGTAGGAGAGGAGCCATAGTACAATCGGTTGCTTAGCTTTGGATTGTCCCACGCAGCGGTGTTCGTTCCCACTAAAATGGCATCAATCTCACTTCGCCATTTATGTACTAGTCGCTTTGAAAAGGGATTAGTCAGCCACAGCTGCTGTTGTTGATCAGGGGCAATGAAGCCATCTTGACTCATGGCAAACTTCAAAATGATATACGGCCGGCCTAACTTAACAAAAGTATTACGTGGTGCACTTAGTCGCTGACCCTCCCCAGGTAAGACATTGAGTTTTACGTCTATCCCTGCTTTACGCATCTTTTCCACTCCCAAACCGTCGACACCAGGAGTATGATCAATGTAGGAAAGCACCACTCTCGGAATTTTATTGCGAATGATGAGATCAGTACATGGAGGTGTTTTCCCAAAAATAGTACAAGGTTCCAGGGAGCAATACAAAGTAGAATGCTTCAATAAGGGCAGATCCTCTGATTTTACACTGGCAACGGCGTTGACTTCCGCATGAGGACCCCCATACCGTTGATGAAATCCTTCGCCGATGATCCGATCCTGGAAGACAATGACGGCGCCGACTATAGGATTAGGAGAAGTAGTACCCCGCCCTAGTTTAGCCAAGTCAAAACAACGTTTTATATAGGTTTCATCTTGCATAGTAACTTCATTCGCGATTGGAAGCAAGATAGTTTAAATTCAGTAAATCACTTTCTGCAAAAAGTTAGGACTTCAACTTCCGGGAAGAGTGCCTTGAATTTAAAAGAGTCTTAAACAATAAAAAAAGGTCGAAAATTCATTACACATAACAATAATACATCGTCAGAAATAGCCCATAAATGCCTTAAACACTTTTTTGTATTGAGAATATTCCTTATCTTTCCCATGTAATCCCCAAGCATTTTTTTTCCTATTATTTTCTTTCGCATTGTGTATTCTCCTCAAAATCAAAGCCTGAAATATATTTTTTTTGTTAACCACAAAACGTAGTAAGCGTGTTATACAAAGTAAAACTTAAGAACGCTGAGGATGAAGTTTTGCTCGATGACAAAGTTTATGAATACTTGACCAACGACCCTTATTTGGTGAAAGTTGACTTTATCAACAACCTTCGGAAACACTCTAGCGGATGCGCCGTTTTCCAAAAAACTTGGAAACGGGCAGATGGGGGATACAAAACCGAAACCATCTACCTACATAAGCTCATTGCTGAAAAATTTCTGACCGACAACAAAGAAGGATCTAGAAACCTGGTAGGGGCAAAAAATGGTAACAAGTTAGATTGTCGTCTAGAAAATCTTCTTTATCGCTCACGTTCGGTCGCAAGTCGTAAAAGAAAAACAAGCAGTAAAACAGGCTATACTGGTGTTTACAAAGAGAACAACAGGTATCGAGCTGTTATTTCTGTAGATCGAAAGTCAGTACACATTGGAATGTTTGCTACTGCTGAAGAAGCAGCGCTGGCCTACAACAAGAAATCAAGAGAATTGTATGGCGAGGATGGCAAGATCAATGTGATCAAGACACAAAAGTAATTAAACTTCTAACAAGCAGAACCTTAACAAAAGGTACTTGGGCTAGAGTCGTCAAGACTTTAGCCTTTTTTTGCGCGCGTCATTTCCCGTTTACCTGGAGGACCCGGCAAAGCTTCCACCGTAAAGCCTAAAGCTTTTAATGTTCTCTTGACCGCTCCCTTGGCGCAGTAGGTTACCAAAATTCCATTTTCGGCTAAAGCATCGTACATGATTCCTAGGACATCGGCTTCCCAGAGCTCAGGTTGTGCACTGGGCGCAAAAGCATCAAAGTAGATGAGGTCGAAATCGGCATCAAATTGCAGGGATTCGAAACTTTGCTTCAATTTCCTAAACTTGAAGTTGGGAGTGAATTCGCTTGTTACGCCCCATTCTATCTGATGCATCCTTTCAAAATCCGATCGATAGGCACTCTCCTGCAATGTCTCCGGATAGTTTAACTGAAGTGCCTCCTTGATTGGGACAGGAAACTTCTCAACGCTGGTATAATCAATATCCAGTTTTCGGCGGTCTGCTTCAATGCGAGTCATCAAAGCGTTCAAGCCGGTGCCAAAGCCAATCTCTAGCACACGAATATCTTTCTTGATCATGGAAGCCTCGAACAGGCCTGCCTCTATGAATACATGTTGAGATTCTTGGATTGCTCCATACTTGGAGTGATAACTGACTCCAAAGGTGGGGGAGAAAATGGAATGGGATCCATCTTGTGTTTCAATGATGACTATTTCCTCTTTCATACTACAAACAAGGATCTTGCCAATTGGCAAGATCGGACTTTTCCAAAAGATAAGACAAAGTCTTGGCTTTCCTTACATTGGACTTTCAACCACTCCCTTCAGATCTCGAACAGAAATATCTAAATGCGAGGAATGATGGATACACTGACCATCTTTTATTACCAGAACCTGAGGGGACTCATGGCGAACACCAAAGGTTTGGGCCACTTGTTGCGATAAAGGTCGGTCATAAACAACATCTACAAAAAAAGTAGCCAGTTCTTGCTCCTCAAAATCCCAGCCGCCTTCGAGGCGATATCTAGCCATGGAACTGATGGAGCAAGTTGGGCTGTGCTTATAGATGAGGCAGGTTTTCTGCCGTGACAATTCAATGATTTCGTCTATTTGTGTGGGTTGTTTTATGGAAGTCCAGTTGATCATCTTATAATTTAACTGCTGTTTGAACTACCACTTTAACAACCTTAACTACGGTTTCGTTCATACCAAAGTTATTTGGGCAGCCATAGCCTTTATTACAAGAGGTGAAAGTGCTACAGATGGCAACGAAAGCTAGAAGGCTTAGCATTTTTTTGAATCTTCTACTTTTCATCGGAGTCTAATTTAGATTTAGATATGTTGGGAATTAAAATTTTTATAATATGTCTTCAACGTCTTTCTGCGGAATTTAGTCTGCACGTCGTCAAAAAATATTAAAGCACACAAAAGTAAAGATTATAATGGGATTATGGAGTATTTCAAATGGAATCTCAAGTGGAAACCCCCGCAATTGTGTAAAGATTGTCAATCCCTTTATACGTGTATTGAAAACCAAAAAAGTCCCCTTATTGTTATAATTCTGTAGGAAACTTATCCATAATGTGGTAAAATGCCGACTTTTAGTATTTTTGCGCCGATCTTTTACCCATATACTTCAATCATACAATATGTCAAGAGAATTAGCTTTAAGAGATGCCTTAAATGAGGCCATGAAGGAAGAGATGCGTAGGGATGAATTGGTCTTTCTAATGGGAGAGGAAGTAGCTCAATACAATGGAGCTTACAAAGTGAGTAAAGGGATGTTGGATGAATTTGGTCCGAAGCGAGTGATAGATACTCCGATTGCAGAACTTGGTTTTGCTGGTATTGGGGTAGGAGCAGCCATGAATGGTTTGCGACCCATTGTAGAGTTCATGACTTGGAACTTTGCCATTCTGGCTTTTGATCAGATCGTAAACAATGCAGCCAAGACTTTATCTCAATCTGCTGGAAATTTCAAATGTCCAATCGTATTTAGAGGCCCATCTGGGGCTGCTGGCCAGCTGGCACAACAGCACAGTCAAACCTTTGAAAGCTGGATGGCAAATGTCCCAGGACTAAAGGTGGTATCCTGCATCGATCCAGCTGATGCCAAAGGCTTATTGAAATCTGCTATCAGAGATGATGATCCCATATGTATGATGGAATCTGAACTGCTCTATGGTCACAAGGGCATCGTTCCGGAAGGTGAATATTTGACGCCAATCGGTGTAGCGGCCGTACGTAGAGAAGGAACGGACGTTACCATCGTCTCCTTCAATAAGATGATGTTAACTGCTTTGGAGGCGGCCGATGAACTAGCCAAAGAGGGAATTTCCGCTGAGGTGATCGATTTGAGAACAATCCGTCCATTGGATCATGAAACCTTAGTGAAATCTGTCAAGAAGACCAACAGGCTAGTGGTGGTGGATGAATCTTGGCCATTTGCGGGTGTATCGGCAGAAATTGCCTACGAGATCCAAAAGTATGCCTTCGACTATCTTGATGCTCCTGTAACTCGGGTTAATGCGGCAGATACATCTTTGCCATACGCACCAACTTTGGTAGACGCCTACATGCCTAATGCCACTAAGGTGATCAAGGCCGTTAAAGAAGTTATGTATTTGAATGCCTAATATGATCTAGTAGCACCTTTCGCTGTAGATCTATGAAATATAAAAGCCCGATGAAATTCTATTTCATCGGGCTTTCTCGTTTCAATGCGGAAAAGCACTAAAGCGCCCAGGCTTTTTGACCTTTTTCGTAAGGTGCACAGCCGTCATAGCGACCCGGCGTTTCGACATAACGCAAAGCTTGAGTAGCCCCAACTTCTGAGGAAAAGTATCCCCAGAGTGTCAATTGCTTCATCATTGTGAAGTAATGACTTCTGGCTCCTGCTGCCTTGCCTTCTTCATGCACCTTAGCAGCTGTGTCCAAGCTGATTAAGAGATCTTTCTTATCCTCGTCAGATAATAAGATGAAATCCTTTCCGCCCTTGGTTTTGGCTTCCTCATTGAGCTGTCCAATCCCTTCCAGAAAGATTTTCTGATCTTCCGCTTCGTAGCAGTCGGTAACCATAGTTCTCATGAAGGCTCCGATTCCTGCAGCTTTGGCTCCAGGTGATGATTCGGTGGTAGGCAATATGGTTTCGCCAACCTCATCTAGGAAGCTGACATTGTTATCTGTAAATTCTATTGTGGACAAAGCTGGAGCAGCGGGCTTGCAGCCAGTAAGGAATGCTTCAGCTCCTATAATTGTTCCCCCCAGGATCAATGAAACCCTGGTGAGGGCATCTCTTCTATTTATCATGATCAAAGATTTTTCGACTTAGAGATTCATTTTCTTCAATTCGCTGACAGCATGGTCCGCAGCTCTTGCGGTAAAGGCCATGTAGGTCAGAGATGGGTTTTGACAAGCAGCTGATGTCATGAATGAACCATCGGTGATGTATACATTCTTGGCATCCCACATCTGATTCCATTTGTTTAGCACAGATGTTTTTGAATCCCGACCCATTCTAGCTGTACCCATTTCGTGAATACCGCGACCAGGTGTACCATCACCATCGTGGCCAGTGACATCCTTTACGCCTGCTGCCTCCAACATTTCCATGCCATCTGTTAGCATGTCCTTCCGCATGTTCAGCTCATTTTCTTTTAGCTCACAGTCGATAGCCACCACATTAAGACCCCATTTGTCAGTTTTGGTCTTATCCAGCGTGACCTTGTTTTCGTGATAGGGCAAGATTTCACCGAAACCACCCATTCCGATTGTCCATCTTCCTGGTTCAGTCAAGGCTTCTTTGAATTCCGCTCCAATGCTGTACTCGGCGATTTCTCTGGACCATCCCTCTCTACTAGCTCGACCCTGATAACCAAACCCTCGTAAATAGTCCCGTTTATCTCCAAATAGGTTTCTGAATCTAGGTATGTAGAAACCATTAGCCCTTCGACCAAAGTAGTACTTATCTTCATAACCTTCTACCCAACCACTAGCTCGTACCCCTAGATGATGGTCCATTAAGTTGTGTCCTAGTTCACCACTGCTACTACCCAGACCTTCCGGCCAAATATCTGTAGCTGAATTCATCAGGATCCATGCGGTATTTATCGTAGAGGCATTCAAGAAGATGACCTTGGCCTTGTAGACGTAGGTCTGGTTAGTTTCAGCATCTAGTACCTCCACACCAGTAGCCTTCTTCGTGTCTTTGTCATATAATACTTGTGTTACAATGCTATGTGGACGCAAGGTCAAATTCCCAGTTTTCATGGCTGCTGGAAGGGTAGAGGACTGCGTACTAAAGTAGGCGCCAAAAGGACAACCCAACCAGCACTTATTCCTGTATTGACAGATACCACGTCCTTCAATAGGAGCGGTGACGTGTGCGGCACGGCCGATAATTAGGTGTCGTTTTCCACCATAGTGCTTCTTAATTCTTGCAGCCACATCTTTTTCCACGCAGTTCAGTTCCATTGGAGGTAGAAATTCCCCATCGGGAAGCTGTGGTAAGCCTTCTTTGCTACCGCTGATCCCTGCGAAACGCTCCACATAGTCGTACCAAGGCTTGATGTCTTTATACCGTACGGGCCAATCCACAGCAATACCCTCTTTGGCATTAGCTTCAAAGTCAATGTCACCAATACGGTAACTTTGTCTTCCCCACAGCAGGGAGCGACCACCGACTTGGTATCCGCGGAACCAATCGAAACGCTTGATTTCCGTGTATGGGCAGTCTTTGTCGCTAGCCCACCAATCCAAGTTCTTTTCGTTGAGCGGGTAATCTCTTTTTAGTACGGGGTATTCCTCGATCATTTTTTGTGTGCGGGTGCCTCTATGGGCAAACTCCCAGGGTCCCTTGATGGCGTTGACATAGTCCTTTACATGTTCTACATTCTTGCCACGTTCAAGCATCATGACCTTTAACCCTTTTTCACAGAGCTCCTTTGCCGCCCAGCCACCACTGATGCCGGAGCCGACAACGATTGCGTCGAATTCGTTTTCTGCCATTTTACAGTAGTTAATTGATAAAATTCGGTTTCAACATTATTGCTTGTAAAGTTATATTATTTGGTAGGCTTGCGCTAAGAAATATCTTTATTTTATCGTCCGCCTTGCTTTACAGAATAAATCAAGACCATAGCTAAAGTGACAAAACTGTACCCTTTTTGCCAGATCTCCGTAAAACAAAGGAGCTGTTGTTTTAGAAAGAAATTAAGTATCTTAAGCCTTGAAGTAAAATCGATAGAGAACTATATTTAGGATAACCTCACCACCAAATCGTTGCTCGATTTTTCTATCCAAGCGTTCAACCTGTACATGATAAATTTTTAGGAATATCTCTAACCCGTAATGAATTAATTTACTAATTGCTGTACTTGCCGTCCTATGATGTATGGTAAAATTAAAGTCTACCCCCTAATCGTAAGGATCACACTAGTGGGCATGCTACTAGGTGCAATCCAACCCCTATGGAGTCAGACGGAAAAACTAGACAGTTTGCACTTGTTGCTCCAAAGTCTTGAGGAGTCAGACAGTCAAAAAGTCGATCTGCTGAATCAGATTAGCTGGGAGTTTCACACGACTGATCTGGATTCAGCGGCAGCATTTGCCCATCGAGCTAGGGAGCTAGCTGAGTCTTTGGAGTATCAGGTAGGGCTGGCTCGTGCTTTCAACTTGCTTGGAGTGGTGGCTTCTATTCGTGGAGATAAGTTGGCTCAAGAGCGATGGAATGATATGGCGCTACCTATTGCGGAAAAAAGTCGAGATAGTTTCGTACTAAGTGTAGTTTATAATGACTTAGCTAATATATACGCCAATCGGAATGAAAACACCAAGGCTTTAGAGTTTTACCAGAAGTCTTTACGAAATGTTGTGTTGGGCGATGAGGTTGGAGAGATCTTTACATTAGGCAATATAGCTATCCTTTATTCCAATTCAGGCGATGAACCGAACGCAGCGATTTACTGGCAAAAAGTGATTCAGAAAATTGATGAAACCAGAGATCCATATGTGAAGGCCGTAGCACTAATGAATAAGGCTTACTTTCACAGTGCACGCAATGAGCCGGACTCAGTAAAGGAGGCCGTGGAATTGGCCCAAGCCATCGCGGAGGAAAATGAGAACTACTTGACACAGGTAAATTGTCTACAGTGGTTATCCGATCTTGCACGTGAAGAGGGGAAGTTGGAATTGTCACAAACCTACTTGAAAAAGGCAGCCTTTCTCACCAATGAAAAAGGACTCCATACCCATGATTTAGCCATACAGTATGATCTAATTGCTTGGGATATTGCACGTGAGGACTTTGATAAGGCGCGAGAGAAACTACAAGCGTTTTACCTACAGACTCAGGAGAATCTACCCAATAGACTTAATGTGCTGATCGCCTATCACGATCTAGCTGCTCAGCTAGCGGAGGCCATCGGAGACTACCGAGCTGCCTACAACCATCAGTCTGAACAATGGCTTTATGAAGACACATTGGATCAAGCTACCCAACTCCAAAGGATGGCCGAATTGGAAATTCAATTTGGATTGGAAAAACAAAAGGTAGAGTATGAGCTTGTTCAAATGGAGAAAAAGGAAGGGGAAGCGACCGTTAAATATCATAAGACGCTGAATTGGGCTTTATTTGCGATTTTGATCCTGGCAGTGGTCATTGTTGCCCTGGGTTGGCTTTCCGCTCGCCAAAGGCAGCAATATGCAGAGCAGTTAAAGGAGGAGGTAGATAAAAAGACGACGGACCTGCGTTTGAAGAATGAGGAGCTCGAGGGCTTTGCGCATATCGTTTCTCATGACTTGAAAGAGCCTTTACGAAACATTATGAGCTTTGTTAACCTCATTGAGAAGCGTGGACCCGGTATTCAACCTGCAGAACAGCAAACCTATTTCGGATTCATTAAGAAGGGGGCGAATCAGCTGTATAATTTAGTCGAGGATGTGTTGCAATTTTCGAAACTGAGGAAAACTGCTCCTAAAATAGGGATGGTAGATACGGAGAAATTAGTATCAGAAGTAGAAAATGCCTTGAAACTTAAGGTAGAAGAGAAGAATGCCGAAATCAGGGTACATGATCTGCCTCAGATTGAAAGCTCAGAAGCATTGCTTTTTCTGATTTTCAAAAATCTAATCGAAAATGGTATTACTTACAATCGAAAAGAACGCCCTGTCATTGATATCCGATATCAAAGACAAGAAGATGAACATGAGTTCGCTCTAAAAGACAATGGTATGGGAATACCTATGGAATTCAAAGAGAAGATATTTAAGATGTTTTTTCGACTACATAATCGAAATGAATTTGAAGGTACGGGACTGGGGCTAGCCATCGTAAAGAAATTAACAGATCAACTTAAAGGGAGCATTATCTTCGAAAGTGATGCCACAGGAACTACCTTCTTTCTAAAGTTTCCGGCCAACTATGAAACCGCTACCCTTTAATATATCCAAGACATCCAACCGCTCCATTGGTGTCCAGCATGATCGATTACCCTATTTCTACGATCGATTGCATTACCATCCGGAATGGCAGATTACGTTGATTGTACAGAGTGAAGGGACGCTGTATGCGGGTGACAGCATGTGTCGTTTCAGGGCAGGTGACTTATGCTTTATTGGATCCAACCTTCCACATCTATTTCGGAATGATCCCAAATACTATGAGCATGAAGCGGAGCATGCGGAAGCGATTTCGATTTTTTTTGACCGAAAGAGCCTTGGAGCAGGCTTTTTTGAAATACCAGAATTAAGGGTAGCTAGTGGTTTATTACGGGAAGCTAATAAGGGCATCCATTTCTCTTCAGGAACGCTAGGTTTTGATCCAAGTGCGCTGTTCCAACGCATGCAGGTCCTAGAAGGCATTGCTCTATTGCAAGAGTTTCTTACCTTGCTGAAAAGCCTATGTGAAGCTGAAGGTAGCCAAGCTATTTCAAGCATGGCCTATGATCAGTCCCAAGCTGAAGCCGCGGGTAAACGCTTGGATCAAGTCTTACAGTTTATCTTTAAAAACTATGATAAGAAGATCACTGTAGAAGAGGCTGCGCAAGCCAGTAATCTAAGTATCCCGGCTTTCTGTCGATACTTTAAAATTCACACACGGAAGACATTCATTTCATATGTCAATGAGGTTCGTATTAATGCGGCTTGCCAATTACTCATGGAACAACAAGATTCTATAGGCCAAATTGCATACAAGGTAGGGTTCAACAATCTATCCAATTTTAATCGGCAATTCAAGAAATTGAAGGGAATGGTCCCCAGTTCTTTTCAGCAGCACTACCAGTGAATCACCATGTTACATAGCTAGTGGGTACTTGGGAGGTGCCACTTGAACTTAACTGCTAAGGTCCTAAGGATGATGATGAAGAAAACGGTGGTTAACATGGAGGTATCCCGACCCAAATTCAGTGCAGTTAGAATCAGGAAAAGTATTCCTCCTGCAATACAGGCGGTAGCGTAGATCTCCTTTCTAAAGATGAGAGGAACCTCATTGCACAATACATCCCGAATTACACCTCCAAAGACAGCTGAGACCGTACCCATGATTACTGCGATGGGCATAGAAAGCCCTAATCCCAAAGTCCTTTCCAGTCCGAGAATAGTGTAAAGGCCAATACCAATGGTGTCAAATAGGAATAAGGTCCTTCGAAGTTTCTGCACGCTTTGTCCAAAGATGTAACTAACGGCGATACCTGCGGCAATGATTAGTAGATAGTTATTGTCTAGGAGCCAACCAACAGGTTGCCGGCCAATTAGGATATCCCTCAAAGTACCTCCTCCCAGCGCCGTTACCAATGCAATTACGGATGATCCGAAAATGTCCAATTTTCTTTGGATCGCCGTTAAGGCTCCACTGATTGCGAAGACGAAAGTACCAGCGAGATCAAAAAAGTAAATGATGTCCATGACAGATAGATTGGAAGATCATCCGTAGCGTTCTGGCTGTAGAAGTTCGAGATTGACGCTCGGATCTTGTTCTCCGATAATTTCGGCAATAAGCTGGCCCGTTATTGGGCCAAGACTCATTCCCATCATGGCATGCCCTCCTGCCAGGACCAAATTGGATACCTGGCTAGATCTGCCAATATAGGGCAGACCATCAGGAGAGCATGGTCGAAATCCTACCCAAATATCAACATCCCTTTGATTAGGGAGGTTGATATTTGGATAGTACTGTGGTAGTGATGAAATGACACCTCGGACTCGCTTTGGGTTTACAGCCCTGCTCATTCCACCCAATTCCAGTGTCCCGCCAAATCTCAAATCTTTGCCCATTGGGGTGATGGCAACCTTGTCTTCACTTAGGATACTCGGAATCGTAGGCCTTTCATTCGGTTCGGAAAGTGTAATAGAATATCCCTTGCCATCCTGAATTGGCATTTGTATTTTCAAGGGCTTTAGAATCTTCTGCGACCAGGATCCGGCGGCAAGAACTACTTGATTCACTTTTAGGCGTTCACCAGCCTCTGTTTGCAGATGTGTGATAGTACCTTTCTGACTTTCCCATCCTGTGAGCATCGTCCGCGGCATAAATTTTGCCCCGGCTGCTTTTAAGTGGGCCACAATGGCATTCATGAAGAGATGAGGGGACAGATGGGAATCACCTTCGTACATTACACCGCCGCGCGCTTCCAAATGAGTGCCTTTTTCCAGTTCCTTTAAGGCACTGCTGGATAGAACCTCGGCTTTCACTCCCAAATCATTTGCCATTTCAGCCCCAGCGATTTCTTCTTTTTCACCTTTAGCAGTCCGAAAGAGCATAATTAGACCCTTATTCTCCAAGTCAAAGGATATCTCCAATTCATCACTCAATTCCTGGTAAAGCTGACGACTCCCCTGATTTAGATCTCTGATCACCGGCATGGCTTCCCTAACTTTCTTAGGGGTACACGCACGGTAGAAGTGCCACAACCATTGGGCCAATTGAAGGTCTAAGCGGGGCTTTATGTAGAACGGACTACTAGCGCTAAACATCCAGCGAAGACCTTTCGAAATCACACCTGGACTGGCCAAAGGAACAAAGTGACTTGGCACGATCATCCCGGCATTTCCAAATGAACAGCCTGCTTCAAAGTCTCCCTTATCCAGAATGGTAACTTCATGCCCCGCCTTCGATAGATAGTAGGCGCTGCAAAGCCCGATCACACCACCTCCAATTACATGTACTTTCATATCACACAATTATATCACCTGAAAACCATGGGCATAGGGATCATCTTCATCGATGATGATTTGGTTGTATCCAGTTATTCTAGCCCACCCTTCGATACTAGGAACAATAGCTGAAAAAGGCCCACATTGTACCTCCTCCTCTACGCGTCCGATAAACTGACTCGCTATTATGCTCTCATGCGTAAAAGTTTCCCCGATCTTTAACTTTCCTTGCGCATGCCATTGAGCCATACGAGCAGAGGTTCCTGTTCCGCAAGGGGATCGATCGATGGCTTTGTCACCATAAAAAACAGCATTTCTTGCGTCAGCACTGGAGGACTTCGGTTTTCCCGTCCAAAGTAGATGACTTAAGCCAGAGATTTTGTCGTCCAAGGGGTGTATAAAGGAATAGCTTTCATTTAGGCGATTCCGAACAATGGGACTCCATTGAATTAGCTTAGAGGGACCGTAAGCATCGATTCCCTCATAATTTTCTTGCGGATCGACAATAGCATAGAAATTTCCGCCATAAGCTACATCTACGTGAATGGAACCCAATTCCGGACATTCCACCTGTAGTCTTTCCTTGTATAGGAATGAGGGCACATTAGTCAATTTGACCGACTTGACTTTTTTCCCTTCCTGTTTATATTCTACCAGGACCAGGCCAGCAGGTGTTTCCAGTCTTAACTTACCCGGAGTTTGGGGTTTCACTAAGCCTTCCTCTATTGCAATTGTTACCGTTCCAATAGTTCCGTGTCCACACATTGGCAGACAGCCGCTTGTCTCGATGAAAAGGATAGCTACATCATTGCCTGGATCAGCTGGTTCATAAAGGATGCTGCCTGACATCATATCGTGCCCACGTGGTTCGAACATGAGTCCTGTTCTGATCCAGTCATGATGAGCTAAGAAATCTAGCCTTTTCTCACCCATGCCGTTTCCTTTCAGCACTGGCCCTCCGCCGGCAACCAGTCTAACGGGGTTCCCACAGGTATGAGCATCGATACAGAAGAATGATTTCCTCATAAATGATCGTTTGCAAGCCTAAAGGTTAAGGTAGTCAGGTAGGGTAGGGCGAGTGGCCATCCCGTCATTTAAGATCTTGAGCACCCGTTCTCTTTCTTCACCAACTAATGGAAGGCGGGGAGGACGTACATGCTCCGTGCCAATACCCGTGATTACCTCAGCCAATTTGATGTTTTGGACGAGTTGCGGGTTGATGTCTAATTCTAGAATAGGTAGGAACCATCGATGTATAGCTACAGCCTCAGCAATCCTACCTGCTAAAGCTAAACGATAAATGGCAACGGTTTCCCTTGGGAAAGCACAGACTAATCCAGCTACCCAGCCATCTGCTCCCATAAGGAGAGATTCTAGCGCCAAGGTGTCCACTCCGCAACTTACCTTTAGGCTATCACCAAAAGCAGATTTAAGTCTGCTCACGTTGGATACATCCCTGGTACTCTCCTTAATAGCTGTTACATTTGGAAGCTTCAGCAATTCCTCCATGATCGCTAAGGTAACTTCGATTTTATAATCCACAGGATTATTGTAGATCATGATGGGGAGGTCCGTAGATTTGGCAATGCTTGTAAACCAGCTTGCGGTTTCTCTATCTGTAGACTTATACATCATAGGAGGTAATGCCATTAAGCCATCTGCTCCGTGTTCTTGTGCCGTTTGAGCAACCTTAATAGCTTCTTGTTGCGAACTTTCGGCAATATTGATAATAATCGGAAGTTCACTGCTGATTTCTTTAGCCTTCGCTAGCAGCTCCATTTTTTCATTCAAAAAGAGCGTGCTGGCTTCTCCCAAGGATCCTCCAAGGATTACGCCATCAATACCTGCATCTATTTGGGCCTTCAAATTCAGTTCGAAGGTATCCAGATCCAACTTACCAGTTGAGTCAAACTTGGTCGTTAGTGCGGGATATACCCCATTCCAGTTTACTGCCATCTTTTTTTTCTGCAATGATAGACTAAATAGCTAGGAGCTTTTGTGATTATCTTATTAGATGTTGATACTATTTTATCAAGTGGAATGAGGTGTAGTGGAATATGCAAGAAAATAGTACGGATTGCTAGATGTTCATCATGAATTCATTCAGGTCGACCTGGGTATCCAGATTCAGCTTTTTACGTAGTCGATACCTACCTACTTCGACCCCACGAATGGAGATATTCATCAAGGGCGCAATCTCTTTGGTAGCTAGGTTCATGCGTAAGTAGGCACATAATTTTTGGTCATTGGAGGTAAGTTGCGGAAATTGGATCTTGAGTCTTTTGAGGAAATCACTATGAACTTGGTCAAAGTGATGCGCAAATTGATCCCATTCGCGAGCAAGCTCGTCATCCTTGGTCAGGAGACGTAGAAGTCCGTCCACTTGTTTTTTGGCAGGAGCCTCCATGCTCTCTTTTTGTAGCTTTTCCAACTGACTTCGAAGTTTGTTGATCATTTCGCTTCGTTGAACCAGATGCATGGTGGTGCTAGCCAATTCCTGGTTCTTATGCCTGATCTCTTCTTCCAGGTTTTTGTTTTGCAAGGCTATAATGGCTTTTTCAGACTCCTCTACGACCTTTTGGTGCTCTTCTTCTTTCTTCTTTTGTGCCGAAACTAGATCAGCTGTTTCCTTTTTGAATCTGCTACGAGGAATTAAGATCAGTCCGACCAGCAGGCCTATCACGAGAAGTGCATAGAAGAACTTGGCAAGATTGGATGCATACCAGGGTGGGTTAATCGTGAAGTGAAAACTAACTACCTGAGATTCTAATCCCGAATGGTTTTTTGCTCTCAGTTTGAAGGTATACTCACCGGGACTCAGGTTGGTGTATTCTTTATTACGCTTGGTATTCCAGCTCGACCAGCCTTCATCAGAGCCTTCTAAAAAGGATTGAAACCAGACTTTGTCGTGCTGGCTATAAATGGGAGAAGTAAAAGAAAAGCGGAATGCATTTTCAAAATACTCAAAAGGCTGCAGTGCTCTTATATCTTCGCCGCTGTAGTGACCAGCAATGATTAGGCTGTCACCATCAGCAATATTGTAAATGTTCTGGAATAAAACGCGTAGTTCCTGGTTCATAGCCTGCTGAGGCTTCGGGTTAAAGGTGATAAAACCTTTTTCGGCACCTGCGATAATCCGGTGATCATCGAGTGGATGAATGAATTCGAAGCCCCGGACCAATTGGCTGTTCAGAGATGGAAAAAGCGCTTTGACAAAGCGCTTCACGACCCCTTTGTCCGTCAATGATAAACGACCAGATGTACTGGAGCCCACGAACCAGATATTCCCGTTTGAGTCCTCAAATAGACGGAGCAAATTGGGTTCTTCCTTAAGTAGGTTCTGCATTTCTTGGTAACGCAGAAAAGAGTTGCTACTCTTATCGTATCTAAAAACACCTGTTTCACTTGTGAAGAGGATTTCTTCATTGACAAGGAAAACATGATTTAGGTGATCGCTTGCCAAACCGTCTTTTTTGCCATATAGTTGGACCTGAACCGCATCCTGACCCGGATTTAAAGAAAGTTTATAGATTCCTCGGTAGGGGTGTGCCATCCATAGACCCTTGCTCTCGCCGGGAACCAAAAATCGACTCGATTCTTGTAGTCCTTTGAGTTTCCGCTGCCATTGCCACCCCTTTGGCCCTAAAGTGTATAATTCCAGCCCCTCATAGGTGCCCGCGACCAACTTTTGTGGATCATCAGGTAATGGCGTAAAGTTCCAGGTACCAGGCCCCATTGAAAGCCTCCTGCTTGTATGTGCTGCTCCCGATCTTAGTATTTCAAATGCGCCTTCATGATGTCCCATAAGAAGGCGCCCCCGCACAACAGCCAATCCCCAAACCTGTCCCTCGGTTCCTGGAACTCTCCGGAAGGATGTTCTATTAAATAGTTGAGGACGGGCATGGGCTTCTAATGTGTAGAGCCCTGAAGAAGTTCCGAAGTAGAAATAGCCATCATGTTCAATAAAGGTATAGGCAGTTCCCTCTAGAGGCTGATCGGGAATGATCTGTCGATAAGCCCCGTTAATTTCAGCATAGTCGATTCCATTATCTAGGCCGATCCACAAGTTGCCATGCTGATCCGTGGATAAACTCAGAACATTGTTCTTTTGCAGGCCATTGTTTCGATTTATATGTGTTTTGAGGCGAAAATCAGCCGTAAGCACAAGAACACCGGCAGCACTAGTACCTAGTACGATACCACCACTACTGTCTTTGATAGCACAGTAAATTCTATTTTCCTTGATGAAGTCATCTAAACTGGGTATCGATAAGGGTTGTAGTTGATTACCTTCCAGAAGAAACAGGCCATCTTTCAGCGTGGTGAAAAGGATAGAGCCATTTTCGAGAGCTATAGCACTGGTGAATACAATGTCCAATTTCATTTGCTCAGACACGCCGAGCGCTTGGAATGTCTTGCCAACCTTTACCATTAGGTCCTGGTTGCTTTGTAAAAACAGCTTGCCTCCCGCTTCCGCCAGGAACCTGAGACCTGGACCTTCGTACTGTACAGAAATACTGTCGTTTTGGAATTGGTACAACTTGTTAGAGGCGTAGAAATAGATACTTTCTCCTACAGAGACGATATCCCAGACATCTTCAAAATTTTGGAAGGGGGAGGGAATGCGAGGGAGTAGAGAATGATACTTTAGTTTACCATTAGCTTGACTCTTAAAGTATCCAAATTCATTTTGACCGCCAACAAAAACTGAATCTCCTCGAATTAGGAGGGAACGGGCAATGGTTTTCTTTTCCAAGGGAAAGCACTGCCAATCGCTGCCATCGAATTGTAGTAGCCCGTCGTTGTTGGCCAGGAATACATAGCCATTGGGATGTTGACCAATAGCCCAGTTCTGAATTCCAGCTTGGTGGACTGCCGTAGGGTAATTCTGAATAAATGGATCCCCTAATTGAATATTGGTCGCCTTTAACTGCCCAGTGGCAAGTAGCAAATGGAATAATAGTAGATAGTTTGTGAATTGTTTGGGCAATCTTAGTCTTTTTCTGGTGGTCAATTCCTGCATGAAATCCTGCTCCATAATTTCCTTACACGAATATACTAATTGTAGTACTGATTTAGTATGAAATCAAGCACTTGATGTACTTATGTTGTAGTAGTAGTAGATGATTTTTACCTGTGTAGTATCTGTGATGTAGTATTTAATCATGTGAATAGCTACAAATGGTGCTAATTTTGATAATTATTTGGTGGAAGGCCAAATTATCTTTTGAAAGCAACATTTGACTTGATTTTACAGTGATGTAGTGTTATTTACTTGTTGAGCAAGCTTCTTAGTTGATTGAAGTAGCAGTTGTACAACAAGAAACCATTAATCAGGACTGCAACACAATTGAGCTACTTAAAAAAATAACAGATGAAAAGACTTTTACCTCTATTACTACTTCAATTAGCTTGCATAAGCTTATCCTTTGGCCAGGTGGTCATCGATTTTGAATCTGAGAGCACAAGTTTAAACTTCCAATATTTTGGGGGTAGCGCCGAAGGTGCACAGTCTAACACGATTGCAAATCCAAATCCATCTGGAATCAACACTAGTGGAACGGTGTTGGAATGGGTTAAAGTAGGAGATGCGCCCGTTTGGGGTGGAGGTTTTGCCAATCCAGCTCCAGCTATTCCAATTGATGCCACGAATGGTGGTCAGGTTTGTATTAAAGCACACTTCGATCACATCGGCAATTTAACCTTGAAGTTGGAAGCCTCAACTACTGGCGGCCCCAACTGGGTTACCAGCGTCGCAAATACTACCACTGGAGAATGGGAAGAGATTTGCTTTGATCTGACAGCAAATTCAATTGAAGATCCATTCACGCCTGCCTCAGGACACATCTACGGACAGATTGTTCTTTTCGCTGATTTTGGTGTAGAAGGAACAGGAGAGAATGTGGTTACTTATATAGATGACATTACCTACACTGGACCCTCCGAAAGATCTTGTACTTCAATTTTGGATTTTGAAACAGAAGCTACTAGTACCGACTTCCAGATTTTTGGGTCAAGTTTAGACGGGCAGCTAACGACGATTATCGACAATCCAAATTCCTCTGGTATCAACACTAGTGGGAGTGTGGTAGAATATATCAAAGCAGCGGATGCCCAAACTTGGGGGGGGATGTTTTCTAACCCAGATCCTAGTACTCCTGTAGATGCTAGTGCTGGCGGAGAGATTTGTGTTAAAGTGCACATGGATCACATTGGTAATTTGGCCGTTAAGTTGGAGCAACCCAATGAGGGTGAGAACTGGATCACCACAGTGGAGAATACGAAAATTAATGAATGGGAGGAATTGTGTTTCAATTTTGACAATCCATCTCTGGAGGATTCTAATCAGCCAGCAACTGGTCGAGTATTTGGACGCATAGTGCTTTTCTTTGACTTTGGAACTGCTGGTACTGGCGCAGACCAGACCTTCTATTTCGATGATATCCAGGTATGTACTTCCAATCAAACAGAGATTGTTGATGTCACTTTTTCAGTTGACATGAACGAATACGGAACAGACAACTTTGGAACGGTGTATATCAGCGGTGATTTCAACGGATGGGCAGGAGATGCCAACGCATTAAGTGATGAAGATGGCGATGGGGTTTGGACGACAACTATCCCGCTGCCCACTGGTCCAATCGAATACAAATTTACTTTGGATAATTGGTCTGCACAGGAGATGTTTAATGGCTCAGAAGCTTGTACCAAGTTAACGGTTAATGACGATGGAAGATTCGTCAATAGATCATTGGTGATTACTGCCGATTCCGATCCTGGCACGGTTTGCTTTAATAGCTGTTATGCTTGCGGTGAGTCCGTGAAAATTACTTTTGATCTTGGTGTTTCTGCGATTACTCCGGCGGAATCTGGCGTGTTTTTGGCAGGTGGACTTGAATTTGGAGCTCCTAATGAGAAATTCAGATTGATGCCAAGTACAGATGGAGTAGTTTCCTTGACGATTGAGCGTCCAATTGGATTCAGTGGATATTACACCTTTACCAACGGTGCTTGTGGAGATTTTTCTTGCAAGGAAAATATCGCTGGCCAAGACTGCGCTAATCCTGACAATTTCAACGATCGCTTCATCAATCCGGTCATGGCGGATACTACAATTGCTACTTGCTTTGGTCAGTGTACGGTGGATACCAATTGTGGCCCTGCGCTATCTAGTGGAATGATCAGCTTTGCAGTTGATATGAACGGATATACTGAAACCATTGGAACGGTTTATGTGAGCGGTTCTTTCAATAGCTGGTCCGGAGATTCTAATCCACTTGCAGATGAAGATGGTGACGGTGTTTGGGAAGGAACTTTTGAGCTACCCGGTGGCGATCATGAATTTAAATTTACGATCGATAACTGGGCTGTCCAAGAAGGTTTTGTACCAGAGGATCCTTGTACAGTAACCTCTGGTGGATTCACAAATCGTGCGTTGACTGTGGATGGAGATGCTTCGGTTTGTTTTCCATGGAATTCCTGCGAAAGCTGCCTGGTTAATACGAATGACTTGGTTATCAATCCAAACTTAGTTCGCATCAATCCAAACTTAGTCCGCGACTTCGCACAATTGACTTTCGAACCACAGGTAGGTCGTAAGCAAGTAGAACTTTGGGACCTGAACGGTAAATTGATCTGGCAGAGGGCTATAGATCGTGGTCAGGATCAATTGAACCTGGACCTTTCTTCCTACCAAAGTGGAATCTACCTGGTACGAGTGAGAACAGATGAAATGATAGTTACGAAAAGAATGATTAAGCAATAAAGAGTGGTGGCTTTCGGGCTACCAGATGGGATCGGAGTTAGTGGGTTTCTTGCAGTTACAGGAAAACCCACTAACCCACTTTTCAATTCAATTTTCACCCACATGATTCAAAGAATTTGTTGCAGTCTATTTTGTTTGTTGTTGAACGCTACGATGGTATTCGCACAAACAAATGACGAAATAAAAGGTGTCATTACCACCGCTGATGGAGAGACCGTAATTGGAGCTACGATTAGCGTGAAAGGGACTACCTCTGGCACAGTCAGCGATATAGACGGTAGTTTTTCCTTACGCCTGGAGGAACGACCAGCAGTCCTGGTATTCTCCTATACGGGGCTACAAACGCAGGAGGTGACGGTCCAGAATGAGTCAGAATTAAATATCGTGCTCGCCGAAAATATCTCTTTGCTGGATGAAGTGGTAGTGGTAGGTTATGGGACACAGAAGCGTAGTAGCATTAGTGGTGCAGTATCTACCGTGACTTCTGATGAGATCACAGAAACACCCGTCCTCAGAACGGAACAAGCCCTACAAGGCCGAGTTGCCGGGGTACAGGTTGCCCAAAGTTCTGGCTCTCCAGGTAGCCCACTAACAGTACGTGTACGAGGAGTAGGGACGATTAATAATAGTGATCCTTTGTATATTGTCGACGGGATTCCCGTAGAAGGGATCGACTTTCTAAATCCCAATGATATTGAATCGATAAACGTGCTAAAGGATGCGGCTTCATCTGCCATTTATGGAGCGCGGGGCGCCAATGGAGTAGTCTTGATCACCACCAAGGGAGGGAAGAAGAATCAGGAGGGTAGCATTAGTTACCATGCCTATTATGGCGTCCAGAGTGCCTGGAAGAATATGAATTTGCTAAATGCCAGAGAATATGCCATTCTTTCTAACGAAGCTCATATTAATTCCGGCAGGACACCATTGCCTGAGTTTTCTAATCCAGATGTATTAGGAGAGGGAACAGATTGGCAGTCAGCCATCTTCCAGGATGCGCCTATGGTAAGTCATCAGCTCACGCTCAGTGGAGGTGGCGAGCGATCTGCTTACACCGTTTCCGGCAACTATTTTGAGCAAGATGGTATCGTTGGTGGCGAGAAATCTGGTTTTGAACGATATACCGTTCGCTTGAATACAGTCAACGATCTCAAAGATTGGTTAACGGTGGGTAACACCTTAGGGTTTACCTATCTAGAAAGAAATTTTTTACCGGAAAACAACGAATTCGTCACACCTTTGATCCGAGCCTTGAATATGGATCCAGTGACACCGATACGTAAACCGGATGGGACTTACGCCTATTCTTATTATTCGGATACCGATATCACTAACCCCATCAACGCTATAGAGCAAATCCATGACCAATGGACTTCTAATCGAATTGTAGGTTCTGTTTTCGGGGAATTAAAGTTAATGGAGCAACTTACCTTCAGATCTACCTTTAGTGTAGATGCTACTTTTGCTACACGAGATGTCTTTAGACCGCTTTACGACTTAAGTATTAATCCAACTATTGGCGATGCCCCTGCTGGGGAACGGAACATTGTAAATAGTGTAGGGAAGGAGCACAATACCTGGAGAAATATGCAGTGGGAAAATGTGCTTAACTATAAGACTACTTTCCAAGATCAACACGCCTTAGATGTGACAGTAGGTACTACCTTCTTGGACAATCGTTTTGATTTTTCAGGGGGAGGTAATACCAATTTACCGAGTAATGATCCAGCTGATGCTTACATTTCCAATACGATTGATCCAATTGCTTCCCAAAGTGCCTATGCTGGTGCCACTGAAGCTTCGCTATTGTCCTTTTTCGGAAAAGTGAATTATGAGTGGAAGGATCGCTATCTGGCTTCTGCTACTTTTCGTGCCGATGGTTCTTCAAGATTTGGGGCTAACAATAGATTTGGCTATTTCCCCTCTTTCTCCTTGGGTTGGGTAATCAACCGTGAGGATTTTTGGAAGTGGGATGATGTGAGCTTATTGAAGTTAAGAGCCAGTTGGGGACAAAACGGTAATGACAGAATCGGTAATTATAGTTTCTCAACGATTGTGAATGCGGGTCAGAATTACACATTTGGAGAGGGAGAGATCATTACCAATGGTAATGTTCCTCTAGTGTCTGCCAATCCAGACTTGAAGTGGGAAACCAGTACTCAGACGGATATAGGTCTAGACGTAGAATTATATGATGGACAGATCTATTTTGTTGCGGATTATTACGTGAAGAACACCTCAGATATGTTGTATGCCGCACCGATTCCTCTGACAGCAGGGACTTTACCTCCAGTGCGGAACATCGGTGAAATGGAAAATACGGGACTGGAATTGTCTCTGAATTATCGAAATCGAGAAGGAGCTTTCAAATACGGAGTCGGAGGAAATATCGCCTTTGTTTCTACAGAAGTGATCAGTTTAGGAGAAGGGGGAGAGCCCATTACTTCTGGTAATGTATTCTCCGCCGGTGCGGTGGCTCGTACAGAGGTGGGACATCCGATTGCAGCTTTCTACGGCTACGTAACGGATGGGATTTTCCAGAATCAAGCAGAGGTAGAAGCTCATGCCACACAAAACGAAAATACAGCACCTGGAGATATCCGTTTCAAGGACTTAGATGGTGACGGTGTGATCACTAGCAATGACAGGGCATTTATCGGTAACCCTACACCGGACTTCACTTATGGAGTAACCTTTGATGCCGAATACAAGGGGTTTGATCTAAGTTTATTCCTACAGGGGGTATCCGGAAATGAAATTTACAACGGCATTGTCCGCTATGATTTTTCCTATACCAATCGTCCTCAAAGCGTCTTGAACCGCTGGACAGGACCAGGAACCAGCACGTCAGAACCTAGGGTAACACTAAGTGACCCTAATCGTAATGCCAGAGTTTCCGATCGTTTCGTGGAGGATGGCTCTTACATGAGGATTAAAAATCTGCAGATCGGTTACCAGCTCCCAAGGGATATCTTGAACAAATTGAGATTGAACAAATTTCGGGTGTATGTCAGTGGACAGAATCTGTGGACGTTGACGAATTATTCGGGTTTAGACCCGGAGATTGGATCAACTCAAGGTGCATTGGATCTAGGTATAGATCGCGGTTTTTATCCGCAAGCCCGAACTTTCTTGGGTGGTATTCAAATTACTTTTTAAAAGATGATCATGAAGAGAACATTATCAGTCGCTTTCTTCTGTTTGTGCTTTTTTTCCTGTGAAAAGGATATTCTTGAAAAGAAGCCTATCATCGGAGCAACGGAAGAGAACTTTTATAAGACGGCAGACGACGCAGTTTCTGCGGTGAATGGAGCCTACGCTGCCCTTCAATTTGAGCTGACACCGGCTGGCCATTTTCGCTGGTTTTGGGGAGATATATTTTCAGATGATTCAACCACTGGTGGCTCAGGCCCTAATGATCAGCCAGATCTTCAAGCCATGGAAAACTTTCAAGGATTGACGGACACGGAGTATTTGGAGGCTGAATGGGCGGCGGATTACGAGGGGATCTATCGAGCCAATATCGTCTTGGAGCGTGTACCAGCTATAGAAATGGATACGGATTTGAAAAATCGGGTCCTAGGTGAGGCAAAGTTTATCCGAGCCTGGTTCTTTTATAATCTGGTTACGTTGTTTGGAGATGTGCCTTTGGTGGACCGAGTTTTGGCTCCAAGTGAATACAATTTACCAAGAACGCCAGCAGCTGAAGTCTGGGCCTTGATCGAACAGGACTTGACGGAAGCGATCGCAGATCTTTGGCCACGCAGTCAATATGGTGTCGAAGAATTAGGGCGTATAACCAAAGGAGCAGCACAAGGACTGCTCTTGAAAGCCTACATGTATCAATCTCGATTTGCTGAGGCAGAGAGTGTTGCCAACGATATTATCGCTTCAGGAGAGTATCAATTGGTAGCGGATTACTCGCAGATTTTTACTGAGGCAGGAGAGAACAACGAGGAATCTATTTTTGAAATACAATACATGAATGCCTCTGGTGGAAACTGGGGAAGAAATAATGCCAATGAGGGCACTTTTAGCAATGTGTTTCAACGTGCTCGCGGGCAATTCGAAGGATTCGGCTTTAATCTACCCACCCAGGATTTTGTAGATGAATTCTTCAAGGAAGGATTCGAAGATCCAAGATTAAACGCCACTGTGTTTAGGGTAGGAGATTTCATGGGAGATAGAGGGCAGTTTACGAAAGAGGCTACCGGCTATCCCCATGAGTATTATCCTAAGAAGTATTTCAACAATAAGAGTGAGGAAGCGCCATTTGGAGATCCGAATCCGAATGGAGGTACTAATGACAGAGTCATTCGCTATGCAGATGTATTGCTCATGCATGCTGAAGCCGCTTTTCATACCGGCAACGAAGCTGAGGCGAGAAATTCGCTCAATTTAGTCCGCAAAAGGGTAAACCTAGAAGCGATAACGCGATCTGGCCAACCCCTCTTGGAATCGATCTATCATGAGCGAAGAGTAGAATTGGGGCTGGAAGGCCATCGTTATTTTGATTTGATCCGGACAGGGCGTGCGCCTGCAGTACTTGGACCATTAGGATTCAAGGAAGGCGTGAATGAGGTATTGCCAATTCCAGAATCCCAGATTCTGGCGACCAATGGAGCGATTACTCAGAATCCTGGCTATTAGAGGACTAGGCAAAAATTAGATCAATGAAAAAACAATATATATGGAGTCTCGCGGCAATGGCAATCTTGTTGGCAAGCTGTGAGGCTTTTATCGAAAAAGATGTTGCGATCCCGGGTTTGCCTGAGGCACCAACTTTGGAACTGACTCCAACGGCTGATAATCCAAACCGGATCATCGTTAAGGATTTGTCACAAGGTTTCTTCTCTAGAGTTTGGGATGCGCCCGGAGGAACGCCTTCTTCTTCCACCCTCGCTGTAGATACTATCCTGTTCACTAAAGCAGGTACCTATACCATCACGCTTCATGCTGCTAAAGAAGGAGGTGGGGGAACATCTAGCGCTAGCCAAGAAATCTTTATCGAAGAAGATGCGACCGTGTCGTGTACGGATGATATTACGCTCTTAGCTGGTGGGTGTGAGATTGGAGATATAAAATGTTGGACTTTTACCAAGGCGGCTGGGGCTGTAACGGTTGGCCCTACTCCTGGCTCTGGAGAGTGGTTTACCTCCCCGCAGGATGGTTTGGATTTTGAACAATATAACGATTCGTTTTGCTTCACATTCGATGGCGCCCGTTTCATTTACGAAAATCAAGGTAAGACTGTTGATCCTTGGAATGGGTACCTGCCTGTTGACTATACGCCGCCTGATGATTATACCTGGTTGCTAGTGCCCGGGGCGGGAGAGAATGGTGAGATCCGAATTCAGTTGCCGGAGGGAGCCTTTATGGGGGTTTGGGATTCTGGACCTGCCTATGATATCGTCACCTTGACGGAGGACATTCTAGTGGTGAGGAGCAAGATTGTGGGAGTAGATGGCTGGTTTGAGTTGACTTTTGAAGCGAACTAAGGATACTGCAATGAAGAAACTTATATATGGCACGGTTAGTCTATTGTTCCTGCTGACTAGTGCCTGCGACAACAAAGAAGTACGAAGCGAAACGGAATGGGAACTGGTTTGGTCTGATGAATTCGAGATTGATGGTTTACCTGATCCAGGTCGTTGGAGTTATGATGTAGGCACAGCTTGTGAAAAACCAGCAGGTTGTGGATGGGGCAATAATGAACTTCAGTATTATACCGCCGAACGAACTGAAAATGCCCGAGTTGAAGCTGGTCATTTGATTATCGAAGCACACAAAGAACCCTATAAGGAAGACAGGGAGTATACTTCAGCCAGATTGGTTTCTAAACAGAAAGGAGATTGGAAATACGGAAAGATAGAAATGAGAGCTAAACTTCCTCAGGGGGTTGGAACCTGGGCTGCCTTTTGGATGTTGCCGACTGAACCTACATACGGGGGATGGCCTTCAAGTGGTGAAATAGATATCCTGGAATATGTAGGGTATGCCCAAGATACTGTCTATGGCACAATCCATACCGATGCTTATAATGGAATGATCGGAACGCAAAAGGGAGGTGAAATCTACCGAGCGGGCCTTGAATCTGAATTTCACACCTATGCTATCGAGTGGGATGAAAATGCCATTAGCTGGTATCTAGACGGGGAACAATTCTTTCATTATGAAGATGAGAAAAGGGGGCCCGAAGCCTGGCCATTTAATCATGCTTTCCATTTGATTCTGAATTTAGCTGTGGGAGGACATTGGGGAGGTTCCCGAGGAATCGATCCCGACATCTGGCCGCAGCAATACGTAATTGATTATGTTCGGGTGTTTCAGCAAACGCCCTTGCAAAAACCCTCGCTATGAAAAAGTATTTAGTACTGCTATTCCTCATAAGTTTCCTGGCATGTGACCTGAATAACGAACTGCCAGAGGACAACATCCTACAAGCTCCGAAAATATCGGTAACCGGAGGATCCATTGTAGAAGGAGATGAAAATCTCATTTTCAATTTCCAGGTAGAATTATCCTGGGCCTATAACCAGATCGTCAGTGTGGATTATCAGACCGTAGCGGAGACTGCACAAGAAGGTGTAGATTACCTAGCTGCTGCAGGGACTCTAGTCTTTTCTGCTGGGGAAACCGTGAAGGATATCCCTGTTGAGATCGTTGGTGAAAATATCTTGGAAGTAGAGGAGAGCTTCAAAATAGAATTAAGTAATCCTGTCAATGGTGGGCTGCTGATTTTCGCGGCTCAAGGATTCATTGAAAATGACGACGGTGCAGGCGATTTGGTAATCCCAACGACGGGATACTCAACTCCCGCTTCTTATGACGGTATGGAGTTGATGTGGAGTGATGAGTTTGATGGGGATGCGTTGAATATGGATAATTGGAAATTCGAAATAGGCCGTGGCAATAATGGATGGGGCAATAATGAACTTCAGTATTATCGTGAAGAAAATACCACTGTGGAGGATGGATTCCTGGTAATAGAAGCTAAGGAAGAAAACTACAATGGAGCTGATTATACCTCCTCTCGACTTATCACGCAGGGTAAGCAAAGTTTACGATTTGGTCGGATTGATATCCGTGCTGCGCTACCAGAAGGACAAGGATTATGGCCGGCTCTTTGGATGCTGGGGACCAAAATCAATGCGGTTGGATGGCCTGCTTGCGGAGAGATTGATATCATGGAACTAGTCGGAAATCAACCGGATCGGGTACATGGTACCGTTCATTATGGCAACAACCCTAGTACAAGACAGTTGGATGGCGCTTCTCGGGCCTTGTCAAGCGGTGCAAAATTTTCTGAAGAGTTTCACGTGTTTTCGCTTATCTGGGAAAATGATAAGATTCAGTGGCTAATGGATGATGTGGTCTATCATGAATTCACTAGAGAAGAGGTAGGGGGATTCCCTTATCCTTTCAATGATAATTTCTTTGTCATCTTCAATGTGGCCGTGGGAGGAGATTGGCCAGGCAGTCCAAATTCTTCGACCGTTTTTCCACAACGTATGATCGTAGATTACATCCGTTACTTTCGATAAAACTAGTATGAAAAACAACAACTACAAAGACTTGTAAACACAAAAGGAGCTCATCATCATTTGGGTGGTGAGCATTTTAACCCAAACGAAATTGATTTATATTTTGTAGGATGATTTTTTGAATGATTTTCGGGGAGCGTAACTGGTTTGATACTGGTTGCTCCCTGATCATTACCCTTTCTGTGACACAGGCCGTGTTGGAACGTTACATGAGTTTAGGAAAACTTTAAGAATTCAATGGAGTAGAGTAGATACTAGGACAAGTCCTTTATCAGTTTTAAGAGGACTTTAAAACTATCCTGCCAACGATTGTCGGCGAGTAGTTGTTCCTTAGGAAGTTAGAACATATTCATTATTAATACTTACTCCATATGAAAAATCACTTGATGACCCTAGCATTGGTGTTGGCATTTCTGCCTTTACAGTTAGTGGCCCAGTACAATCCTGTAGCCTTAGAGAAGGCTGAAGAAACCATGGATGCTTTTAAAGATAAGGATCCAAAATTTGATGTCTATTTCGATGACGCCTACGGCTATGCTGTATTCCCTTCCATTGGAAAAGGGGCCTTTGTACTAGGTGGTGCACATGGCGCAGGAACAGCATTTGAGCAAGGAAAGCCGGTTGGTAAGGCGAAGATTACGCAACTTACGATAGGCTTTCAAGCCGGTGGCCAGGCCTATCGACAAATTATATTTTTTGAATCCGAAACGGATATGCAGCGCTTCAAAGACAATAAGATAGAGTTTGCTGCGCAAGCCTCAGCGGTAGCAGTAACCGAAGGGGCATCTACAAACCTAGCTTATAATGATGGCGTTGCCGTATTTACCATGACCAAAGGTGGTCTAATGTATGAAGCCTCACTAGGAGGACAACAGCTAACTTATAAACCTTACAAAAGAAAACCTCGCCGCTAGGCGGGGTTTTCCTCTTTTAGATTCCCTCGCCCGAGCTTCTCCAATCAAAGCTTTACTTCCTCCCTACTAGTTGCGCAAAAAGGTTCGACTGCTAATATATGCTAATGCGTTATTTTACTCAGACTAAATTTTCTTTCTAATTAATCTATTGTAAAAGATTACTAATTGAAAATTAACCGTCCTAATAAGCGAAGAAAGGGATTCGTAGTCCATTCATTTCTAGATTCCGAAATACACAATCATGAAGAGATGGCTTTTTCTATTGCTTGTTATTGCGGTGGCTTTTTGCGGTCGTAGGGTAGGAGAGCGGTCGGATAGGCCTGAAGATGCTTCTACAAAAGGTAACACGTGTCTACACGATGGGGAACCATTAGAGCAGGTACTCAATGCTTATGCCGCGGGGGTTGAGGCGGAACCGGAAAAATGGATGTATAGCAATAAGGCTTCGGATTTCAGAGATTGTTCAGGGATGTTTATTCGGCTTTGCGAAGAACTGGAGGAACAGTTTTGCGAGAACTTTGAATTTCCAGGCCGAAAATTTCATAGCACTAGAGATTTGGCGGCTTGGTACGCTAAGTATGGAGATCTAAAGCTAATTTCGAATGCTCAATCCAATCAAGACCTTATAGCGGTGGGCCAGGTTATGTTTTATGGGAGGGCCAACAAGAATGCACCCAGGAGGTTGAAGCTAGATGACCTTATTGCTCCCTATCCTAAGGGGCTTTTAGCACATATGGGCGTGGTGGTAGCTGTGGATAAGGAGGAAGACGGGAGCCTGATTTCTTATACCTTATATCATGGAAGAAGCAGTGGAAAGCCAGCCTCTCGCTCGATCATTAGGACCAAGCAAAATCCTGATTTTGGCAACTGGGGCCAACCATGGCTAGCTGTAGCTTCAATTTTAGTAAAGTGATGATTCCCCTTTCTCGTGTTGTTGCCTATTCAGAGAATTTAGTAAATTCCGTTTTACGCTCTTTGATTGCCATTAGGATGCTACCTAAGCGCCAAAAATTAACCTTTGCATGCTGCGACTCATCAGAGCCAAACGTAGAAAATTGTTTCAAGACGGGAGGGTGCGCAAATACCTTCTTTATGTAATGGGTGAAGTGATTCTGATTGTACTAGGTATAGTAGTGGGGGTCCGATTAAGCAATTGGAATGAACATGGCAAGCAAAGGCAGGAAGAAGTGAAGTTATTGCTGGAGATAAGAGCAGACTTAGCAGATACTGCTGATGAATTAGAAGCTGACCTTTCTTCGCATCAAAGAGCTTTGCAGAGTGGCATGATCTTTAATCAGGCGATGCAGCAGGATTCAGGTTTTCATGATTCTCTGTACTATCACTTTGAGCGATGCTTAAATGATCGCCAACTCTATCCGAGAACCGGAGGATACGAAACTTTGAAATCCTATGGAGTAGATATTATATCCAATGATGATGTACGCAAAGGAATCATGGAAATGTACCAGGGTAGTCTTAAACGGGTGGCAGAATTTGGCCAAGCGAATCCAAAATATGACATAGCCAACCTCCTTAAGATCCATCAGGATCAGCACTTTCAGATCACAGAAAACATTGATAAGGAAGAAGTCATTCCAGGCGTAGATTTACCAGTCCTTTTTTATGATCTGGAGTTGATTTCATTCGATGCCCTGAAGCAGGATCGGGCTTTCAGGATGGATCTACAAAGATCCTTTAATATCCGGCGGCAGAAGATTGGGCGGCATACAGCTACTTTGGAAGGAATCGATCAGCTGGTACAAGAGATTGACGAGGAATTAGAATAAGCAGTAATTCTAAAAATCACAGTCCTTGGGAAGCGGCTCCTCCTTGTCGAGGTCTTTGGCAAAATCAGCTGCAAGTTCCGCCGTTTCAAAGCCGGCGGCCGGACTTCCTTTCATGACCTTGGTGCCGTATCCTTTATTGTTCATATGCGCTCGTACATATACTTCTTGCCCCGCTTCAATAGCAACAGCTCCACCAGATCGGGTAAAAGGTTGTTCACTAACATGGCTATGTAACAATACTCTTCTGTACAATAAATCTCCATCTACACTGATTACCTCCCACCAATCGGCATATTGATCACAACCCGTATCGGGACTCTCCACGGTTACGACAAAAGTATAAGCTTGTGCATTCCCTTGTAGTACTACTTTGGTGACTGCGGCACCAGAACTTGGGTTTGCCTCCTCTTCCTGTTCTGGTTCCTTTTCTTGGATGTGATTCTTCTGCGCGCAACTCATAATGAAGCTAACTGTCAATAAAAATATTAGGTATCGCATGGTGAAAGAGCTTGTTGAAACACAAAGATAAGCAATACCTATACAGTTTGTTGGCTTAAAGAAAGCCGGGTTTAAGTAGTTGATTATCTGGTAGATAATATGCTGTCCCCCCTTTGTCCCCCTAGTGTTTTTGAGATTGATGAAGTATTGTAGCATATTCGTATGGCATAAATATCTCTACCACATAAAACCTCAAAACTCAATAATCATGAAACACTTAATGACCTTGCTTTTACTAGGCCTTAGCGTCCAGTTATTTGCGCAGCTTCCTGATGATGAATATTTTTTTGGTTTCAAAGCGGGGGGAACTTACTCTAACATCGATGAAATTAAAACTACCTTAATCCGGCCTGTACATCCTGAAGCTACTTACAATACTTCCATCGTTCCGCGTTTTGGCGCCACCGCTGGTATGTTCTTTTACTACAAGTTTCGTGGCGGATCTTTTTTGGCTATCCAACCAGAAATCATGTTTTCTATGGAAGGCGGTGATTTCAAATATGATGATGTGAATGGCTTGGAGTATCAGATTCAGTTCCGATACGAATACTTGAATATCACACCTCAATTTAAAATCTACCCCTTAGCTGAATACGGTGATGCTATCAGTGGTTTTCATATAGGTATTGCACCGCAAATAGGGGTGAATTTGGCTAGCACTAACATTTTCTACACTTCCAACACAGAAGTAATCGGCCAAGACCTTCAGATCCAGCAGAACTTAAGGGAAGTGTTGAAAGGTAAAAACAATTTTTCTCTAGGGCTCAGTGTTGGTGTTGAGATTGGGCGCTTGTTTTTTGAAGGTCGGTGGAATATTGGTTTCACGGATGTCATTGAAACACAGGCCAACGGCTACTACTTCATAGAAAATAAAAATCGAAGTCAATCCTACCTAGTGACAGTGGCTTATGCTATTCCGTTTGATCAGTAACCCATCTTTTCACTTACAGTAAAAGCCGATACTATGAAGTCTAACTTAAATCTTGTTCTATCAGGTATAATTCTATTTTCCTGTCTACAGGTACAAAGTCAATCAGCAGAGGTACCTAAGCTACCAGGTGGGGTATTAGGATTGAAACATTGGTATTCAATCTCTACATCATCAACTGAACAATGGCAATGGAAAGATAAGGTCAGCAAATCAGAAACAACAATTGTAGTTGCTGAAGAAGAAATAACTTATATCAACGGTAATCCAGCTCTCAAGTTGGATAATGGTCGTGTGCCTTTAAACCTACCGATCGATGCTGCAGCACTTAATCGATCTACAATCATTAGTCTTTACCAGGCTCAGGATACTTTTCATGAGCAGGTCATCTGGCGAATCAGGAGTGCAGGTAGTACCGACCTTGTCTTGAGCACAAGTCGACTAGGAGATGTCAGTCGGGGCCGATACTTCGATAACCCTACGAAAAATGGGACTTATCCCATGCTGCACACCTATTTTCAGCACGATAGATCCAAAGGAGTGAAGACCAATGGCCAATGGCATATTGGACATGTCGGAGACGAGCAGAATCTGCCACTTAGTCCGTTCCAGGGGAGCCTAGCTGAACTTTTGGTTTTTGATCGAGTGTTGTCAGCGGAGGAACTAAGTAAAGTGCATACTCAGCTTGCCATTCAATACGGCATAAGCCTACCTTCCACGGATTACCTGAATGCATCCGGCGAAAAGATCTGGGCGTTGAAGGAGAATCAATCTTTTCCGTACCGGATTACCGGGCTTATGCATGATCCGCTCTCGGGTCTGCATCAAAGGCGATCAAGAACTGAGATGTCTAGCGATAAACTCATTGAACTTTCGGTTGGAGCTTGGACTGCTACTAATGCAGAAAACAAAGAGCAATTGCCAGCTAGAGCATCATTAGTTTGGAGTGACAATGGAGAGCGTTTACGGTTTAAAATAGCAGATGAAGAGACCAGTAGACCTCCGATGCTGGAGCGAAAATGGTTGATGGATGTTAAGGGAATTGGAGAAGCAGTACCTACATCTGTTCGACTGCATAGCAGAAATTTGGAAAAACTAATTCAAGCCGAGCAGGAGGTTTGGTTGGCAGTAGATGCTAGTGGTGCTGGAAACTTTGCCTATGTAGATACCAAATACTATCCAGCCAAGCAAAAGGACGGAGACTTATTTATCTTTGAGGATATCCATTGGGATGAAGATCAAAGCGGGAAAGATGTGTTCACTTTTGTCTTGGGAGAACCCATGATTCCAGTTATGGCCATCAAACAACCCCACTGCCAGTCGGAGGAAAAGGGCGAGTTAGCTCTACGGATTTATGGTGGGGTAGCACCTTATCAAGTCAAATGGAAAGGAGAAGAGAATATTGCCTATAAATCTTGGCAAGTAGAGGCAGGGGGAGAATTACGTTGGATGGAAGATAGGATGGGCTATTTCAATTTGCAGCTCACAGATGCGGAAGGTCGTTCCATTCGAAAAGCTGTTAATCTCCAGCATCTTGATGCTCCCTCTATCGCATTGCTGTCGCAGTATACCTTATCACCAGCTAAACCGTTGAAGTTATCACTGGGAGATAATCTCACGCCAAATACTTCCGTGCTTTGGACTAGACCGGACGGAACCCATGAAAATACCTCTTCTATCAGTGCTACAATCCCCGGAGCATACATGGTTCAAGTGGAGTCAGAGGGTTGTGCCCGAACGCACCGGTTTGAAGTCCTACCTCCCCCGGAATCTTTCATACAAGAGTGGCAGTTGTTTCCGAATCCGGTTGGTCTAAACAAGGAATTTGACCTGCGGATCTCTCTACGAGCATCCCAAGACTTAGAGTTGAACATAGTGGATCCTACAGGACGGCTTGTGTCAAAGGAAAAAAGAGCCGCCGCCGCTTTTCACACTTTTAGGCATCGATTGTCTTCACCTGGGATGTATCAGCTCATAGTGAAAAACGGGCAGGAGCAGGTGAGTCTCCCAATCGTAGTCCAATAACCTCATAAACCCAAAAAGAAACCTTCTCTGAGGAATCTGAGGGACGAATGATGAGTTGGCAGTACAGCAGACTATCATCATTGATGAACTTAGATTAACCGGAGAATTAAAAGAAAAAGACATGAACAGCAAGCTCATTCTTATTGCTTCTCTACTTTTTTCTACACTTCTACCGACTTCAATTAACATTCCTGAAGCACCCGCTACGCAGGATTTTACCTACAATAGAATTCAGGACTTCAGTAAAGCCAATCCTGCCGAGGGTATAAGCCTTATTCCCGCCCCCCTTCCTAACTTTCAAGGCAATGCCTCGACGGGATTCCCAATCAAACTACCACCCGGGCGATTAGGCGTTGCTCCTGCATTGAGCATTCAATACAATAGTGATGCTGGTAATTCATGGCTGGGCATGGGCTGGAATTTATCCACGCCAAGTATCAGTGTGGAGACCCGCTGGGGCGTTCCACGTTTTGATGCAGACCAAGAATCAGAGACCTACCTCCTTGACGGACAACAGATGACGCCGGTGGCTCACCGTTTGGCCAAGGCAGATCGATCGGCGGAAAAACAGTTCTTTCCAAGAGTGGAAGGAGAATTTAAGCGGATCATTCGGCATGGAGAAAGCCCCAGAAACTACTGGTGGGAAGTCACAGATAAGTTTGGAAATATCAGATCATACGGTGGAAGGGTAAACGAAGGACAAGTAGCAGCAGCAGTTCTGAAGGATGATCGAGGCAACGTGGTAGAGTGGATGTTGTTGGAAGAAAGAGACCCTAATGATAATTTCATTGCTTATGATTACGATATAGTTGAAGATATAGGGGTGAGCGGAGGAAGCGTGGTGGGACGAGAGATCTATCTGAATGCTATTCAATACACTGGACATGGGAGTGACAAAGGCCCGTATGAAGTGAGTTTCGAAAGAGACCGGGATTTGGGAGAAGCCAAAAGAAAGGACATTAGGATTACGGCCAGTTATGGCTTCAAACGGGTTGCTGCTGATCTGTTGCGACGAATCAGAGTGACTTTGAAAGGGGACCTCATTCGGTCCTATGAATTGCAATATGAAGAAGGGCAATTCTTTAAAACGCTGTTGAAAGATATTACAGAATATGACCAGCTGGCTGCTCCCTTCTACACACATACTTTTGAGTATTACAATGATGTCACGGATGGCGGAAGTTTTCAACCCTACGGCAGTACACAGGATTGGACAGTAGCCAATGACCAAGTGCGTGGAGACATTGCCAATCCCGTTCCAGGCTTTGATGGAGAAACGAGTCTCCTCGGTGGTGCAAAATCCAGCAACTTTGATGTAGGCTCTGCCGTAACGGTAGGGCCAATTGGTAACTTGGCGACGAAGACGAATACGGCTGGTGGCAGTTTTTCCTATGCCGAATCTAGTGGCACGGGCTTGATCGCATTTGTTGATATCAATGGAGACGGTTTACCGGACAAGGTATTCGAAGAAAACGGAGCACTCTATTACAGAGCTAATCTATCGAGGAGGGCAGAAGCCAATACGGGTTTCGGACAGAAGCGAGCCATCAGAGGTATCAAAGAATTTAGCCGCTCCAAGACCAAGAGCACTACACTCGGGGCAGAAGCCCATCCCGGGCCATTTTTCCTGGGCTACGAAAATACGACTTCGAAGACCAATGTCGAAACCTACTTCTCAGACTTTAATGGAGATGGACTTGTTGACGTGGCAGTAAAAGGACGCGTTTTCTTCAATCACATCAACAGTGACGGGGATCCCGAATTTACGACCAGTTCTGGAGATACACCCAGTGCTATCTTTGCCAATGGCACCATTGATCAGTCCGGGGCGGGACCGACGCCGGAAGAATTAGCGGAATTGCAAGAAGAATTCCCCTTGCACGATGTAGTTAGAATGTGGGAAGCGCCTTACCCTGGTACAGTTTCTATTAATGCACCAGTGAATTGGATTCCAGATGGTGCTGATTATCCAGTAAAAGATGGAGTTAAGGCAAGTATTCAAGTCAGAGGTGCGGTTCTTTGGACCCGCGATATCGCAGCTGAGGATGCCACAGTATATCAGCCAACAGGAGTGGACCAGATACAGGTGGAGAAAGGGGATAAGGTTTACTTCAGAGTTCAATCCATTTTTGACGGAGCCTATGATCGGGTCAATTGGGATCCAGAGATCGTTTATGACGATTTACCTCCGGCAGAAATCGACCCCAACGATAAATTGATTTCAAGATTTAAAGCATCAGAGGATTTCCTTTTGTCCTCCTGCCAATCCATTGGCATGACGCTATCTGGGCAAATAAAGGTAGAAGGTAGAATCGTTAAACCAATTACCTCTGATGACGTAGTCTTAGCTATTGATAAGGTGGATACGCTAACCGGAACTACTAGACTTTATACAAGGGAAATTGCTTGGAATGAGGCTATTGATGAGGAGGTGATGATCGAAGATCTAAACGTAAAGCAAGATGATGAGCTCTACTTCAGACTGATTAGCGATACCAATGTGGATTGGAAAGGGATCACTTGGGTGCCACGGGTGTATTTCACGAGTGCAGATGATGGATCAGCGGTTTTTAACGATGCTGGACAACCTCTCTTTGATTTCTGTCCCTCGGTGGAATATTCCATGTTCAATAATGTGGTGGCGCGTACTGAATTGTGGGTAGCGCAAGATTCGGGTTTGGCCACGATTAGTGCTATTACAGAAGGCTTCAATCCTTCCTTTAGTGCAATTACACTTTCTGCTAAAAAAGTAAATACACTGTTGGGTAAATCACAATACTTCGCCAATGTTTTGGTCGACGATGATAGTTTAAGAGTCGATGTGCTTCCCGGAGATAGTATTTACCTAGAATACCATGTGGCAGTAAATATCGGACTGTTTTCTACTGATCTTCCTCAAGATCCACAGGTACGAATACAGCTAAATGGACAAACCTATACGCAGTCCGGCGGAATTTTCGCCCGCCCACCCAAGGATGCCCAGATCTTCGGCCCCCAGTACCGAGGGTGGGGCCAGTTTATCTATAATGGAAATGGCTTCAGAGGGGTGCTCCCGATAGATGAGTCTGCGCTGAAATTGGATGACGCCTTGATGGATGTAGACGAGGATATTGACTATGAAAATCCAGATGACCTCGAAGGGGATTTTTATGATCCTACAAAATCCACTTTCATCCCCATGATTGCCGATCCTAAATCCGGAGCATGGCTGGGCTACGATAACCTAACTTACGTGCGAGCTTCCGAGGTCAGTAGCTCTAGGATGGGAGAGGACAACTTACTGCCCTTGCCGATTTCAAATGCAGGATCTGGCTTTAGCGCCCCAACTTTATTGTCGGAGGTGAAAATGAATAGCACAGCAGCTGGAGGGGGAGCAGGCTTGGTGTCCGGTTCCGCAGGTGTTTCTTGGACTACGCTTAAGAATAAGCTGGATGTGATGGACATGAATGGTGATCGCTATCCTGATATCGTTACGCCAAATAGTATTCAATATACGCTTCCGACTGGAGGTTTAGAGGAGCGATCAGTGGCTCACTCCTTTGGTTCGCACGAAGCCAAGAGTCAAGCCGAAGGGTTTACTTTGGGCGGCTCCTTTGTTTACTCCAGGGTGAGTAATTCAGCAGAAGCGAAGGGTCGGCGTTCCAAGGGTCGGAAGGCTAAGGCCAGAAGTGGACGACAAAGCAGAAGATCCCGATCTGCTTCCAAGGCGGCCGCCAGTTCAATTGGCATCAGTGGCAACTTTGGTAATGACGAAGATGAGACGGTGCATAGTTGGATGGATATCAATGGCGATGGATTGACAGACAAGGTTTTTCCGGATGGTACCGTGGCACTTAATCTGGGCTACCGTTTTGCTGCCAAGGAGAACTGGGGGTTCGATGGACTACGTGCCGGTAAAAGTATTGACTACGGCGGTGGGGCCGGAGTGAATATTGCCAACGGTAGTATCGCGGCGGGCTTTAGCTTATCTCGAACTGAGAATTATGCGACTGAAGATTTGGAAGATGTGAACGGGGATGGTTTAGTGGATTACATTAAGCTAGGCGAGCCAATTCGGGTGCATCTCAATACCGGGAATGGCTTCGCTCCGGGCATAGAATGGCCAGGTATTAATGACATCAGCGAAGGCGTAGCCACCGGAGAATCTGTCAACGGTGCTTTCACGATCTGCGCTCCTATTTTCTTTATTCGAGTATGTTTCAATCCCTCCACTTCTGTAGGGCGTGGTGTAAGTCGCCAGTTGAGTCAATTCGAAGATATCAATGGTGATGGTCATCCTGACTTCTTGAGATCCGAACAGGATGGAGACTTGAAGGTGAAGTTGTCTAACATAGGTAAGACCAACCTCCTGAGAAGCATAAAAAGACCCCTTGGCGCCAAAATCGACATAGATTATCGTTTGTCGCTTACTGATCATAAGCAAGGACGTCCGAAATGGACGCTCTATTCTGTTAATGTATTCGATGGTTTCGTCGGTGATGGTGCTGATTATCTAAAGAGCACTTTTCTTTACGAGGATGGAGTCTTCAATCGAAACGAAAGGGAGTTTTATGGATTTGGAAAGGTTACGGCACATCAGCTTGATACTGAGAATGGAGAATCCATCTACAGGACTACAATTTATTCTTACGCTAATGAAAACTACTACGAGAAAGGGTTACTCACCAATGAGTTGCTCCTAGATGGTCAAGGTCGGAAATTTATCGAAACACGACATCAATACGATTTGCGGGATATTAATACGGGTAATTCACTTCCTCCGGTCCTCGCTCTGTCTGACCAAGGTTCTGCTTTCCCCGCTTTGGTAGAGTCGGCCACCGCTTACTTCGAAGGGGAGGACCTGCCACAATTACAGCGTACTCGCTATTATGAATATGATCTGTTTGGGAATGTTATCAAAGAAACGGATTTGGGAGATGGAGCTGAGGGAGAACAGTTGATTACAGAAACCACTTTTCATATCCTAGAGGATAAGTACATCCTAACAATACCTTCTTCTAGTAAAATCTTTACAGAAGCGGGTTTAAAGCGACATCGCAGCACACAGGTTGATGACCGAGGCAATGTAATTGAGATTCTACAGTACTTAGCTAATGGAGAAACAGCCCAGTTTGACATGAGCTATGATGAATTTGGCAATCGAATCATGATGTCAAAGCCAGAGAATCACAAAGGAGAGCGACTTTGGTATCAATACACCTATGATGACGAGGTTCATACCTATTTGATCAATATCCAAGATGCCTATGGGTATACCTCCTCGAATACCTATGAGTATCACTATGGTCATCTATTGGAAACGGAAGACATAAACGGCAACAAGAATACCTATACCTACGATGAACGTGGTCGATTGCTCAGCTTTACAGGACCCTATGAGATAGCAGAAGGCAAAGCGTATAGTATCGCTTTTGACTATGCCCCCGATGCTGAAGTGCCCTATGCAGTAACACGACATTACGATCCAGAAACCGGATTGGATATTCCTTATTATCATTTTATAGACGGTTTAGCGAGAGAAGTGCAGAACAAGCGATTGATTGCGCTGCATAGAGGAAAAGGACAGGCTCCAGAGGAGGTGTATGTGGTGTCAGGCGAAGAGTTTTATGATGCTTTTGGACGGGTTCATACGCGCTACTATCCAATTACAGAAAGACCTGGAAGCGAAACTCGAGTCAATTTGAACGTGGATGGGGTGTCTCCTACCGAAATAGAATATGACATTTTGGATCGCGAGCTAAGAACTGGTCTACCCGATGGTTCGGTGATGGATACGGAATACCAGCTAGCTAGTGATAATGAAAATCGAACGCGCTTTCTCACCCGCACTACGGATCCCTTAGGAAGGATTAAGGAAAGCTATACGGACATACGCGGGAATCAGGTAGCCACCACCGATTATGGCCCTGAGGGCGAAATTTGGACCAACTTTTCCTACAATCCATTATCTGAATTAGAAGGTGTTACGGATGATCTAGATTATGAGTGCCGTTACACTTATGATGAACTGGGACGGCGCGTTTCAAGCAACCATCCTTCACAAGGTCTGACGACATATGCCTATGACCTAGCAGGAAACATGCTCACCAAGGTCACGGCCAATATTCGCGCGATGTTTGAAGAGGCAGCTATTCATTATGAATATGACAAGGAACGGCTCGTTAGTATTACCTATCCGGAAAACATTCAAAATAATGTACGATTCTACTACGGGGAGCCGGAGGCAGATTTCAATCGGGCAGGTCGGGTATGGCTGCGAGAAGACGCTAGCGGTGGGCAAGAATATTTCTTTGATCCACATGGATTAGTGACGAAAGATATTCGAACCTTGATTATCAACAGCGCCATCATCTCGACTTTTGTTTCCACCTATGAATACGATAGCTGGGGGCGGATTCAACAAATGACGTATCCGGATGGGGAAGTATTAGACTACGTTTACAATCGGTCAGGACATTTGGAGAGCCTGAAAGGGGAGAAGTTGGGCCGAACATATAGCTACATTGACCAGGCAGGTTATGATAAATTTGGTGATCGAATATACCTCGCCTATGGTAACGGTGCTGATAACCAATACGATTTCGAGCCTGAGCGGCGAAGATTATCAAGACTGACGGCTAAGGCCAGCTCCGGCAAATCCATGATGGAAAATGCCTACCAGTATGATCCCATGAATAATCTGTTAAGCTTAGAATCAAGAAATGCTGGCCAATCGATTGGAGGAACCGTCAAACATCAATATCAGTACGACGAATTATATAGAGTAGCCAATGCAAATGGGGAGTGGCAAGGGCAAACGGATAATGCCTCTTACCAGCTAGCGATGAGCTATGATAACTTGTACAACATTACCCAGAAGGTACAATCTCACGATCATAGCGATCCCAATTTTGCAAAACGACAATTGGATCAGACTTATGAATACCAGGACGGCAGAGCTTATGGCCCCTCTCAAATAGGTGCCTCAACCGTCCTATACGATGACAATGGAAATACCACCTACATTAAGCAGGAGGAAGCAAGTACCCAATTTGTCTGGGATGAGGAAGATAGACTTTCCGCCATTTCCGAAAACGGATACATCAGTTTTTACAGCTACGATGCAGGGGGAGAGCGCGCTATCAAGAGTCACGGCGGGGTTCAAGGTGTGTTTGTAAACGGTTTACCAGCGGGCATGATTAATCACCATAGCAACTATTCCGCCTATGTAAGCCCCTACTTCGTGGCCAAGCAGAATAGCTATTCGAAGCATTACTACGTAGATGGACAAAGAATCGCCTCAAAGGTCGGAACGGGCAAGTTTAACAACAACTTGCTTCCTAGTGGTCAAGGAGTAGCCGCAGGCAACTTGGATTACCAAAATCGTTTGCTTCTCTTACAACAAACCTTACTAAATTATTACGATTCTTTGGGTATCGCGCCGGGCCCTCCGACTTTACCAGGATACTACGCTCAGCCAGAGTTTACCGGCCAACCCCTTCCCAGCCCTGGCTCCACGCCCAATTATTCCTCGGTACCTGAGGATTGGCCTTTGCCGATTGGCCCTCCAGATACTACAGGCCCTCCAGGCCCTCCAGTCTGGATCAACGGATCTATTCCTAACAATGAAAGTATTGAGCCGCCCTATGGATACGAAGGACTAAGTGTTTATGAGGAGGTAGCGCAGTTCTTTTACCATACTGATCATTTGGGCAGTACCGCGTACATTTCAGATTACAATGGGGAAGCACAGCAATTCAATGCTTATTTGCCATTTGGAGGTCTATTGAGCGAAGAAAAGGTAGGAGAGGAGGTACAACCTTATCTTTTCAATGGCAAAGAACTTGATCGAGAAACAGGCATGTACTATTTCGGGGCCAGATACTATGATGAAGAGATGGGACTTTGGTTAAATGTGGACCCACAGGCAGAAGCTTACCCTGGTCTTTCGCCTTATGCTTATGTAGCGAATAATCCCATCACTAATAATGATCCCGATGGAGAAAAGATTGTCATTAGATATGGTCGTCAGAATAGCAAGAAGATCGAATATCGATATGGAGCTAAGTATAAAGGTAATGATCCTTTCGTCAAGGATGTCGTGGCATCCTTTAATTACCTGAAGAAGGGTGGGGTAGGAAAGTTAGTCAAGGATTTGAGTCGCCATAAAAAGACAGTCAACATTGTAAAGACCAAGGATCTGGATGGCCTAGCCTTTTCACCACACAAACATCGAGTGTATTATCATCCACGTTCAGGGCTCCAAACGGATGGAGGTGGAAAGCAATCTCCAGCATTAGGGCTGCTCCATGAATTGGGGCATGCCAAAGGTTATCTTGATAACCCTCGAAAGAATGATCGACTCCACGGAACCCACGATCATCAGTATGATAACTTAGAAGAAAAGAGGGTAATTAAAAATATTGAAAATCCTGCGGCCAGAAAACTGGGTGAGGCTACGAGAAAGGGGCATGGTGGACGAGGCTTCCGAACAGCTGGTCCCACCACCACTCGCAGAGCTCCTAAGCGAATCAGAACACACCGCCGACAACGAAACTAGATGCAAAAAGTCAGAGTGGATTTAGGATTCACGCTGGCTTTTTATTGTGAAATCCTCCTCCCTCCTCCATAGGAATAGGTTTTGCTTTCTTAATAGCTATAGTAAATAGGCATCTGAGAGCGAGTAGGAAGGTAGACCTGCTGTTTTTTCGGAAGTCAGAATCCGTAGCGGATATTTTTGGGCAAATAGGGATAGATGTGCATTTTGTTATTAATTTGTAGGAACCGGTCGGTTTGCTTTCAAACCGCTAAACACTATGAATTAATTGACATCAATGGATCGACTAAAGACTGTATCCCTGATTCTTCTTTTTTGCTTAACGCCTCTGTTTAGTTGTCTACAAACTACGGTACAAGATAGTTTAAGGAATTTGATTTCGATCGAGCTTGAAGATTCTTCCAAAGCCAGACTGCTCATAGAAATGGCGGTTAGCTATAAAAGGCTGGACAGAAGGAAGCAACACCGGTACGCGCTGGAGGCCTACAAACTATTAGAGCAAGCGAATTCTGATAGACTTAAGGTGCAGGCATTACATGTGCTCGGAGATAGTTACCTGAATAGGAATCAACCATCTGACAGCGCATTGATCTATTTTGAAGAGGGGATTTCTCTTGCCCGGGAGATAGATTATCCAGCCAAAGAGGCGGATTGCCTTAATGGATTTGGAGTCTTTTATCACCAGTGTGGCATTTATGATCGTGCATTTGAGTATTACCAGCAGGCTATGGCAATTGCTACTCAGGAAGGTTTGAAGGAGGCGCTATGTCGGTATCAAAACAACATGGCACTGATCCTAATGAGGCAGTTAGACTTTGATAGTGCTTTGGAACATTTCTACGAGGCTCTGGAAACTGCAGAGGAAATTGATAATAAGCTGATTACAAGTGCATTATTGTCAAACATAGGCATCATTCACTCTAGCAAAGGAGAGCATGATTTGGCGCTAGAAAAGTATAATCGGTCATTGGAGGTACGTCGTATTAATAATGATAAGGTGGGAGAGGTGTTGACGATTTGTAATATCGGAAATGTCTATCGACAGAAGGAAATGTTTGAGCGAGCATTTGCTTATACCAAAGAGGGCCTATCGCTAGCGGAGAACATTGATTTTAAGAGGGGTAAATCGACTTGTTTAGAGGCGATCTCCCTTTCCTATTTTGATTCAGAGCAATACGACCAGACCATTCAAGTTGCCAAACAGGGCTTAGAGGTTAGTGAAAAAATTGGTTTTCTGAGTAGTCAAGTAGAATTCAAAAGATTGCTGGCAGCAAGTTATGCGGCTCTGGCGAAGCACTCCCTCGCCTATGAGTATCACCTAGGGTTCACGGAACTCAAAGACAGTCTAACCTCTCTAGAACGATTGCAGAAAGTTAATGATTTGGAGGCCAAATATCGGCTCAGCAAGAAGGAAGCTGAAAATCAATTAATGAAGGAAAAGCAAATTAGACAACAAGAAGTCATTAAGCGGCGAAATATCATCATTTTTGCGGTCTTAGGTATGTTGCTGTTGAGTAGCTTGTTGACAGTGAATTATTATCGCTCTTCCAAACAAAAACAGCAATATAATCAGTTACTTCAAGAAGCCGTAGAAGAACGTACTACTGAGTTGAATCAATCAGTTGAAATGCTAAAGCACACCAATAGGGAATTGGAAAGGTTCGCTTTTATTGCTTCGCATGATCTTAAGGAACCCCTTAGAAGTATCGTTTCTTTTAACAATCTAATCCAACGAAAACTAAAAGGTAGGGTCTCCTCGGAAATCGAGGAATATTTTGATTTTGTCAATAAGGGTGGCCAGCAAATGTATCAGCTCATCGAATCCTCTTTAGAGTTTTCACGCTTAAGCAAAATGGAAATTGTTCCGGAACCTGCTGACCTCAATGAAATTGTGGTACAGGTGGAGGAAAGTTTGCAAGACCTCATTCAACAAAGAAATGCAAGTATTGAATATGGATATCTACCCAGTATCCAATCCAATCCTCATCAGCTCTTTTTAGTATTCAAGAACCTGATCGAAAATGGGATTAAATATAATAACAGTGAAAGACCTCGGGTTTCGATCCATTATCGTAAAAATCAAACTCACCAATTTTTGATTTCCGACAATGGGATTGGAATCCCCGAAGAGTTTCACGACCAAGTGTTCAAGATGTTCAAACGCTTGCATAACAAGGAGGAATACACGGGATCGGGTCTAGGTTTAGCAATTGTCCGCAAAGTGGTGAAGCGTCTAGGAGGTGAGGTTCAAATAGATCGGAGCCAGGAAAAAGGAAGCACTTTTATCGTCAGCCTGCCGTTGCTAGGAGAGTAAACGGCTAGCAGATGCCGCATGATATTTAGAGGAGAGGAGGGTATCAAAGATATTGTAAACCCGGCAGCGAGAAAGTTAGAGAAAGCTATGAGAAAAGGACATAGCGGAAGAGGCTTCCGAACAGCTGACCCTACCCCAATTGGCCGAGATCCCAAGCGAACCAGAACACACCATCGACAACGAAACTAAAGAACTGGAAGACCAGAGTGGATAGCCTATTTACTCTGGTCTTCTTACTAAAAAATTTTACTCATTCGTAATTTTCTCACTAGTATTTATCTGTTCTTTTAAAATTCTAGAAATGTAAGCTGTAACAATTGCTATTTCTCCTGCGTCATCATCCGGAAAATGGTCGCTGTTCCTGAAGGACTGCAGCTACCATCCATCTGTGAGAGGGTAGGGGACCTGTCCTCTTTTCTCAAATCTAAAACCTGAAAAGATGACTCCATTATTACTTATCATTCGACGTTTCAGAAGAGAAAAACGAAACTTTCTAATTAATCTCATCGGTCTTTCTGCTGGTATTGCGTGTGCCTTATTGATCTTCCTATGGGTGTGGGACGAGGTCCAAATCGATCGATTCCATGCCAAAGACCAGCAGTTGTATCACGTACTTGGTAATGCTCAACAGGGTGATGCCATCAACACTTGGAATGGGACGCCAAGCCCATTGGGCGAAACACTAGAGCAAGAGATACCCGAAATAATAAGTGCTTGTAGTGCTACTGACCCCGCTTGGCAGATGGAGTTTGGCTTGAAGAGAGAGGGGAAACAAATGGGAGCTGTCGGAAAATTTGTGGGATCTTCTTACTTCAATCTTTTTTCCTACCCAGTGGTAGATGGAGTAGGGGACAGCCTGCTTCGTGATTTAAATAGTATGGTCATTAGTGAATCATTGGCAATGCAACTATTCGGTAAAACAACAGGTATTGTGGGAGAACAAGTAGAATGGAAATTTCAGCAGTTGGAGAGCCCAGCCGTCATAAGCGGTGTTTTTGAAGATATCCCGAAGCATTCTACTGATCAGTTCGACTTTGTATTGCCTTTCGCCTTTTACCGAAAAGTCTTTGGAGATGGGTGGTTCAATCCGAATTCAGTAACCTATCTGTTGCTGGATGAGCGAAGTGATGTGGAAGCGGTTAATCAGAAGATAAATCTAACCTATGCCCGACATGTGGAGGAAGCTCAAACGGATTATTTTTTACAACGCTACAGTGATCAATATTTATATGGAAAATTCGAGAATGGGAAGCAAGCGGGAGGAAGAATAAACTATGTACGCTGGTTTAGTTGGCTGGCACTCTTCATTCTTGGAATTGCCTGTATTAATTTCATCAATTTATCGACTGCCAAATCCCTCCAGCGAGCTAAAGTGGTGGGTATAAGGAAAGCCTTAGGAGCTGGACGTTGGAATCTAATTCGGGAATATTTTGGGGAATCGGTGGTGCTTACGACTGTTTCTATTGTATTTGCCCTCTTTTGGGTATTTCTCCTCTTACCCTATTTTAATCAGTATACAGGGAAATCATTAGCATTTAGTTTTACATGGCCACTCTTTTTCGTCCTCATTGCGCTAGGACTGCTGACTAGTCTGCTGGCGGGGACCTATCCGGCCATTCACATCTCCGCTCTACCCGCAATACACGTGCTTAAAAGGGAGAATATCAATTCCAAAGGAAGATTTTCTCTCAGAGAAGTACTGGTAACAGGACAATTTGCACTATCCTTCATCATGATTGTTGGGGTGCTGGTCTTGTCCAAACAAATGAATTATTTGCAGTCGAAAGATCTGGGCTACGAAAAGGAGAATCTAATCCGATTTGCCTCAAGTGGAGTAGGGGCGGAAGAAATAGAGACTTTCTTGTCGGAGATTAAAAGATTGCCAGGGGTGATTCATGCTTCTGCGATGACGAATGGCTTTTTTGATCTTCCAGGAGGTGAACTGAATTGGGAAGGACAAGGAGATAGAGAAGTAAGCTTCAATCGGCATATCGTTGATTATGACTTTGTGGAAACATTAGGCATAGAAGTACTTGAAGGACGTACGTTCTCCAAAGATTTTGCGGACGCTCCGCAGATCATATTGAATGAAACAGCTGTCAAAGCTATGGGACTGGATGCTCCAGTTGGAAAAAGAGCAAAATTTTGGGGACAGGAGGTAAGCATCGTCGGCGTGGTTAAGGATTTCAATTTTAGATCTCTGCACGAAGATATAGGCCCCATGTTTTTTCAATTATCCCAAAATTTTCTCAACCAGGTAATTGTGAGAATGAAGGGCGAGGAACTGGCTTTTCATCTGGATCAGCTCAATGGAGTTTATCAGCAGTTTAATCCGGGGCAATCGTTCAATTACCATTTTATTGATGAGGACTATCAACAGTTATATGGAGCGGAAGAACGCATGTCGGGTTTAGGGAGGTATTTTGCCCTGCTCGCGATTTTGCTTTCTAGTTTAGGTTTGTTAGGCTTAATCTTCTTTATGACGGAAGGAAGACGGAAGGAGATTAGCATTCGAAAAGTACTGGGGTCCTCGACTAGTGAACTAGTAAGGTTGCTATCTCTTGGCTTCACTAAGATGATCCTTATTGCTGGCATTATAGCCATTCCAGTCAGCCTTTACGCTGCTAATGCATGGCTGGGTGGATTCGCCTATCGCATTGAGCTAGAATGGTGGTTTTTTGCAGTGTCTATCTTGGTTGGGGCTACCTTATCCTATTCAACAATCTTCCGTCAGATTCTCTATACCGCTCGCTTGAATCCGGTGGATGTATTGAGGAGCGAATAAGATCTCTATACTATAAATAGGTTTTAGCTTAGCTCCTTCATGAATTGTTGCAGCTTAACCATGGCCGGCATGATATTATCTCGCATCCGCTTTATAATGCCTTGCTTGACGGGATCATGTCGGTCTGCCTCCGCTAGGAGTTGACTAAAGCCATCTAGTCGATTGCCCAACAACCATTTTCGAATACTTCTATGCTGATTCCAACTGTATTGGTTCATCATAAAAGTGGCAAGCATCCTGATCCAATCCGTGTCATGATTCGGTAGTGGGACGACTTGACACAATCCGTTTTTCTCTGCATCTGTGGTGAAGTGGGCTTCAATATAGGCAATCAAGGAAGCACTGAACAAAGGCTGGTAAGATCGAATAGTTTGAGGAATGATACGATCACCCTGGAATATCGGAGTTATCTCCAAGTTGCTGATGGCACTGGCCGTGCAGTCGATATGAATCAGGTTGGTGCTGGTTGGTATACTCCCTTCATCAAGAACTATTTGTTCTGTTGTGATCTCTTTTACCCGGCCTAGCCGGATGACCTTTTTAATGCTGCGAAGCATGTCCAGCTCCTTTTGGCAAACTGTAGCACCATGGAACATCTTTGGCCTTATATCTTGATCTACACGAGTCAGAACTCCGTTTTCTTCTAAGCGTTTGAAGAGGTCAGGGATTGAATCTGCCTGTGCGACGGATTCAAACTGAGCTGCCATGTTTCCGACGGTTGACTCAAAGAATTCTTGGCTGGGTTGGGTCGTCTTACGGTCTAAAAGCCAAGAATCCCTGGGTACAATCCAGCTGATTCTATCCGCAGGCACCTGATTGTCCAGCAGCCAAACACAGGCATCCATTCCGGTTTTCCCACCACCGATCACAACAAAGCCCTCCGGCGGCTCCGAAATGTTAACGAGTTCATTGATAGGGATAAAAGGTATTTCCTCAGCTACTGTAAAGTTAGGTTCGTGTGTAGCCGGTATTCGGGTTTGCAAATAGGTACTATCAACTACCTTCTTGTTGACGCGCACCTCTTGCACTTCACCGGTCAGTAAGGAGGTAAATTTTCCCTCTCCATCATAATTAGACATGGGGAAATATTGCACACGTCCACTGGGTAGAAAACGATGTCGCATAACATCATCGAAGTAGGCTTTTACTGCTGCTCCACTGGCTAATTCAAAGAATCCTGCATTAAAACCAACCTGATCCTTGATCCCTTTGCTCAATTCAGCAGAACTAACTCCATAAAAGGAAGAAGGTTGATGCAGACGCACAAATGGATAGGCTTGATTCCAGTGGCCTCCGGGTTGATGATTCCGATCAATAATTAGTATTTGATCTTCTTCTGTTTCAGAAAGTAAGGTGTCAACGAAAGCCATGGCCGTAGCACCGCCACCAATGATGAGATAATCTGTTTCCAACAAAGTGAAAGAATTTAAAGAATTTAAACCGATGTTGGAAAGTAAGAAATTATTGCAAAGCAGAGCAGAAGCTTGCTTTGAATTCATAATCAATTGTCAAGAAGATAATCCGGTTATATCAATATTTTACTCATCCATAATTTTCTTATCAAAACAAATTTATCAAAAAAACGTATAGGAAAATATAGATATATAAAAGGACGATAGCATTACGCTATCACGCGCTCAGCAAAAAGCCATAAAACTCCTCTGAAATTTAACTATGTAACAACGCAATTTTGGAATAATTCTTCGTTATTAGTGTTTGCAAATTACAAGTAGAGCCAAACACTTCCTAAACACCCAATGTACATGCAGCAGAGAAAATTTGCTTTCTATTTCATTTTGTTATTTGCGTTTGTTCAACTAGGTTTTACCACAGATATTGACGAATTCAATAGACCTTGGCAGGTGAGGGCCTACGTGAAAAATTATGGCTACTTAGCAAAAGAACTCAGTGAACAGACCAAAATTCCAGCCCCTTTGATTTTGGCCGTTGCTGGTTTGGAAAGTGGATGGGGTAGGAGCGAACTGGCAAAATCCGCTAACAATCACTTCGGGATTAAGGCCAAACGGGATTGGCTAGGTATGAGTTATTGCAAGAACACCCTAGAATATGGCAGCTACCAAGCTAATCAACCCTATTTAGCCCAGCAATGCTTTAAAAAGTACAGTTACATTCGAGACAGTTACCAAGATTTCGGAAGATATCTTCAGAGTAAAGGGTACTATCGCAATCTCTTGTATTATCCTAGCTGGAACTACAGGGCCTGGGCCGAAGGCATGCAACGAAATGGCTATGCTACCGACCCAGAATATGCCGATAAGGTGTTGCGAATGATTTGGAGATACAAATTAGATCAAATCTAACCGCTTCATATTCAATAAGACCGTTGCAAAAATCACCATTGCCTTTAACATAAGTCACTTGATTTAGGGCTGAGATTCCCATATCTTTAAGGAAGACCAGATAGTATCCAGGTCATACAAAAGCTCGTGGAACAGACACTTAATCGATGATACTTCCCTAACAATTAATCCCTTATCTCGATTATGGAAATCAATGCAACACTATTTCAGCGCCATCAGCAACTGACTAATCTTGCGACAGCTGACCGTCGCTTCGTCATCCTAGATGTCCGCACCATCCAAGAATTCGTTGGAGATCACGTACTAGGAGCTCTAAACATTCCTTACGACGAGATCCAAATCCACATTAACAAGATTAGAAGTTGGAACAAACCAGTTCTTACTTATAGCTACGATGGCCGTCGAAGTCAACAAGCTAGTTTCACCTTAAACAAACTAGGCGTAAAAGCAATCGACGGCGGCAAAATGATGAGAGTAAAAGCACTGCTAGGGCAATTATAGAATTGCCCTGCTCGTACGCTTTGGCTTATTCATTTCTTAGACATACCGCTGGACTCACATTGACGGCCTTCCAAGCTTGTATCAAGATGGCAAGGGTGGCAATGGTAATGGTAATCAGTGCTGCTGCCATAAATAACCACCATTTCAAGTCCATATGATAGGCGAATTGACCTAGCCATTGCTGTGCACCCCAGTAACTAACGGGCAAAGCAATGATTACGCCCAACAGGATGAGTCGGGTAAAACTTGACCCCAATAGCTGGATGATGTTCCAATCGGTAGCTCCTAAGACCTTCCGCACGCCGATTTCCTTGGACCGCTGTTCGGCCATGAACATAGCTAAGCCTAGGATGCCCAAGGTTGAAATCAGTATAGCAAGCCCCGTGAAATACGTGGAGAGGCTAGCTACCTTGCTTTCTGATTCATGGAGACGCTGGTATTGCTCATCCAAGAAAGTATATTTGAAAGGGTAGGGGGGATGGTGCTTTTCGTATAAAGTTTCGATCTGGGCAAGCGATTCACGTTCGTTGCCTGCTTCAAGCCGAGCAATGACGCGTCTGCCTCCAGGATACATGCGGAAAATCAGGGGCTTTACAGCTTGATGTATAGATCCGTAGTGGAAATCGTCCACGACGCCGATGATCTCTCTTTTATTGTCTCCATAGTCTATTTGCATTCCGATCGGATCTTCTAATCCCATCATTTGGCGGGCTGATTCATTGATAATGATCTTATTTTTTTCGTCTCCATATTCCTCAGAATAAGTCCTACCTGCAAGCAATTCCATGTCAAGCGTTTCGATCACATTGTAGGAAATAATCGGAGATTTAAAGAGGTATTTCTTATCCTCTTCTTGGCCTCTCCAGGAATAGCCGCTCTGCCCTCCGCCTCCAGCCAAGATTGGCGTAGCCATGTTGGCCACGTTCTGTACACCCGGGATCTTGTCGAGCTCCTGCAAAAACGTCTTATAGTCTCCAGTGAAAGCCGCACGATTAAACTGAATTACATTATCTCTATCGAATCCAAGATGCTTATCCTGGATATATTTCAACTGCCCATGTACAATAAACACAGAAACCATGAAAAGCACGGATAAGCTAAATTGCAATACCACCAGACTTTTTCTTAGCCAAGCACCCCCTGCTGCTCCTTGCCAATCCCCATTCAATACCACTTTAGGTTGGAACTTGGAGAGATAAAAAGCGGGATAAGAGCCAGCTACAAACCCTGTGATCAAAACAATGGCTAAAATCACGCCTACCGTTTGCCAGCGGAAAACCAGCCCCAAGGACTTACCAGTAAGTTGATTGAAATAAGGGATTAAGAAAGCCATTAAGCAGAGTGCCATCACAAGAGACAGAAAACTCATTAGTAAGGACTCTGTTAGAAACTGCCCTACTAGGATGTATTTTTGGGCTCCCATCGTTTTCTTCACTCCAATTTCTTTCATTTTCAATCCAGCCTGTGCCGTGGACAGGTTCATAAAATTGAAGCAGGCAATTAAGAGAATGAATAGAGCCGTAATGGAGAATAACTTTACATAGGAGATTCTACCTCCAGCCAGGAAACCATCTTTGAAATTCCCGTGCAGGTATTGATCACTATATTTTTGCAAGAATAAAGTAGAGCGCTTGCGCTGAGCCACTCCCGTTTTCAAGAACTCGCCAAGACTAGTACTGATCTTCTCCGCTTCCGAATGATCATTTAATAGGACATAAGTTCGTGCATAGTCTCCGTTCCATTGTCCGGCATATTCATCCATGTCGGTCATCAGATCGATAGATAAGACGAAGTCAAACTGTAGGGAGGAGTAGGATGGAACATCTTTAAACATGCCACTTACTTCCAAAGCTTGATCTCTGAATTTGACGGTCTTACCAATGAAAGATTGTTCTTGTGGGAAGAGCTTCTTGGCGGTTTTTTCTGATAGTACTATTGAATTCTTTCTCGTAAGCACCTGTTCGATCGTGCCTTCCTTTAGTGGGAAGCTAAACACATTGAAAAAGGTAGGACTAGCATAAATCCCTCGGCTAATGCTAGAATGTTCGCCATTGCTCAACACCCCTCCCGGGCTTTCTTCTTTACTGCTGACCGATATCGCCTCGGATATTCCAGGTACCTCCGCTTGTAGGGCGTCGGCTAAAGGTTCAGGAGTATTCTTCCAAGTATTGATACCGCTAGGCGAAGTATGATTCTGAAGGACTCTGTATAACTGCTGGTCATTTTCATGAAACCGGTCAAATTGCCATTCATCAGCTACCCAAAGATAAATGAGTAGAACACATGCCAAGCCAGCCGATAAACCGGTCAGGTTAATGAAAAAAGATCTTTTGTTTCTTAAAAATGAGCGATAGCTGATTAAGAGATTATGGCGTAAAAGGCTTTTTGAAAAGAAGGTCATGAGTGGGTTGGGTTTAATAAAGTCGGGTCGAAAATGGGTAATAACTTGCCAGTAGAACCACAGTGTACTCCATCTGGATTCTTCCTCAAATTGGCTTTCAAAAACTTCTAGTAAATTCCCTTCTATTTCCTCAATAAAATCCTCCTTACAAAACCAGCGAAGGAATCGTAGCGCTAAGTTGGGTGGGCTATTCTTCATTTATTGAAGTTGTTTAAGAATGTCTGCTGAGCCGAAATGGACAATATTTTTGGCTCAATTGAGGCTTTTTTTGAGTCACATAGCATCGCTACGTGGCGATAAAAAAACGAAGAGTGGGCCAAAAAGAGCTTCATCGCGGCCAGTGAGATATTTTTAACCAACTTCATCAAAAGGAAATATTAGGTATCCTTTGATAAAGACTATTGCGAATTTCAAATTGCTTATCCAGCATCTGTTTGCCAAAGGCCGTGATCACATAATACTTCTTACGTCTCCCTCCACGATCCTGCGTAATGCCACCAAAACGCGCATTAACGTATCCTTTGTCGGACATCCGCTTAAGTGCCACGTGTACAGCGCTGATGTTAATCTTTTTATCCAATTCCTTTTCTAAGCTTTCCTTAATGGATACCCCGTAGGCTGTATCATGTTGGGCAGCTACCGTTAATAAGACAAGCTCTTCAAATTCTCCTAAACTCTGAGACTTCATAGCGATACATTTACTTAACAAATGTAAATATAATAAATTATTTTCACTTTTGTTAAGTAAATCAATCAGAATTTGCAAGTTGTTGGCCTGGAAGGGCAAAAACTTGCCTTATGGAGAAGAATATATCTATCTTGAATGCTTAACATATATCATATGATTGGGATGAGCACTGACTCGAATTATTATATCCATCATCGGAAGGAAATGATACCAGCCTTACCCGAAAACTACGAAAGGGTGTTGGAGGTGGGGTGTGGGGAAGGCCGCTTTCGAGCCAACTTAGATCGAACTAATGAATACTGGGGCTTGGAGCCCGCACCGGTAGCTGCGGAAATGGCTGGAGAAGTCTTAGATAAAGTCTTGGTAGGTACGTATGAGGAAAGGGTACAGGAACTGCCGGAAGGGTATTTCGATTTGATCATTTGTAATGATGTGATAGAGCACATGACAGATCACGATCACTTCTTTCGCAGTATTCAGTCAAAGCTGGTACCAGGAGGAGTCCTGGTCGCATCGATACCGAATGTGCGGCACATCCTTAATTTATATGAATTGTTGATTAAGAAAGATTGGGAGTACAAAGAGGCAGGGATATTGGATAAAACCCATTTTCGTTTTTTCACGGAAAAAAGTTTGCGCAAAACTTTAGACAAGCACAACTTTCAGATAGAATATTTCCAAGGTATAAACCGGTACGAAGGAGATTCCTTACTAAAGGGATTATTAGGTCAGTTGGTCACCAGAATCTTGGGAACAGATACCCGTTATTTGCAATTCGCCATCAGAGTTAGTATGGTTGACAACTAGTCTTCTTTTAGGGCATGAATGGGGTTGGCCCTAGCAGCCTGATAGGTCTGAAACCCAACGGTTAACCAGGCAATCAACAATACCAAGGTCCCTGTGCCGATAAAGATAGCTGGTGGAAGCTCTATACTGCTGGCGAAGCTGGCTAACCAATTTTTAGCCAGCAGATAACTAATCGGAAGCGCAATTAAAATGGCTATTAGAACGGTTTGTGTAAAGTCCCGACTCAATAGCTTTACAATCCTCAAACTACTCGCCCCGAGGACTCTTCTAATGCTAATTTCCTTCCGTCTCCGCTCTGCAGTAAAGGTGGCTAATCCAAATAGCCCTAGGCAAGAAATCAGGATGGCAAGACAAGCAAAGTACCAGGAAAGGGAAGATACCTTCTGTTCCGCCTCATAAAGTGCCTGATAATCATCATCCAAGAAACTAAATTCAAAGGAGTAGCCTGGCAGAAAGGCTTCGTATTGCTGTTTGAGGCGTTCCAAGGTGGCTTTTTCACTTCCTGCCTTGATTCTAACTAAGATGTTCCTACCATTCTGTTCACATCTAAAGATGAGCGGTTCAATGCCATTTCGAATAGAGCCATAGTGGAAATCTTCGACCACGCCCACTATTTCGCTGCCTTCATTTAAACCAATTACATGACCAATCGGCTCTTCTAGCCCCATGAGCTCTACGGTAGCCTCATTGACGATCACCTTTGCATAATCATCTCCCATTTCTTCTGAGAAGGATCGTCCAGCTAGTAACGTAATGTCAAGTGTCTCTATAAAATCAAAACCAACCAATGGGGACTGGAAGTGAAAGTCTTTCTCTTCTTCCTGTCCGCTCCATGTTATCCCAGTTTGACCGTAGATATCATTCAGGATATTCCCACTCATATTGCTGACATTGACTACGCCTGGAACCTCCTTTAGCCGGCGCATGAAGGCGTAGAAATTGTCATTGGATTTTCCGTCCAACAGCCCATTCCATTGATCATAGAGATGGCCCTTCCAATCAAAACTGATCACATTGTCCCGGTCATAGCCCATATTTTTGGTTTGAGCTAGATCGATCTGTTGACGGACTACCCATAGCCCAACTATGAAAAGAATAGACAAGGTAAATTGAGAAATCACCAAGCCCTTTCGAATCCAACCTTCGCTCCGAGATAGATGTATTTTACTCTTTAGAACTTCGACAGGTTTGAACCCGGAAAGGTAGAAGGCAGGATAAATCCCAGCAAGTAGAGCTGCCACTAGTGTAATGACCAGTAAGGCAATCACTGTGCTGCTATTGAAGGCCAGACTGAGTTCCTTGCCAGCAATGTGATTAAATGCGGGTAGGAGCCAATAAGCTAGCTGTATGGCCAATAATACAGCGAAAGCTGTTAGTAGAAGCGATTCTCCTAGATATTGCCAGATGAGGGTACTTCTACCAATGCCAAAGGTCTTCTTTACGCCAACTTCCTTGCTTTTCAGCGATGCTTGAGCTGTAGAAAGGTTGATGAAGTTGATACAAGCGATCAGTAATATAATGATGGCTATTAGAGAGAAGAGCTTTACATATTCTATTCTCCCTCCGCTTTGAATTCCAGAGACATAGTTTCCATACAGGTATTTGTCACTAAATTTTTGTACAAAGGGGGTGAAAGCATTGGAGAATTGATTTCTATCATTAATGTAATTGGCGATCTTCCCATTAAATTCCTCAGGGTCAGTGTCTTTCCTCAACAATAGGAAAGTCTTTGCTGCATTGGTCGTCCACTGCTTTGCTCCCGGATCCTGTTCGAGTAGTGCATCGAAATGTAGAATAAAATCAAATTGCCAGGTAGCATTAGGAGGTGGTCCTGCCATAACACCTGCAACCTTAAACTTCCCATTGTAGGTTGAATGGTCGAATTCTAATATTTCACCTATTGGATTAGATAAATCTGGAAAAACCCTGTCCTTCAAGGTCTTAGATATTATAATTTCATCTTTTCGTTGAAGAAGCTCTTGAGGCTGCCCCATGAGGATTTTAAGAGGAAATACCTCGAAGAAGGAGGAAGTTGAATACAAGCCTTTAACCTCTACTTTGGTTTTTGCGTGTGAAATCACTCCTTCCTTATGCCGCCAAGTAAAGAAATCGTTGATGGCAACCGCTGCTTCCACTTCCGGCATCTCCTGCTCTAGGCTGCTCGCCATTTGATAGGGAGTACTCTCCAAAGTGAGAACATCAAAAGGCAACTCTAGATTGTTCATCACTTGATACAACTGCTCATCGGTAGAATGGAAGTGGTCGATGGTCTTTTCATCACTTACCCACAAGTAGATCAAGATAACGCAGGTTAATCCAGTGGATAGACCCAAGAGATTGATGAGAAATGTAGTGCGATTACGCTTAAAATTACGCAGGCTCAAGGTGATGAAATGACGAAGCATAGATAGGTGGTTTATGAACTACACTGGGAAAAATACAAGGCTTATGCCAATTAGTATAATAACTTGATATACAAGTATTTAGTGTAAAACATCTAACGATGTATCCATATTTTGCTGTTCACATGTGAACGAAAACTGTCCATAAACGAACAGTCCTATTGCTCCTGCAATGCACGGGATGGATTCACTTTAGCAGCCCGATAGGTTTGATAACTCACGGTAAGCCAGGACAAAAGTAGCACGCTCACACTGGGTACCAGAAGGTAATAGGGAGAAAGGCTAATGCCCTCACTGAAGTTGTTGAGCCAGTTGCTCGATACCCAATAGGCTAGGGGAGTGGCAATCAGAACCGCTCCTAGAACCACCTTCGTAAAGCTAAAACTCAACAAATGCATAATGCTGTAGATGGAGGCACCCAGCACTTTGCGAACACTAATCTCTTTCCTTCTACGCTCAGCTGTAAATACGGCCAAACCAAACAGGCCTAAACAAGAAACAATAATGGCCAAGCCCGCGAAGTATCTGGAGAGAATAGCCACTTGCGACTCAGATTTGTACAGGGCTAAATAGTCCTCATCTAAGAAGGTGTACTCAAAGGCGCGTCCAGGAAGGAATTCTTCGTGCAATTCTTCCAAGCGGGGTAAGGTCTCCGCCAGTGTTCCAGACTGAATCTTTGCTAGCACATTACCGCCATTGATATCAAATCGAAAGATAAAGGGTTCGATCATGTCGTATAGGGAGCCATGTTGGAAATTCTCTACCACACCAATAATTTCGCAATCTCCACCATTCATCCGCAAGGTCTTGCCTACAGGATCATCTAATCCGATTAGTTCTACGGCACTTTCATTGAGCATGATACGATGATAATGGTCTTTGAATTCCGGAGAGAAGGTGCGGCCTTCCTTTAACTGTATTCCCATGGTTTCAATAAAGTCATAGCCCACTACTGGTGACTTAAAGGATATCCCTTTTTCTTCTTCGGTTTGCCCTTTCCAACTCACGCCTGATTGCCCCGCAATTTTGTCCAGTAGGTTCCCAAATGATATGGTGGAAGCGGTTTGAATCCCGGGTGTTTTACGGAGCTGTTCCATGAAACGGTAAAAGGTCTCATTCGATTTTCCGTCTTGTAAGCCTGACCAGTTGTCATAAACCTCACCCTTGAACTGGAAGGAGATTACATTGTCTCGATCATAGCCTAGCTGCTTTTCCTTGATGAATTGAATCTGATCATTAACTACTAGAAGTGCGGTAACCAACAACAGGGAAAGCGAAAACTGAAATATGACTAAACCCTTTCTGATCCACAGCTCGCCAAATAAGGAAGGTAATTTGCCTCGTAAAATGGTAATTGGACGAAATCCGGAAAGGTACAGCGCTGGATAACTACCAGCGATTAAGCCCGTGGCTAAACCAAGGACTATTGTACCCGTAAAGAAACTGGGATTGATCGGGATTGAAATATCCTTATCCGCAATGCGATTGAAGAAGGGGAGAAGCAGGTACGCTAGCTGAAGGGCTAAGGTAATTCCCATAAAGGCCATCAAAATGGATTCTGTCAAGAACTGAGTCGCAAGACTAGATCGCGAAGCACCCAGGGTTTTCTTCACCCCAATCTCTTTCATCTTAATGCTCGCTTTGGCCGTAGAAAGGTTCATAAAGTTGATACAAGCTATGATGAGAATCATTGCAGCTAGGAGTAGAAATAATCGAACATAGGCAATTCTTCCACCTGCCACTTTCCCGTTCTCGAAACGGCCATATAAATATTGATCTGAAAAAGGTTCAGCGAATACTAAGGAGGATCTGTATTTCTCTTCTTTACTAGAGAGTAATTGATCAATCTTGGGATTAAAGGATTCTATGTCAGTATCTGGTGATAGAACAAAATAGGTGCGGACATAGTTATTGGTCCAATTGCCAGCCCATCGATCATTGTCCAACAGGTGTTCGATGCTAAATAACACATCAAATTGCAGACTGGAGCTCTGTGGAGGAGCTGAAAAAATGGCGCTTACCTGAAATAAGCCTTTAAATCCAGAATGGTCCCATTCAAGGCTTTTACCTAAGGCCTCTTCGGTGGACCCAAACAGCTTTTTAGCCAGTTGGTCCGAAATAGCAATCAGGTCTTTTCGCTGCATGGTCATAGCTGAATTCCCTGTCAAGACATCAAAGGAAAATACTTCGAAAAAGTCATGGCTAGCCATGAGTGCCTTTGCTTCAACTGACTCTCCGTCTTTTGACAAGAGCCCCAAGGAATTCCGCCATTGAAAAAAGTCATTGACAGCCACAGCTTGTTCTACTTCTGGTAACTCCTCTGCCAAAGCAGTGGCTAATGGGGTAGGGGTTCGAACAGTGGTATGTGCTCCGGTAGGGCGGTCATAATTCTGATACACGCTGTAAAGACGATCGTCTTTTGTATGAAACTTGTCATATTGCCATTCATCCTGAACCCAAAGCAGGATCAGTAGCACTGCTGTCAGTCCGACGGATAAACCAATGAGGTTGATTAGGAAAGAGGTTTTATCCCGGCTGATATGCCGGAAGGCCATTTGTAGGTGATGCTTAAGCATGGGTGAAGTATTTAAGTCGGGTAATATAGATCGTATCATGCTAGGGCGGAAAAGGAAGATCACATCCTTCCAAAGTTTCTGTTTGGCTTTCTTCGGACCTAGGCGTTGCACTCTTCGTTCGTACAATTCCAGGAGATCTCCCTCGATATCTAAATGGTATTCCTTTCTACAGAATAATTTTAAGAGTCTGAAAGGCCATTTCGGTGGTGCATTCATGGTCTTAGGCAATTTCATTCAATAATCCAGGAGGCAAGGCATCCCATAGAGAATTACGTACGTCTCTGCTTTCTTGAATGGCTTTTTTCCCATAGGGAGTAATGGAGAAGTACAATTTTGGTCGCCCGCCTCTACTAGCCGAACCGTCTCCTTGTTTGGCCGATAGGAACCCTTTCTTTTCTAATCTACGGAGCGTGGTTTGTAGCGCTCCAACGCTAACTTCTCGCCGTACTCTGTCCTCTATTTCATCCTTAATCGTGACGCCGTAGGCGTTATCTCCTAAGATGCCAACGGTCAAGATGACAATCTCTTCAAACTCACCAAGTTTCGATCCTTTTTTCATGAATACTATTTTGTAGTATTGCAAATGTAAAGGATTTTTTAAGATAAAGTCAAGTCCCAATTTGGTTTGTGGCATTCGAAAGGGGATTAGCAGCACAGTCAAACAACAACAATGTTTATCTTTAATCTTTGAATCAAAAACGCAAAATCAACGAAATGCCAGCATCAACGTATAAGTACTTGTTATGCTTCTCCGCCTTCCTGTTGCTTTTTGGCTGTAAGCCAGAGAAAATAGGGGAGAATACAGAAGTGGAAGCCGAATTATCCTTGCCAGAACGACCAAATATTCTGTGGCTAGTAGCGGAAGACTTGAGCCCTTTTATCCCCTCATTTGGCGATAGCACCATCCAAACACCTAACATCAGTAGACTAGCAGCAGAGGGGATATGTTATGACAATTTTTTTTCTCCTTCACCCGTATGTGCTCCGAGTCGAGCAGCAATTTCCACCGGAATGTATCCGACTCATATAGGGGCTAATCACATGAGGACTGGTCCTTGGTATGCGAATATTTCTGATGAAGAGGCGGCAAAACGCTCTCGATTTATGCCGGAGGGTATTAGCTTTTACGAAGCCGTCCCACCAGTTGGCGTTAAGATGATGAGTGAGGTTTTGCGGGGAGCGGGTTACTACTGCACCAACAATGCTAAAATGGATTATCAATTCAGACCTACTGTCTCGGCTTGGGATGAAAGTGGTCGACAAGCTCATTGGAGAAATCGTGATCCCAATCAGCCTTTTTTCGCTGTTTTTAATTTTGAAGTGACGCACGAGTCACGCATCTGGCGAAAGGCAGAGGACTCACTCTGGGTTGATCCTGAGCTACAAGTTCCGATCCCTCCTTATCTACCGGATACAGAGGTTGGCGTGAAAGATGTGCGTAGAATGTATTCCAATATTCGAGAAATGGACTTTCAGGTAGGAGAGGTGCTCAAGGAACTGGAAGAGGATGGTCTATTGGACAGCACAATCATATTTTGGTATACGGATCATGGAGGACCTTTACCTCGCCATAAGCGATTGCTGTATGATTCTGGTCTTAGGGTTCCGTTGATCATTCGATTCCCAGGTAAGCAGATGGCCCAAACAAGGAATGATGATCTGTTGAGTTTCATCGATTTGGCTCCAACCACATTCTCTTTAACAGGAGCTGAATCAGCGTATCCTTTGGATGGCCTAGCCTTTTTGGGACCGCAGGCGACGAAGGAAAAACGTAAATACATCAGGGCAGCGGCAGATCGATTTGATGCCCAGTACGATACCAATCGAGCTATTAGAGATAAGCGCTACAAATATATTAGATATTACCAACCGGAAAAATCGATGTTCTTACCCGTGGCGTATAGGGAGCAAATGGCAATCATGCAAGAACTGCATAGATTAAAGGAGTCAGGAGAAATTACTGAAATCCAAGCCCAATGGTTTCGGGATAAAAAGCCAAAGGAAGAGTTGTTTGATACACAATCGGATCCACATGAAATCAAAGACCTTGCCCAGGATCCAGCCTATAAAGAGATTTTGGCAGAGCTGAGTGCCGAATGCGATCGTTGGGTGAATTCTTTTGAAGATACCGGACTTATGCCAGAACCGGAATTGATAGAAAAGCTTTGGCCAGGTCAGAAGGCTCCAGTGGTGAACAGCCCAACCGCTGAGATGAACGACGGGCGGCTGTCACTTTCTTGTGCTACAGAAGGGGCGAGCTTAGCATATCGATTCATTGCAAATGCAGACGAGAACAAAGGAGCAGGGTCGTGGCAAGTATATACCAAACCCATCAGCGTGCCTGGGAACCAGCAGGTTGAATTTATTGCAGATAGAATTGGATATAAAGCAAGTTCGATTGTTACCTATGCGCAATGATTTCGATCTAGAATTGATATCCCACACCTAGATGAAATAACTCAAAATTGCCAAAGCCTAAGCGGACGAGCAGATGATCTTTAGCGTAGCGTAAACCCGCTAAGGAGTATGCGCTAAATTTGCTTCGACTCTGTGTGTCCTCAAGCGTACTAAATTGAGTTCTGGCTAATCCTATGTTTAATTCAAATTGTACTTTTCCCAAGGGGATGAGTTGTAGAATGGAGGCACTCAAATAGTTAGAGTATATTTCTGCGGAAAGCTCGTAATCGTAGTTATTGCTGAGATAAGTACCTGCATTAAGCTTAAGGCGAGTTTCTAGCCTAGGTCCGGATTCAAAAAGAAGTCGTTCAAAATTTATCGACAATTGATTTTCAAAAATAACCGAGCCAAGATTGGCGTAGATCGCTTGTTTTTTACTTGAATGCTCAACCTGCGTAAAACTAGGAGCCATATAATACAAGCAAAAAAAGACCAGAGCGCACAGCCGAATTTTCATCTCTTCGTTCATTTATTTTCGTGGAGATTATAAAATCAATTTTATGGATGCAATGGAGGTTGTGAATCTAAGTCTAAAATAGGGTAGTGGTCCTCCATTCTTTCACTACCATCTAGAACGGATAACTTTCTGCAACTGCTGCTAGTTTTGTTGTGAAAACGAATTCAATGTGGCTATATTTACGATGATATTGCATTGACTACCATTGCTTATATTGTTTATAAACAACTGATATTCAGTTGTTTAATGGAAACAATTTGTTTCTTTACTGTAAGGGCCACATAGAGTAGGGGAGTTATAAATTATTTCTGCTGGGCCGCATTTCTGTGCTACGATTCGGTTTATTTCGGCGCTATGGACAGCCAGGCACCTTTAGAATTTGTATAAGTAATGCTTGACATAGTATCGTAGCGTAGGCTTGATAAGAAATTAGTAGCCTGAGATTTTCTCATAAAAGTTCAAGCATGACTTGCCGACAATAAAGCTGAAGAAATTATTCCAGTCGTTGTATTGATTCAAATCTTTCTAGAGAAGTTATATGCAGATGAAATAGTTTTGCACGATGCGCTGCTCAATAAGTCCTTTTTATATAATTGCCTCATAATTTATATTATGTTAAGTAGATGTTTTAGGAAATACATCCCTCTCCCTGAGAATTGAAAATTGAGAATAATTTACCCACCTTTATTGGAACGGAAATCCTCAACAAAATTATGAACCGCTTTAGACTCGTTTCGCTTTGCGTCCTGCTCATGCCTATACTTTCATGGGCAACTCCCCTACCCTTGGAGCTACATTGGTCAACCTGGCCAGCCTTACCTGCTCCTCCATCTGAAACGATTCAACCTGGCTTAGCTGGTGCCTTTACCGGTATTCATGATGGTATGCTCATTGTAGCAGGAGGCGCGAATTTCCCAGAAGGTCCCGCCTGGGACGGCGGCCAAAAGGCCTACCATAAGCAGACGTATCTGTTTGATATACAGTCGAATAAATGGATCGGAAACAATTTGTTTCTACTCGATTCGCCAATTGCTTATGGATTATCCGTTAGTACTGACGAAGGACTACTTTGCTTAGGTGGTGAGCGATACGGAGAATCAACCGATGAAGCATTTTTGCTCAAATGGAATAAAGAGACGCATGAATTATTGAAGGAAACGCTCCCCTCTTTGCCTCAACCCCTAGCCAATCTAAGTGGAGATATTTTAGGCCGTACGATATACATTGCCGGAACAAATCTAGAAACCGGCAAAAAGATCTTCGCTAGATTAAACATAGATGATTTAGCAAATGGTTGGCAAGAGCTCCAGCCTTGGCCTGGATCTCCCAGAACTCACGCCGTGGGATTAGTGCAGAATAATGGAGAAACAAATTGTTTCTATCTCTTTAAGGGCAGGTATAAAGCAGAGGAAGTAGATACAACTACTTTTCTATCAGATAGCTGGGTATATAACCCTAGGAAGGGAGAATGGGCTTCGATCAAATCTGTAAGCGACTCAGATTTTCCCAGCGCGGCAGGTACTGGAGTGACCATTGGTGCTAATCATATTCTACTGATTGGAGGTGATGGCGGCCCGATATTTAACCGGATTGAGCAATTGAATGCCAGGCTGAATAGAGATTCTTCTTCAAGCTTCGTTAGTTTGCAGAGAGATTCCCTCATGAAGTTCCATCCAGGCTTTAGTTCCACCATTTGGTCTTTTCATACGATCACACAGACTTGGACCAAATTGGGGGACATTCCTGATACTCCACCAGTCACCGCCCAAGCCGTTAAATGGAATAATCAGCTTATTTTGGCTTCCGGGGAAATTTCTCCCTGTATTCGCACAGATGCCATTCAAGTGCTCACCATAGAACAGCAAAGAGAATTTGGCTACTTGAACTATTGGATTCTAGGACTGTATTTGGCTATGCTTGTTGGAATCGGCATTCGATTCTCCAGAAAACAACATTCAACTGCAGATTTTTTTAAGGGAGGACAACGCATACCCTCCTGGGCTGCTGGCCTCAGTATATTTGGGACGCAGCTGAGTGCCATCACCTTTATGGCGATCCCTGCCAAAACCTTTGCCACAGATTGGCTCTACTTCTTTTTGATGATGACCATCATTATGGTCGCGCCATTAGTTATCCGATATTTCCTTCCGTTTTATAGACGCTTCAATCTAACCACCGCCTATGAATATCTAGAGCTTCGGTTCAATCGATGGACCAGATGGACCGGTAGCCTGATGTATATTTTTCTACAGCTTGGCCGGCTAGGAATAGTATTGCTCCTCCCCTCTCTAGCACTTTCTGTGGTGACTGGGATTGATGTGGAATTGTGTATTCTATCTATGGGGTTATTGAGTATTCTGTATACGGTGCTAGGTGGAATTGAAGCAGTTATCTGGACAGATGTACTGCAGGTGATTGTTTTGCTAGGTGGAGCGCTACTTTCTCTGTTCATTCTCTACTTTCATATGGACATGGAAACGATACAGACGACGATAAGCGATTTCGATAAAACCAAAATCTTTGACTTCAATTGGAGCTTTTCAGAACCAACATTTTGGGTGGTCATAATCGGAGGATTGGCTACGAACTTGATTTCATACGGCAGTGACCAGACGGTTATTCAGAGATATCTAACTACTGCAGACGAGCAAAGCGCTGCCAAAAGCATACGAATTGGCGCTTGGATGGCACTTCCATCGAGCCTGATATTCTTCACTTTAGGGACGCTCCTATTTGTGTATTACCATGCAGAACCAGAATTATTGAATCCGACATTAGAGAAGACCGATGCGGTCTTTCCATGGTTTATCATCAGGAGCCTACCGCAGGGTATTTCTGGTCTTTTAATTGCGGCTATTTTTGCGGCTTCTATGTCTAGCTTAGATAGCAGTATGAATTCGGTATCTACTGTCTTGACCACAGATTTCTATCGCTTGTACAAAGCGGATAAATCAGAGGCTTTTTATCTAAGACTAGCGAAAATATTCACTGTAATAATTGGTGTAGTCGGAACTGGCCTTGCATTGATGATGGCTACCTGGGGAATTTCCTCGCTCTGGGATCAATTTAACCTGATCGTTGGCTTGTTCGCCGGAGGCTTAGGCGGTGTGTTTCTACTGGGAATATTTAACCCGAAAGCCAATGCATCTGGTGCTTTATTGGGATTATTGCTAAGTGGTCTACTGCAGTACTATATAAAGGAATTTACCTCCACTCATCTACTCCTCTATGCCTTCACCGGGCTCAGCACCAGTTTTATCCTGGGAAGTCTACTGAGCTTAGGCTTTAAGCAGAATAGCTCTACAGCCATTAAATACACTTATAACTCACTTAAACAAGTCAAAGAATGAAGAAACTGACCGGACTAATTGCTGCTCCTTTTACGCCTTTTGACAATCAAGGAGCCCTAGCACTCGGACAGATTGATCAACTAGCCAAATTATACAGTAATAATGGAGTGAATGGTGCCTTCGTTTGCGGTACTACTGGTGAAGGTGCCTCTTTATCTAGACGAGAGAAAGAACTCGTTATGGAGCGTTGGGGAGCAGTTAAAGGAACCCTCGATGCGATCTTCATGGTAGGTGGTACGAGTATAAAAGAAATGCAGGAGCTTGCAGCTTTAGCAGAAGAAAGCAATATGGATGGCATAGCCATTTTATGTCCTTACTTTCTAAAGCCTGGTAATTTATCGGACTTGGTGGATTTTTGCGCACTGATCGCCGATAGTGCCCCTTCCCTACCCTTCTACTATTACCACATACCCGCATTGACCGGTGGCCATTTTTCTATGCTAGAATTTCTCCGGTTAGGAGAGAAAAAAATACCGACCTTAGCTGGCATTAAGTATACTCATTCCAATATCATGGAGTTTCACGCCTGTAGGCGCTATAGCGAGGCCAAGTACAGTATATTGTGGGGTACTGATGAGGCATTATTATCTAGTTTAGTAATTGGCGGTGAAGGTGCTGTAGGAAGTACTTACAATTATGTTGCGCCTTTATATAATGAACTTATTGGCGCCTTTCAAGGAGGAGATTTTGAAAAAGCAGAAGCACTCCAATATAAATCGGTGCAGGTAGTTCAACTACTACAGAAATACGGAGGTATCGGTGCCGGCAAGGCCTTCATGAAAATAATTGGAGTGGACTGCGGCTGGTTTAGCCCGCCAGTCCACTCTCCTACCGAGTCGATGGTTACAGCTTTAAAAGCCGAGTTGGAAAAGATTGGCTTCTTTGAGTATTCTAGTAAAATATAGAAGCCATTCGAGGAGCATTATGCTTAGTCTTTTTCCATTTCAGTAATAATCAGATTGAGTAACTCGTAGATTTGCTTGTCGGTGCCATCGATGGATCTTCTAACCCAAAAGGATGGAGCGGTAACGGCTTCATACCAATCAGATTCTTCATCCTGGCTGTCCGCATAAGCTCTAAAGGTCTCCTGCATAGACCCTTCCGTAGTTCCGCTCTTTTGCCGTAATTGTCGCAAATAGCTTTTTCTGATTCCTTTTAGCCTCTTAGGTTTTTCGTTGATGTAGAGGTAAGCATTCTTGTACGTCTTTGCCATACCTTCAAAGTTAGGATAAGTCTCTTTGATCAGGCCTCTAAAAAAAGGATTGGCCAACACCGTCTTAACATCAGCAGTTACCTTTGAAATGAATGCCGGATTATAGTGCCCGAACGAGGTCGTACTGTTGAAATCCATATCTTCTTTATGTGGGCCTTCCAAGAAGACAGGTGTCCCATAAGTTGCCGCCAAAATATCCGGAGACACATATTTTTTTGCCATGGCATATTTAGATCGGAATCCTTCCATAAGCCAGGTTCCGTCCGTATCTCGATTGGGTTGATAATCGTAGCTAAGTAGTTTCCAAAGCGTTACTACCTCCATGACTTTGTAAGCACCTGGGGTCTGCTGGGCTTTCAAAATCTTCTGTGCAGCTCTAAAGCCACTTGCTGTAATCAATAAGGAAAGACAAGCGAACAGTATTGTCCATTTCTTCATTGGAAAATATTTATTGATGGGTTAGTTAATAGCAAAATCTAGGGAACTCTGTCTGAACCGGAATCAAGTATAAGCATTCCAAAGTTATATCGGAGGATTAGAGGAGACTAACTCAACTATATAAGACTGAGGAGAGAACGAAAACAGGTGAAGTCTTGTATTGCATGGCAATATGCTATAAAGGTACTCTGCGAATCCTGTTTTCCCAAAGACAGTTTTCAGCGGTTACCACAAACAAAAAAAGCTCTAATTAGGAGTTGACCTGCTCAAGGTATTGTTGATCAGGTAATTGAGTGAGGCTTTCTACCATGAAAATCAAGATGAATCAGGAAGAAACACTTCGATAATCCACCTTGATTTTCCAATATGTGGTCTAACCAGAGCCTACTATTTCTTAACTCCAGGTACATCTCCCGGCGTATAATCCTGCCACCAGTAACGGCCTCTTTTGGTAACCGTGGGGTACACTTCATCGAGCGTATCTCCATCAAGCAGTCGGCCATTCTTCATCACATAACGAATCGAGTTGGTATGTCTAATGTTGTCTAAGGGGTTCTGATCTAAAACAAGCAAATCCGCCAATTTCCCTTCTTCCAAAGATCCTAAGTCCTGATCTAAACCAATGGCTTCCGCTCCCAGAATGGTAGCTGTCCGTAAAGCATCGTGTTCACTCATGCCTCCAGACTGCATGGCCCATAACTCCCAGTGATAACCTAGCCCTTGCAGCTGACCATGACTGCCTACTCCAGCTCTTCCACCCGCCTCTACCAGGTCTTTTGTGAAGAGGGCGAGTTCTTCGAATACGTGTTCCTCTTCCATGAACCACCCTGCATTTCTTCTCCTGGTACGCATATCTAAATTTTCATGTGGCATAAAGCGCAGCAGCTTTGGGTTGTCGTGTGGGCGCTCGGTTGCGTAGTAGTAGTTTTCTGCCCAAGGCCCTCCGTAGGCCACCAGCAAGGTAGGAGTGTATACGGTCCTAGAAAAAGCCACTAGATCGATCACATCCTGGTACAGTGGGAAAATAGGGAAGGAATGTTCATGCCCAGGATATCCATCGATTACCTGTGTCAAATTAGCTTTAAAATCCAGCCCCCCTTCTGTGGTAGGCATTATGCTTTGCTCTTTGGCCGCTACGATCAACCATTGTCGTTGCTGGCGATTTCCGGAAGCATACATTTTGATGGTTTTCGTATTGTAGTAGGTGCTATATCGACGCATTACATCACGAGCATGCTCCTGACTGCTAATCATTTCGCTACTGAATATCCCAGGACCTGTGGAGTAAATTCTAGGCCCTAGTAACCGTCCTGTCTCGACTAGGTCCCCATAAGTCAATACATCGGTAGTAGAGGTTTGTGGATCCCTAGTTGTGAGGACACCGAAGGCTAAATTAGTTAGGTACGGCCAGAATTGTCCACGGTGCAAGTTTACGGGATGACGAAAGTGGGAATGCGTGTCCACAAAGCCAGGGATGATGGTTTTGCCACGCATGTCCATCACCTTTGCCCCTGCCGGAGCTGCGACTCTTCTTCCAATGCGCTTT